>CAUVRI010000028.1:0-19843 GCA_963554405.1 uncultured Streptococcus sp. | reverse complement strand
AATAAAAACACCCCAAAAGTTAGATTTTTCTGTCTAACTTTTGGGGTGCAGTTCAACATTGATTAGTCTCTTTTAGTTTTTTAAGGATTATTTCCCCGGAGTATTCGGATCTAGGCCCCAAGATTGCTCGAGAACAGGTCTTAAGGATTTAATCATATCTTCTGAACCTTGGATTATGATTGTGTATACTTTATCTCCTTTTTGGAATACCCATACGTATAAAGTACTCCCATCTTTAACTGTTACTTTTATTAAGAAAGCGTCCCCACCGGCAAATATAGCTTTTACACCTTCTATACTAGTTCGATTTTTGTGTTTTCCGAATGAGCTATATAAACGGTTCGCAAGTAACTCTGCGTCAAAGGTTTCGTTGGGGCCAAGTTTAACAGTATCTTTAGTGTTTGAATCCATTATTAACGCATTGTTTTTGTCTGGTGATAAATATTCGAGCGCTTTGCTACTTCGAGTAGTGCGTACGACCCAATCTTTAGGGATATTGATATAACCAAATTTTTCATTTCCGATACGTTGAGTATCTGCAAGGGATATTTCTTTTGCCCCAGAAGAAGACCCAGGAGTTGTTGTTTGAGTTGTTGTCGTTGGTGCATCCGTAGTTTCTTTAGTGACTTCAGTTGTTGGTGCTGCTGTAGTTTCGTTTGTTTTCTTTTCTCTATTTCCGCATGCTGCTAGTATAAATGCAGATAGGAGCGTCATAGAACCTAATAAGATTTTGTTTTTCACAATGCTTAACCTCCTTAAGCGGTTGACTTACAAATATTTTATCATTTTTTAGAGTTTATTTAAATAGGAAACGTTTTCGCTAAAAAGCATAGGGTACAACAAAAGAGAATTTCTTGTTGGCGACCATTATATCTATCCTCATGAATTTGCAGTTTTAGATCCAGAAGGCTATTTTTTAAGATTTAGTGAATAGAATGATGATCACCCGTCTATAGTTAAGAGGCTGGGCCAAAAGTCCTAGCCTCTTAACTGTTTTTGGATTGCCGAGCAAGATGCAGTGGTTGATCTATCTTTCATCTAAAAGAACGAGATGGACTAACATTCGATACCTAAAAAACCGGAACCCTCACATGAAGGTTCCGACTTTTTTTATCCTCATTGATGGAACAATGATTGATTTATTTTTTCTTTTCGATGTGATCTTTGAGATCTTCTTGAGCTTTTTTATTGGATTCTGCTTTTTTCTTCAACCATTCTTCTTTGGCCTTGTTAAAGTCTTTTGTTGTGACAACATCTTTGGACATTTCAAGATATTTGTAGAAGGTTCCTGTTCCTTTTGTACCAACCCATGAAGCAGCACGGCTGTATGGTACGGTCCGTTGAAGCATTGGAGCACCACCATTTGAAACAGTTGGAAGCGTAATCGAGCTATCTGTCAACCATGCTTGCGCTGCTGCATATTTTTCATAGCGTTTAGCTTGATCCAACAATTCAGCATCGGCGTCTTTCAACATGTTAGCGTATTGATCCAAACCAACTGTTGCAATGGCTGGATTGTTTGAACCTGCATCAATACCAAGATAGTAGAAGACAGAACCATTTACTGGGCTGATACTTTCGAGGTAAGTCGATGGGTCTTGGTAGTCAGGAGCCCAACCACCGCCTGAGATATCGTAATCTCTCGCAGCAGCAGTATCGCTGAAGTAGGTGATATTTTGGAAATCATCATCCGAAACCTTTTGAAGGTCTACAACGACATTGTCTGCACCAAGCGCTGACTCTACAGATTGTTTGAAGGAGCTAGCTTGTTGGACCATGCTGTTGTCCACTTGGCTGACAATGTAGTCCAAATGAATTGGGAATTGAACGCCTTGTTTTTGCAATTCAGCTTTGGCTTTCGCAAATGAAGCTTTGGCTTTTTCTGGGTTGTAAAGGCTAGTTTGACCATCGGCCAGGCTCACACCCTTCCATTGATCCCCATAGGTAACCAATTGTTTTTCAACGACCTTACCAAAATCTTCTCCATTGACTTGGACATAAGTTGGTGGTACCAAGGTGCTACGAAGGGTATTTTCAGCCGCATCAGATCCAGATACTTGTGCCGCATATGATTTGCGGTCAAAGCCAAAGTTCACCGCTTGACGGAAGTCCTTGTTCAAGATTGCTTTCTTGGTAGAAGCTTTTTGTTCATCCGTTGTTTTGGCAGTGTGGTCATACTTTTGACGGTCCAAGTTGAATCCAAGATAGTAGGATGTTCCTAATTGCAAACCGTAGACAATGTTGTCGCCAAAGTTTTTCTTGACACTCTTATAAGTCGAACTGTTTGGCATAACAGATGCAAAGGAATATTGACCTTTTTCAAAGTTCTTAATAATAGAATCTGGGTTTGATCCATCGTTAAAGGTCAATTTGACATTGTCGATATGAACATTTTTCGCATCGTAATAATCTTTGTTCTTGACTAATTCAATTTCAGATTTTGAAGTCAAAGATTTCAAGTAGAACGGACCATTGTATAAGATGCTGCTAGGTTTCAAAGAACCAAAATCTTTTCCTTGAGATTTCAAGAAATCCGCATTGACTGGGAAAAGAACACCTGAGGTTGTTTTTGAGTTCCAGAAGCTTTCTGGACGAACCAAAGTATATTGGATGGTGTGGTCATCTAAAGCTTTCACTCCAACCGTGTTAAAGTCTTTGGTTTCCCCTTTTACGTAGGCATCCAAACCTTTGATCGAATTTTGAATCAAGAAGAGACCTTCTGATTTAGACTCAACCGCGTGTTTGATCCCAGTAACAAAGTCTTGAGCCGTTACAGCACCATATTCTTCCCCTTCACTCGTATACCATTTGGCATCCTTACGAAGTTTGTAAGTATAGGTTAATCCATCTTCAGAGACAGTCCAATCTTCTGCTAGACTTGGCACAAAGTTTCCGTATCGGTCGTTTTCAAGAAGACCATCTACAAGGTTACTTGTGACATCTGAAGTCGTTGTACGAGTTGCAGCGATGTAATCCAAGGTATTTGGATCCGCTGAATAGACGAATGAGTAGGTTGCTTGATTGCTACTACCACCGCCACATGCTGCTAAGAGAAAGGCACCTGCAACAGAAACTCCTGCAAGAGCTAACAGTTTTTTTGCTTTCATCACTATCTCCTTATGTTAGATTTTCTACCATTATACACTATTTCTTACAAAAAACCAAATTTATTTTAAAAAAGTTCGTTATTTCTGAATGAATATAATAAGATATAAAGAAAAAGCATCTTGAAATCGATCTCAAAGAAGCCGGATAGGCGAGTCTAGGCACCTACCACCACAGATTTGCAAAACCGAATCTTTCAATCCTTTTAATAAATATACGTTTAGCCTAAAAAAGAACCTCTGCTCTTTCGAGCAGAGGAACTGATTCCTAATCAAAATGATAGAGTTGTGGGTACTGGTCACATTCAGGATTTTTAGGATGGCAGATAGCCCGTCCAAAGTAAATCATGGCTTGATGGGCAGCCAGCCATTCGCTCTTTGGCAGAACATCCATGACCCGCTTTTCAACTTCCAATGGTGTTGCTGATTTCTTGACGATATCATGGTGCTTGCAGATTCGCTCCACATGGGTATCGACAGCAAAAGCTGGAATGCCAAATCCTACACTCATGACCACATTTGCAGTCTTGCGTCCTACTCCTGCTAGACTTTCTAACTCTTCACGAGTCTGAGGTACTTGCCCATCAAAGTTATCCAGCATTTGTTGGGCACATTTTTTTAGAAATTTGGCCTTATTTCGATAGAGGCCTAATTTAGAAATATGCTTGGCGATATCGGATTCACTGGCTGCTGCCATGGCTTGCGGGGTTGGAAAAGCCGCAAACAAACCTGGTGTCGCTTTGTTAACAGCCGCATCAGTCGTCTGAGCCGAGAGCATAACCGCTACTAACAATTCAAAATGATTACGAAAATCCAGACTCGGCTTGGCATCTGGAAAGAGGGCGATAATTTCTTCGATCACATGACGTGCCCGTTTCTTTGATAAAACCATATTCTCTCCTTTACATTACTAGTCTTTATTATAGCATGAAAGTTCCCTATTTCTGAAAGATTCGGCTTCAAAAAAGGACTAGTCCGTAGACGAGTCCTTTTCAATTAGTCTATAAAATGAGTATGCTTGGTAATCCATTGAGTGACCTTGATATTTAACCAGAACACATAGATCCCAAATGTAATGATGGTAAAGAACCACCATTTGATCCAATTTCCAAATAACTGCATAGCCGTGCCGTCAAAGTACTGACGACGACCATCAATCACGGTATGCTTGACTTTCCAGTTATACATAATGCACACGCCCCAAGGAGCACAAATCCCAAATGTAAATACTGTAATGAAGGTTGCTAATAAAACATGGCAAATATATGAAAATAGGCCTCCATCAAAATACGATTCACGATACATGGTCCATCTCCCTATATTTTTTCTACACCAATCTCTTCAAGAAGGTAATCAGGGTTTGAGCAGAGCGTTCGCCAGCCTCTACGATAAATTCATCAAAAGAAATATTGGCTGCGTGATCTGCCGTATCACTCATAGCTCGAATAACCATAAAGGGACGTCCAGCTGCATGAGCGGCTTGGGCAATAGCTGCCCCTTCCATCTCAACGGCCAAGACTTCTGGGAAATGCTCCCGAATTGCTGCAACTTTTTCTTCACTCGCGATAAAGCTATCTCCTGTTGTAATCAGGCCCACATGTGTGGTTGCAGCTTCTTCTTCCAGAACTTTTTTCATTTCTGATACGAAATAGCGACTGGATTCAAAGTAAAGCGGTTGACCTGCCATTTGACCATACTTATAACCAAAGGCTGTCACATCCACATCATGATAGGCCAATTTGTCCGCAAGGACGATATCCCCAACAGCCATCCCTGGGGCAACGGCACCTGCAGAACCCGTATTGATAATGGCTTCCACCTTAAAATCGTTGGCCAAGACTGCTACACTCATAGCTGACATGACTTTTCCGATGCCACTTTCAACCAAAACGACTTCATGCCGACCAATCGATCCTGTATAGTAGACTTTTCCAAGACGCAGATGCTTTTCCCCATTTTCAAGGGCTTCAACCAAGATCTTCAACTCCTGGGGCATGGCTGCAATAATTCCAATTTTCATGTCATTTCTCTCCTTGTGACGACCTTATAGACGCCAAATAGCAATGATCAAGGCAATGAGGAGCACAATGATCCAGAACAAAATCTTATTGAGTTTGGATTGGACCACACTTTGTTTGCGCTCTTCAATGCGACGACTCTTGGTCACTGTGGGCTCCACTTGGATCTGCACCGTATCCTGAGAATAACGCTCTTGCGGACGCTCCATACGGCTTTCTCTCATAGGACGTTCATAGCCAAATCCTCTGTGGTCTGTCCGAATAATTTTCGTCTCTTCAGCATCGACCATTTTAGGACCGGTGATGTCCTCTCCTCGCCTTGCTCGTTCAATCATTTCATCGGTTAATAAAGGTTTTCCCATCGGATCCTCCTCTATTTATTGATTAAGTCCCAATATTGGATGGCCATGATGGTCTTGGCATCACAGATTTCACCAGAAAGGATCAAATCTTTCGCTTCCTTCAAGGTCACTTCTAATAACTCTAAGGTCTCATCCGCATCTTGTGGACGTGGATTTTCCACCTTTTCCAAGTTGGTCGCACCATAAAGTTTGATCCGCTCATTACAAAATCCAATGGCTGAATAAAAATCATATAACAACTCTAGATCCGCTGTGTAACCAATTTCTTCTTCCAATTCGCGCAGAGCAGCCGCTTGAGGATCCGCATTTTCACCCTTTTCCAACTTCCCTGCAGGGATCTCTACTGAAGTCCTCTCGATCGCCTTGCGGTACTGCTTGACCAAAATAGTCTTGCCCTCACCTGTGATCGGTAAAACAGCTACTGCTCCATTATGAAAAATTAAATCACGCTGCGCTTGACCTTTTCCGTCAGGTAGTTCTACTTGATCAGTCACCACTTGGAAAATCGGTCCCTGATAAATTTCCTTGCGCTCAATGGTTTTTTCTTCAAATTGCATGAGATTCTCCTATTTATTTTTAGGATGGTGTGGCAAGCGAAGAGCATACTCTTCTTTATTCACTTGACGGCCACGACCGATCGCAATCGCATCTGCTGGCACATCTTTGGTAATGGTGGATCCAGCCCCGACTAGGGAATTATCTCCGAGCTCGACGGGTGCAATGATGGTCGAATTTGAACCAACAAAGACATTGTTGCCAATTGTTGTTTTAAACTTGTGTTGGCCATCATAATTCACCGTGATAGTTCCAGCACCAAAGTTGACGTTGCTGCCAACTTGGCAGTTGCCAATGTAAGTCAAATGACCAGCTTTGGTATTCTCTCCGATAGACGAACCTTTGACTTCGACAAAGTTTCCGATATGGACATCTTTGGCCAAGCTAGATCCTGGACGAATATGAGCATATGGTCCTACCGTTACGCCATCGGCTACCGTGCTCTCTTCAATCATAGAGTTAGTAATAACGGCACCTGCCCCAATTTCACTGTCCACAATATAGGTTCCATTAGTTAAGACGGTTTCAGCCCCAATTTTTGTGTGCCCTTTTAGGGTAACATTGGCTTCGATTTGTACCTCAGGTGCGATCTCAACATCGACATCGATATAGGCTGCATTCGGATTGACAAAGCTCACCCCATTAACCATGTGGGCTTGGTTAATGCGACGACGCATGATGCCTTCTGCTGTCGCAAGGGCCACGCGGTCGTTAACCCCGAGACTTTCATCAAAATCTTTGAGCGTATAGGCTCCAACTTTCTCTCCTGCTTCTCGGAAAATCCCGATCACATCTGTGATATAGTATTCACCTTGGGCATTGTTGGTATTGATATTCTTCAAAGCTTCAAAAAGGCGCGCATTGTCAAAGACATAAGTCCCTGTATTGATTTCTTTGATTTGTTTTTCAAAATCTGTCGCATCTTTTTGCTCGACGATGCGAAGCACTTCCGCATTGTCATTACGGACAATCCGACCATAGCCAAATGGATTGGCTGCTTCGGCTGTCAAAATCGTTGCCACATTCTTGTGGTTGATATGGAAGTCGATCAAGTGTTTGAGACTGTCACCCGTAATCAAAGGAGTATCTCCTGCAATGACGAGGGTATGCCCTTCAAGACCTTTCAAGACTGGCTCTGCCATCATGACCGCATGACCAGTTCCCAATTGTTCGGTTTGTTTGACAAACTCTGTTTGTCCCGCTAAGACTTGCTCTACCAATTCCGCCTTGTGGCCCACAACTGTTACAGTCTTTTCTGGTGAGATGGCTCCAACACTACGGAAGACATGCTCCAACATAGAGATCCCTGCAACCTTATGGAGAACCTTGGGCAGATCTGATTTCATACGGGTACCTTTCCCCGCTGCTAAAATAATGGCATAATTTGGCATAACATTTCTCTTTTCTGTACAATATCGCTTACATTATACCATTTTTTAGCCCTTTTGGAAAATAAGACCAGATCAAAAAACTCTCCAAAAAGGAGAGCGTGTTCTATAATGGATAAACCTTATGAAATTCTTCTAAAACTACCTTGCTGTCAGGTGTAAAAACCAGACCTGCTTCTCCAAAGCAGTCTTTGAAAAAGTCTTCATGAACCTGACGCCAATAAGCTAGAGATTTGTCTCCCTCACCTTCCTTGTAGGCATGGTCAGCTGACACTTGATGAAAAGGTTGAACGGAAACCTTTGTGACTTCGACAATGCAGACAGCTTGATTTTGACTGTCCAAAATGACATCAAAGGTCCCTTCTTGGGGAAGGGGTTCGTCCTCTAGTGCGTAGAGGTCGTAGGCTGAGGCTGTTGCTGTTTTTTCGCCTTTAAAGACCAGTTCCGCTAAAAGGTCTGGATCCACTCCAAAGGCCCAGGCATCGATTTCATCTCCGATAGAGGGGTTGATTTGCTTGTAGGCATTCCACATTTCTTGAGGTGTCATGAGTTCTCCTTTGTAATTTTTTACTTTCTTCTTTTATATGTTTAAGATGGTCTGGATGGTCAATTTCTAAATCAAAAATCTCTGGAATAGAGCTGTAATGGAGAATACATTCGATACCCATCTGATTCATTTTTTGTATGAAAGAAGTATTCAGATAGCCTGCTACAGCAAAATCAATCTTGTTCTTTCTTGCTTTATCCTGCATCTGTCTCAACATTTCTAACATAATGGGGCTTTCCATATCATGCCATTGACTGTTTCTCACAGTCGCAAATATAAAAGAAGTTAAATCATTCATTCCAACTACAATCTTTGAAATGCCCGTTTCCAGTATCCTGTCCAAGTCGAAATAAGCTGATGGTAATTCAATCATCGTGCCGACTTTCCCGGTAAAACCATACTGACGCAATACTGTAATAGCTTGTTTTAATTGTTCGGCATCATTGACAAAAGGAAAAATAACAGACAGATTGGGATTGGTTTGAAAAACTTCCGTAACAACATTTGTCTCAGCCTGAAATTCATCTGGACACGCCAACAAACGCCTGATACCTCTGTATCCAAATAAGGGGTGGCGTTCGTCAAAATACTCTTTAGTCCCGTCTAGAATATTTGCTTCTGCATTTGTTAACTCTGAAAAGCGATACCAGACTTCTTCATCTGAGTACAAATGACAAATAGTGTCTAGATAATCTTTCACAAATTGCTGACAATTTGGTAATAGTATGTTTTGGTTTAGTTCTCTCAACAAGTATTCCCCACGAATCAAGCCGACGTGGTGCAATAGTTGTGGGTAAACTTTTTCAACAATTTTTTCACCACTAAGAGCTAGTTGATTTTGCATGTTTTACCTTCCAATTTTTATAGCTTGTCTTGTCTAATTCTGGAAATCCAAGTAACTCTGACTTCACTTTTAATACTAAAGGCGAGGCATTTTCTTCGGTAATTTCTTCCAAATTCAGCCAAATGACATTTGCTGAATCATTACTTCCATCAAGAACTTCATGAGGAAGGGATTTTTGAGGGCTCTCGAAATCGAGCACCACATCATAAAAGGCCATGATATGATGTACAGCGAAGTCTTCCCCCTCTTCTTGAACCAGCACGTCATAAATCCTAGGATTTAAGTAACGGCTAAGCGTATAGCCCGTCTCTTCCAGAACTTCTCTCTTGAGGGTTTCTGTCAACCCCTCACTGAGTTCCTGACTACCACCCGGTAGATCAAAACGATTTTGATAGGGGCCTCTTGTTTTTTCAATGCAAAGCAATTTCCCATCCTCATAGCAAACGCCATAGACACCAAAGTGTTTTTTGATTTCCATATTCTACTCTTTTCTAAAAGTCCAAGATCAATATCTTACCCTATCCCTTAAAAGGAAAAAGGCTATAAATTTCATGCTCCTTGATATACTTCTTTAGCATCTCTATATTCTCTTCGATTTTTGCTTGGATATCTGTCTCTTCAAACGTTGACTCAGCAATAAAGAGGTGAATCTTCAATAAATCTGCCAAGTATAGCAAACGGCGTTCCATTTCCGATTCAGGACTTGAAGCCTGCTCGATTTTTGCAAGCTTTTGCTCCAAGCTATCACCATTCAAAAATCTCTGATGAACTCTCCTTCTAATTTTTTGAGTGGATTCCTCCCCTTGTTCTAATGGAGATAAAAGGAGTTTTTTATAGACGAGTACCTGATTTTCTGCTTCTCTTTCCAGATAGGCCAATAAAACCAGAGAGCTATCAACAAAGGTCCAGGTGTTATAATTCCCTTCAAATGGAACTTGTATGATACGATCTAATAATTCCTTAGCCATTACCTCTTGACCATCCAGATAAAGTAAATAGGCCAGATGATTCAGTGATTCGAGATAGCTAGCTCGGGTCTTCTTATTCTTTTTTAAAATTTTTTCTAAATAGAGATGTAGGTCTGAATGATTTTTCACTAGCTCAACTACTTCTGGTAACTTCATCTGAAATCCTTTCTATTATCTTCCCAATAATTTAAAACAATTTTAGTCAATTAATCCAACTCTGCTCGACTGCACAAGTCTTTCATAGCTTCGATATCATCACAAAAGTCTTTAAAGCCAAGAGCAAATCTAGACAAGGCGTCTACCTTGGAAGAATAGGCACAAAACATACTTCCTTCAGGATCAAAATCTATTGCATCGCTTAATTCAGGCATTTTTTCCTCCAAAAATACCAAAGCCAAGGATACCCAAACATAGCCATTTCCTCAAATCCCTCCTCTTCTCGGGTGTCAAACACTTCCTGTCTATATTCTCCATCTGGGTAATAAATAAACGACCCTCGAACATTTTGAGGATTCTCATCATAAACATGCAAGTTAAAAGGGGCAATTATTTCATTTATGTTTTCGTAATCCATCTCCTTTTTCGTCTCACTCTTCAACAAAGGAATTCAAAAAAACCTCAAAAGATGGCCATTGACCATACAACTCAGCTTTTTCTTCTAAAACATAGAAGTACACCTTGCCATAATCTTCTGCCCTTAAAGAAAGAGCATAGTTGCCCGATCCAGGATCATAGGCAAAATGGAGAAGGTCTGTAGCCTTAAATCCCGCAGGCACAGCCTCATCGTCAAACCAGGTAAGAGACTTCCTTATCTCCTCAAGTGAGTCAAAGGAATTGAAAGGAAAGAGATGATAATCATCGTGAACACCCCTTACTTGGGGCTGGCCACCGTTGTACTTGAGATAAAAATCCTTCATGGCTTCCGGCAAGTTCTTTCCAAGAAACTCCTCAAATTGTAACAGGTCTTCTCTTGAAACAGCTGGATCTGTGTCTGTCAATACGAGCATCCCTTCTCCTTTTTGAGTCTCTCTTTCCATAGTTTGACCTCCATATTACAGGTCCCTTTTAGGCTATCATACCATAAGATTCCCTTTCCATAAAGCCAAAATAGAAAATGAGCCTAGCGGTTTTACTAGACTCATTTTATCCTTATTATTTCACTTTATTATTTTCCCTTTTCAACCCATACTGATCGCTCAATCAACCGTCTTAGACAGAAGTCTTGTCCTGGATCTGTGGGAAAGTCACACGAAAGAGACTTCCTTTTCCTTCTTCAGAGATGATTTTCACCTCTGCTCGATGGAGGTCTGCAATGTCCTTAATAAAGGACAACCCAAGTCCGATACCACTATTGAGGCCCTTGTTCCGAGAATCCTCCACCTGATAGAAGCGATCCCAAATCTTGCTCAAATGGTCTGGCGCTATCCCAATCCCATCATCCGCTACCTTGAGAACAGCACCAGCTGGACTAGCCACCAAGTGGATGGCAACCTTGGTCTTGGTAAATTTCACTGCATTGCTCAATAGATTATCCAGCATCCGAGTGACCAAAACAGCATCCCCCTGAATCCAGAGGTCCGGCTGAATGCTCACTTCAAAGGCTATGGGGCTTTCGCCCCACTTTCTTTCCTGTCCCTGACAATAATCTGACACCAGGGTTGATAGACAAACGGGTTTTAAATCCGACCACTGCAGGTGTTGGGTCTTGGATATTTCCAAGATCTGCTCGGTCATCGATTTCATTAATTTAGCCTGCCGATGAATGACCGTCAAAGATTCCTTGGTCTCCTCTAGGTTATCTGCATATTTGGAGCCAAACTCACTCTCCGAAACGATGACTGACAGAGGGGTCCGCAACTCATGGGATACATTTTGGTTGAATTGCTTTTCTTTCTCAAAAGTCGACTGAACAGAAGAAATCAAATTATTAAAGACCTTGGTAAGACGAGACGTTTCTACATAATCCTTCTGATGCTCGGTCGACACGCGCTTACTGTAGTCTCCGCTCTCTGCAATTTCCTCTGCCATTTGGGTCACCTCTCTGATCGGCAGAAAGGCCTTACGAAGGATCCGACGTCCACCCCAGGCCATCCCAAGGATGGACAGAGGAGCTAGAATGGCCAAGGAAAGAAGAAAGATACTTAATTCTCTTCCTAGACCAGAAGCAAGGCGCACGCCCCGTATCCATTTGCCCTCACTTTCATTATAGACATCAAAATAATAATAGGTTGCTTGGGAAGAAGTATACGTCGACAATTTCCCAGACTCAAAGCCAGCATTGATATCAAAGCCACTTGGCAGAGCACCCTGCTCCAACTTCATGTTTTGATTGTAGAGTGCAAAATAATTGCCGTCATCAAAGGGCTCAAATTCCTCAAGGTCTGAAGCTACTTCCATGGTCTTCTGCTCCAGTTCCCCACGTGAGCTATAGCTGGACCAGGCTCCGGAAATGATAAAAGAAGCACAAAACATAAGAACAAAGAGAAAAGAAACAAAGAGGGTATACCACAATGTCACCTTAGAAACGATGGAGGGAGACTTAGAGTCCTTCTTCATTTTTGAAAACATAGCCCATCCCCCTTTTTGTCTGAATAATCGATGGATTACCTAATTTTTTGCGGATATTCTTGACTAAAACATCAATGATATTAGACTCTCCAACATAATCAAAATCCCAAATATGCTCACGAATCTGTTCCCGACTTAAAACCACATTGGGATGGCGCACCAGACACTCTAGTAACTCATACTCCTTGGAAGTCAGGTCAACCAAAACACCCTTGTGTTGGATGGTCTTTTTTGCCAGGTCTAAGGAATAGTCACCAAATTGGACC
Source organism: uncultured Streptococcus sp. (assembly GCA_963554405.1). Taxonomy (GTDB): domain Bacteria; phylum Bacillota; class Bacilli; order Lactobacillales; family Streptococcaceae; genus Streptococcus. The sequence goes on along the minus strand of CAUVRI010000028.1, from coordinate 7,223 downwards.
AGGTTGGTCAAGTTTTCTCGATTATTTCGTCTCAGCATGACGCGAATCCGAGCCAGTAATTCATCAAATTCAAAGGGTTTGACCAAGTAGTCGTCTGCACCAGCATCCAGTCCTGTTACCTTGTCTTCTAGGCTATCTTTAGCCGTTAGCATCAGAACTGGGGTCTTAATCTGATGATTTCTCAAGTAGTTCAATACCCCCAAACCATCTAGCTGCGGCATCATAATATCTGAAATAATCACGTCATACTGGGACACACGAATGTAGTCCAAGGCCTCCTGACCATCATAGGCCGCATCAACACTATACTGCTGGGTTTTCAGTAATTTAACGATGCTACGATTCAAATCTACTTCGTCTTCAATCACTAATACTTTCATAGCCACTTACTCCAAATTTCTTCCCTTATTATACCATGCTTCCATAAAAAATCTCGGCTAGGAAAAGCCTAGTCGAGATCTTACTCTAGTTAATCGTGATCCAGCTCCACATCTTCTTCCAATACGGTACCTGTATTGGCATCTAACTCTAACTCAATTTTTTGATTGCCTTCTCGCAAGCTAACGCTATAGACAAGTTTACCATCTTCTACATCTAACTCTACTTTTTCGATACTAGCATTCGAGTATTTTGATTTCAGCTGGCTCTCTACCTTAGCCAAGTCCAACTGAACACTTGCTCCGATTAATTGCTGATCTTCACGATCCTGACTCAGATCCTTAGTTTTTGACTTCAAGATAGCACCAGACTGGCCATCGATCTTATATTCTTTTTCATTTTTTCCATCCAAGATGGTCACTTCATACACTGCTTTTCCATGTTTTTCTTCTTGCTCGTAGCCAATCACTTTTCCACCCTTAGCTTCTTTCAGAGCTTTTTCTTGAGCTTGTGCAAGGGTGACAGATGCAGTCACTGTTGAAGAAGTAGTCTTTTTACTTGTTCCAGTATCGGCAAAGGCTACTACAGAGCCTAGAGCGGCAGTTGATAGAGAGAAGATTGCGAGACTTGCAACGGCTTTTTGTTTAATTGATTTTTTCATGTTAGTTACCAACTTTCTTTTTTTCTTATCAAGTTCTTCTTGATGATTCTATTTTATCTAAGAAAGATGAATCCAAAATGAATGAGAAAAGATTTTTTAAAAAATTTTTTAAAAAAGACTGAGTAAATCGACGAGCTTTTTGCAGCTATCTTTCTCAGTCCCCTTTCTATTTCTATCTTACTCCTCCTGCAAGATCTGATTAATAAAGTCTGTAATTGATTCAGCTACCTTTTGCATTTCGAGAGAACCTAGCGCACCTAGATCATTTTCATAAATGCTATCGTCCCCATTCTTTTTGAGGAAATAGGCCAGATCCCCATCTTGACCGATCATAAAGAAATCTGGTTCATCCTCATCAATCTGGTAGGTTTGATTGCGTTCGGTAAGATCTTCTTTAGCATAGAGACAAATACCTGTCTCACCAATGTCATAACCTGGCTGATCCCCTAAGTCATCAAGAAATACCTGATATCCTTTCGGTAAGGAAAAACCAAAATCATATTCGTGCATGCTTTAACCTCCTGCTTTCTCAGTTCTCTATTTCAGACTCCAACCACCATCAATGGTCAGGATTTGTCCCTGCATGGCAGAGGCCTTCCCACTAGCCAAAAAGAGACTGACTTCTGCCACTTCTTCTGGCTCTATCCAGCGTTTAATAGGGGTCTCACTAGCTACCCAATCTGCCAGACCACCTGGTTCAAAGTCAGCAGCGGTCATACCAGTCTTAACTGCACCAGGAGCAATGCCAAAGACTTGAATGCCAGATTCTGCATAATCCAGGGCCAGCTGTTTGGTAAAGCCTGCTAGAGCATGCTTGGAGGAAGTATAAGCGTGACCGCCACCTCCTGCTAGGCTAGAAGCAATGGAGCACATATTGATGATGATTCCTTGCCTCTTTTCCAACATTTGAGTCAGATAATGCCGTGTCAGCTCTACCGGAGTCACATAGTTGATCTCAAAGATCTCCTGAATCTCCTGAGCGCTTTGCTCAAGAAGTGGCTTGTAGTCATCCAATACTCCCGCTGTATTGCACAAGACATCTACCTCAGGACACCAGTCGAAGATTGGTGTCAAATCCAAGGTTAAGTCTCGCTGTAAGAAGTGAAAATCGCCTGGCAACTGAGGATCTGCTCCTTGGTCCACTCCATAAACCTGATAGCCCTTTTCTAAAAACAAACGAGCTTGCGCCAGACCAATCCCGGAGCTCACGCCTGTAATCAAGACCCGTTTAGTCATGTACTTCCACCCAATCTGTCGCTAGAACATCACAGGGAGTTGGACTCCACATGGAAAAGCCTTCGCCTTCACCAGACACGTTAATGAGGAAATAAGGTGTCACTTCCAGAGCCACTCCATTTTGCTCGATGGTATCAAACAATTGGACATAGTTTTCTGCTCCACCCCATCCTGTTCGTACATATTTTTTCTTGGCTTTTAATCCTGGTAAAATCTCTTCAAATGTCATGGTGTTCTCCTTTGATTTTTTTCTATTTTTATATAATCGTAGTATATTAACTATTTTGATTTCTATACTAATCACACTTATCCCTGCACGGTTCTTTGGAATGTCAATCATTTTTTATAAACAACAATTATTTTATTCATACTGATAGTATTAAAAGTCTTGGACTTCACATTTAATTTGCACTCATCTAGCCCTATACTAGCTAATTTCTGATGGGTTTGTATCTGCACTAGTTATTTTAATGTACTACCATTAGATTTATTTTTTTCTTACGCGTGTTTTATCTTCTGCTTCATTTCTTTTCTAGTTGAAACAGTTACACTGATTTTAAATCTTTTTTCCAGTAACTTAATCATTTCCTAGACATATACTAGAACGGTTTATCGTACTACTATCTCTTTTTATTACTTCTGTAATTTTCATGATATCACTTCCTAAAAACATCAGCAGGGAAGCTATTATTAAAAGCGTTTTAGATCGTGATTCATATCATATTATGAGTTTCGAGATTTCCTTATTTTCGTTTTTCAGTTGGAAGTTAAATTTTACTAGAATAGAACACAAGGTTAATATGGGACTTATAGAAGTGTTATATTTGGTTAAATAATATTTCTAATCAAAATACTTAGCTATTTTGTCCTTTATATACTCTAATGGCATACCTGATTCTATCGTAAACATAACATCATCATCAGGGAATTTCTTAAGATGCTCTTTGAGAGAATAGAATAAAGCAAATTCGGCATGAAATGATGCATCTTCATTTTTAAACCATGTAAGAGAGTTGAAAAGGGTGTATAAATCGTTTTTTCCTGCGCCTTTTCTATAGCCAGCTTCAGATATCCCCATACGTTTGTGGAAAAATTCTCTATAGCTGATATAATATTTTTCAGAATGATAATTAAACAGTCTACCGCTATGGGCTGCACGGTTTCTAAATGCCAAAACTAGGTATAGAATTTCCGAAAAGGTTGTTTTTACTTCCTCGGTTATAAATTCTTTAGGAATTGTTAGGCAGGTTGCAATGACTTGCTCTTTTTGAGCAGGTTTTAGTAGCTTACACATGGTTACTAGGTTTCCTAGAGTAGTACCTTTTAAAAGAATCCAAGGCGGAATGTGTCCGTGAGTTTCTCTGTAGTGTTTATAAGGTTCAGAGTTATCATCGTAAATTTTATTTAATTTATGAATAAGCTGATCAATCTCATAACCTCTTTTATTCTTCTTACCTTGATTATAATTTTTTCTATCCAGGTAATTCTCTTTTTCAACTCCGATATCTTTTGCGACAACGTAACCGATTGCTGTCCGTAGTGACAATTCAATCTCCATAGTCGCTTCTATAATTCCTTTTCGGATATCCTTATCAAGTTCATAGAGGGCGAGCATATGTTCAAACGTTTCACCATCTTTATAGATTTCCTCCTCAGAGTCTAACTCAATAGTGAAATATTTATATCCGTTGACTATTTCATAGTATCCATAATTGGTTAGAGATTGTCTTGCTAAACTTTCGTTTAGAAATGTTAGATTTCTGGATTTTAGCAGCTCTATCTGTTCATCAATATTTGTAAAAGGTTTCATTGATTGTACCTCATAATAATGCACAAAAGGAGCTTCGTTAGAAGCCCCTTTCGGTAGGTCGCTACTGCAACCATTCATTAAGATTAAATAAATTATAATCCATTTGGAGCCATATGTCAACAAGTTAGCAAACTTGTTCGACCTCTATTTATTTTCGATTTCTGTCTTCTATTACCCTATTTTTGTTAGAATAACACTTGAAAAAAAGGTTATTACTGGCAAATATGAGGAATAAAGAGGGATTATACAATTTTCTCAAAAACCATAGTTGCTTGAATACGATCTCCTCCACCTAATCCTTTACTTCCACCATTTGCTGTACTGATTGTATGAAGTCTATATCCCTTAGACGCTTGGCGATTGATTACATTTTCTAATTCTGTAAGGTTCCCTGAACCAGTGCCAAAAAATTTTTCTTTCAATGTCACTTGAAGAACAACATAATGTAATCCATTTGCTCCAGAAGCATTTGAAAAAGTGCCTTCTTGTTTTACATTATCAAAAAATCCCATAAGTTTCTTCCTTCTTCTAAAACTGTGTCTTTTTACTGAACAATAAATCTAAAACAGGCTGTCATTTAGATAGTAACAACCCTCATATTCATTTGTTATTTAAAATATCCTGTACCATTAATCAAACTAAATTTGTTATATTTTTTAAACTAATTATTTATTTCGTAACCTTCATTGAACCCGAGAACTTTTCTTTTGCGATTGTCGTCCCATCTTCTGTCTTAATGTGTAGATGAATACTTACATCTTGTGCAGAATAGCCATTTTCAACAAGCCAAACAGGAAAAGTTTCATTCTTGACCTGCAACACTTTATCAGCAAATTCTTGAATATTATCTTTTGAATTATATTTAAAGTCTTGTGGAACAGTCAGATATAGTATAAGACCTCTCCCTGTAGCACTATAAACTTGCCCAGTTTCTTTTACCAACTCATTCAATTTATTCTGAAATTGACTAGCATATTTTTGAAACTCTTCATCATTAAATTGATTTGATGTCGAAGTTGATTCGCTCGATGAACTCACTTCTAATATCGAGGAAGATGCCTGAGTTGTTGTAGATAAATTCAAAGACGAACTGCTTGAACTAACAACAGATCTGACCGAACTTTGTTGAGATTTATCTTCTCGAAAGAATAAACCAAATATAACAAAACTAATTAAAGAGATCAAAGCCGAAATGTTTCGATATTTTATATTAGGTTGTTTTTTTATAAAATACCAAACACCAACTAAACCACAAAATGTGATAAAAGAAATAATGAATCTCATAATAACCTCCTATTCATTTTTCAATCTTATCTTTTACTTTCTTATACTTTGATAAATATTTATAACTACTTCGACTTTTCGAAAATATAATTCTATTATAACCCTCTGCAAATTATTCTAGAGTGAAACAATAAGAAATGTAGACGAACTCTATAAAATATAATTTTAAGAAACCAGAACTCTATGTGGAATTCATTAAAGAAATTTATGATTACTATTATTTAAAATCTCTTCAAATGTCATGGTTTCCTCCTTTGTTATCTATTTAACTTTCTCCCTTTATTATACCAAAAAAAGAGCTTTCCCTATACAAAAAGCCAGAGTCCTTCTACTCTAGCTTTCATCTTTTATTGATTTTCTTCTGAATGGCGATACCCATAGCCGAAATAAATTCCAACCCCGATCAAGAGAGCAACTCCAAAGGCCAGCCAGGTCGATAGAGAATACTGGGTCATAAAGGACACACAGACCACAATCGATAGGATTGGCAGGACCGGAACCAAAGGCGTTTTAAATTCACCAGGTCCAGGAGCACCGTGTTCCTTGCGCAATTTCAAGAGGGCGAAGGCCAACATAACCAGGTAAGCCAAGGTACAGATATTTAAAAAGGAAGCGATACTAGCTAGCTGAAAAACTCCACCAGCAATGGCAGCCATCAATCCAGCGACCAAGGTCGCATTTTTTGGAATTCTGGTTTTAGGATCGAGCTGTTTCATAGCTTTTGGCAAAAGGCCATCGCGCGCCAAACTGTAAATCATCCGTGAGAGGGCAAAAGTCATTGAAATGCAGACGGTAATCAGGGTCAAAATAGCGACCAGCGATACATAATTTCCTGCCCAGCCGGCTCCGACCTGACGGAGGGCAAAGGCAACCGCATCATCTACATTTAAGTTCTTAAAAGGCACCATGCCGGTCAAAACCAGGGTAACCAAGATATAAAGAACCGTTGTGATCAAAAGACTAAGGACAATGCCACGAGGAACGTTCTTTTGTGGTTCCTTGATTTCATCGACCGCCATTGAAATGGACTCAAAACCAAGAAAGGCAAAGAACATGAGCGAAGCGCCAGCCATAATCCCTGTTTGACCACCATAAATTTCGCCAAAGCCATAAGGGGCAAAGTTTCCCCAGTTGCCAGGGTTTAGGTGAAAAATCCCGACAAGAATAAACAAGGTAAGAGCTGAGAACTTGAGTAAGACCAGCAAGGAATTGAAGCGTAAGACAGCTTTTGCATTCATAAGGACCAAGGCTGTGACTAGTACCATGACCAAAATAGGTAAGAGATCCACATAAGTTCCCGCAGCTGGATCAAAAGTCCCATTTAAAGCCGTCGGCAGACGCCAGCCAAGATTGGCCAACAACCCCTTGAAATACGCAGCCCAACCTGAGGCTACCCCTGATACGGCGGTCATGAATTCCATCACAGTCAACCAACCTGCAATCCAGGCTGGAAACTCTCCAAAAATGGTATAGAGGTAACTATAGGCTCCACCAGTTGAAGGGATGCGAGATGCAAATTCTGCAAAGAAGAGGGCAGATAAGCCAACGCAAAAAGCCGCAATCACAATCGAAATGATCAAGGCTGGACCAGCTAAATTCGCTGCTGCAGTTCCCGTAATCGTGAAGATTCCTGTCCCCACCATGGCACCGATTCCTAAAATAATCAAATCCCACAGCCGTAAATGGCGGTTTAACCCTGGGTGAACCTGTCCCAAAGCCTTTTTTCGAAATAGATTCATGTCTATTCTCCCTTCTATTGAGTTTATTCTATCATACTTGGATAAGAAAGAGAGTGGGAAAGAAATCGGTCATTCGTTAGAATTCGATTTCGTCGTCCCACCTCCGCACAGTTGA
>CAUVRI010000027.1:0-20287 GCA_963554405.1 uncultured Streptococcus sp. | reverse complement strand
ACAACTGAAATATAGGCATCTGGTAACTCGACATACTTGCCGACCAGAGCAATACGTACCTGCTTTTTCAAGTTCATCACTTTTTCTACCATAGCTGACCACTCCGTCATATCCGCTGCCGGCACATCCAGCTTCAGATGGTCGCAAACGATTTGGTCCATTTTTTGGGCCTGCAAATTGAGAGGAATTTGGTAAAGATGCTCCACATCTAGTGACTCAATGACCGCCTCAGGCGCTACATCGCAGAATTGAGCCAATTTGTTTTTGATGTTTTGTCCAACTGGTTGTTCTGTCCGAATAACCAGCATATTTGGCTGAATTCCCAGACCGCGCAATTCTTTTACAGAATGCTGAGTCGGCTTGGTCTTCATTTCGCCGGCTGCCTTGAGATAGGGCAGGAGGGTTGTATGGATATACATGACATTGTCTGCTCCAACATCCGCCTTCATCTGGCGCAAAGCTTCTAAGAAAGGAAGAGACTCGATGTCGCCCACTGTGCCTCCGACCTCTGTGATAATCACATCCGAGTCCGTCGTCCGTGCTGCCCGCTTGATCTTGTCCTTGAGAGCATCTGTAATATGCGGAATGACTTGGACCGTCGCTCCCAGATACTCGCCTTTACGCTCCTTACGCAGGACTTCACTATAGATTTTACCAGTGGTGACATTGGAGTATTTATTGAGATTGATGTCGATAAAACGCTCATAATGTCCCAAATCCAGATCCGTCTCAGCTCCATCATCTGTGACAAACACTTCTCCATGCTGGTAAGGGCTCATGGTACCAGGATCAATGTTGATATAGGGGTCAAACTTCTGAATCGTAACCTTGAGCCCCCGATTCTTCAAAAGCCGTCCCAAGCTAGCTGCTACAATCCCTTTCCCGATAGAAGAAACTACACCGCCGGTGACAAAAATGTATTTAGTTGACATACATGCTCCTTTTCATAAAACAATTCGTTGCAGCAACCTCAAGGTTACTGGAATCTTATCTAGGGGAGGATTTTCCATAATCTGTCTGAAAAAGAAAAATAGCTCCCTGAAAACAGGAAGCTCTGACCTCTAAAAGAGGTGCCCGAACAGTATGATATCGCAAAGCTGAAAAATTGTCAAATGTTTTCAGTCAGTTTTCATCTCTTTTTTATCGACATAAGGACATGTAGTTTAAGTTCCACATAAGGTATAGACTCCGCTAAATAGGACTAGATCGTTCTGATTTTTTAAAAATAATTCGTAGCATTGATTCACGGGATCATTGAGGTACACCCAGAGCTACTTCTTGTTCCAGCCAGAGAGCAATGATTGACTTGAAAATTATTAGTTCGCGTACTGCTTAGACTTTTCAAAAAGTGAACGTCCCCTCTTAGCTTGATTTATGGATGACTAACAATCATTTCTAGATCGTGACCTTCTAACCTCCAGCTAGCCACATCGCTCGGTAGAATAAAGTGGTCCCCCTTATGAATTGGATAGACTTGACCATCGACTGTTAATTGGCCTTGCCCATTTAATACGCTGTTGAGCGTATAGTCAGCTGTTTTAGTGAAATCAGCCTGACCAGTCAGTTCCCACTTGTAGACAGCAAAGAAATCATTGGCAACCAGTAAAGTTGAAGACAGATCATCCACTTGTAAATTGACTGGGCGGCTATTTGCGGGTTCTCCAATATTTAAAACATCAATAGATTTTTCCAGGTGCAATTCACGGAGATTTCCTGCATCATCCTTGCGGTCAAAGTCGTACACACGGTAAGTTGTATCACTAGACTGTTGAGTTTCTAAAATCAAGATACCTGAGCCAATAGCATGCATGGTTCCGCTTGGTACATAGAAGAAGTCACCTGCTTTAACCTTTACCTTCGTCAAGAGCTGATCCCAGTTCTTGGATTCGATTTGTTCGCGAAGTTCTTCTTTACTCTTGGCATTGTGGCCATAGATAATCTCTGCACCTTCGTCTGCAGCAATAATATACCAACATTCAGTTTTTCCTAACTCACCCTCGTGTTTCAAGCCGTATACATCATCTGGATGGACTTGAACACTAAGCCAGTCATTGGCATCCAAAATCTTGGTCAAGAGAGGAAAGACCGGCTCAGAACGGTCCCCGAAAAGTTCCCTATGTTCAGCATAAAGATTGTCTAACTTTTGACCAGCAAAACGGCCATTTTTCACAGTGGATACACCATTTGGATGGGCTGAAATCGCCCAATATTCACCGACCTTATCACTAGGAATCTCATAGCCAAACTCATCTCTCAGCTTAGTTCCACCCCAAATTTTTTCGTGCATGACTGATTGTAGAAATAATGGTTCTGACATGTCTTACCCCCAAAAAGTACTTTTTCTCTATTATATCAAAAAATGGATAAGCTAAAATAATCTCCCTTCACCTTTCTATATCAAAAATTACAGTAAATTTAGTAATTACTCTTATTTCTAGGACAAATTCAAAAAGCACTGCAATTGCAGTGCTTTCTTCTTTATTCTTGATCTTCTTCAACGAACTGACTGTTGTAAAGATCAGCGTAGAAACCTCCCTGCTCCATGAGCTGGTCATGGTTTCCTTGCTCGATAATATTCCCATCACGCATGACTAGGATCAAATCAGCATTCCGAATGGTGGATAGTCGGTGAGCAATGACAAAGGAAGTCCTGCCTTCCATCAGCTTGTCCATCGCTTTTTGAATCAATTCCTCTGTCCGTGTATCGACTGAGGAAGTTGCCTCATCTAAGATAAGGAGTGGCGCATCTTTGAGCAGAGCCCTTGCAATAGTCAAGAGTTGCTTTTGACCAACAGAAAGACTGACTGTGTCATCCAAAACCGTATCATAACCGTCTGGTAAGGTCATGATAAAGTGGTGGACACCAACCGCTTTTGCAGCTTCAACAACTGCTTGGTCCGTGATATCTTTCTGATTATAGATCAAGTTTTCTTTAATAGTCCCTTCAAAAAGCCATGTATCTTGTAGAACCATAGAGAAAGCATCGTGAACTTCTGAGCGTTGCATATCCTTGATATCCACACCATCAATCATGATTTGCCCACGTTCAATATCATAGAACTTCATGAGTAGGTTGACAATTGTTGTCTTACCAGCACCAGTGGGACCAACAATTGCAATTTTTTGTCCAGCCTTTGCTTCTGCTGAGAAATCGTGAATAATAGTCTTATCAGGATTGTAACCAAAGAAGACATCTTTAAACTGGACATGTCCTTTTACATTTGTTAATTGTTGAAGTTTGTGAGAATCATCTTCCATATCTGCTTCTGCTAGAAACTCAAAGACACGTCCCATAGCTGCACTAGCAGATTGGAGTGTTGTGATTCCCTTGGCAATTTGGGAAAGAGGTTGTGAAAAAATTCGTACATAGACCATGAAAGCTACAATCGTACCCATGCTGATGGAGCCATTAATAGCCATTGTGGCACCTACAATCACAACCATCACATAGCCAAAATTACCAACAAAGTTCATCAGAGGAAACATAATTCCTGAAATAAATTGTGACTTCCACATACTAGTATACAGATTTTGATTGAGGGCATTGAAGGCCAAGCGCGTCTTTTCTGCACCATTGTAACTAGTGATAACATTGTGCCCGGAGTACATTTCTTCCACATAACCATTGATAGCTGCTAGGTTACTTTGCTGTTCTTGGAAATATCTCTGAGATTTCGCCATCAGAACTGCTGAGAAAACGAAACCCAATAAGACCGAACCAATCGTCACAAATGAAAGTACAACATTCGTATAAAACATCATAAAGAGCACAGCAATTAAAAGTAAGACCGAAGAAATCAGAGTACCCAAGCTCTGTGTCAACGATTGTCCAACTGTATCTACATCATTTGTCACACGTGAAAGGGTATCGCCTTGCGAATGGCTATCAAAATAGCGAAGTGGCAGGCGGTTGATTTTCTCTGCAATCGCAGTTCTCAAGCGTTTTGAAAAGTGCTGAATCATATCCGAAATAGCATAACCCTGCGCATAATTGATAAGAGAACCCACAACATAAAGGAAAGCTAGGAAGAAACCTATATTTGAGATAGCTCCCAAGTCCATCTCACCTACTAGACCTTCTGTAATTAAGTTTGTGATTTCACGCAACTTATAGGGACCAAAGACTGTAATAATACTAGAGATGATAGCACCGGCTACTGCAATGACAAAAGGAAGCTGGAAGCCTTTAATATAGGGCTTCATCTGGGTAAATAAAGATGTTTTTTTATTTTCCATTTTCTAGTTCCTCCTTTGATAATTGAGAATAAGCAATTTCTTGGTACACTTCATTCGTAGCCAACAACTCTTTATGGGTACCTTGTCCAACGACTTTACCATTGTCTAGAACTAGGATTTGATCGGCATCCATAATAGTGGAAATTCGTTGGGCGACAATCAGTTTTGTCATATGTTGGGTCTGTTCTGCCAATTCTTTTCGTAAAATACGATCTGTCTTATAGTCCAAAGCAGAGAAAGAATCATCAAATATCAAAATTTCTGGCTTACGGGCCAATGCACGCGCAATAGCTAGACGTTGGCGTTGACCGCCAGAGTAGTTCGTGCCTCCTTGAGACACTTCAGACTCAAGCCCTGCCTCTTTTTCTTCTACAAATGATTTGGCTTGTGCTAGTTCAAGGGCTTCCCACATTTTCTCTTCATCTAGTGGAGTTTCCATGCTTTCTCCAAAGTCCAAATTTGAAGCAATTGTCCCTGAGAAAAGTACAGCTTTCTGCGGAATATACCCTACCTTATTACGTAGAGCTTTAAGCTCGTAGTCACGGACGTCTATACCGTCGACTAGAATCCTACCTTCTGTCACATCATAGAAACGAGGTATCAAATTGACAAGGGTTGATTTACCTGAACCAGTAGATCCAATAAAGGCAACTGTTTCACCAGCTTTAGCAGTGAAACTAACATGCTCAATTACTGCTTCAGAATTTTTTGCATAACGGAAAGAAACATCTTCAAAAGTTACTTGTCCTTTGCTTTGGCCCTCAGTCTGTGCTTGATCTTTTTCTTTGATACTGCTATCCAGTGCTAACACTTTGTTAATCCGGCCAGCCGAAACAAGGGTACGTGGTAAAACAATAAACAAAGCCCCCATCAACAAGAAGCCAATTACAACCTGCATACCATAAGACATGAAAACAACCATATCACTGAATAGACCAAGCTTATCAGCTGATGTTGCGCTATGAATCAAATAAGCTCCAATCCAATAAATAGCCAGCGTTAAGCCACTTGAAATTCCGCTCATAATCGGATTGAACAAAGACATAAAGCGGTTAATAAAAATATTAAGGCTAGTTACCTCGTCGTTTGCTGCACCAAATTTTGCATCCTGGTAATCTTCGGCATTATAGGCCCGAACAACCCGAATCCCTGTCAAACTCTCACGTGTCACACTATTTAATTTATCTGTCAAGGTTTGTACAATAGATTGCTTTGGAAAAGCCAAAGTCACTAAGACAATCGTCATCAATATAATGGCCGCAACCGCGACTAAAACAGCGATCAACCAAGCATCTGATTTGCCAACAACCTTTGTCATAGCCCAAATCGCCATGATGCTTCCTCGAATAACAACTTGTAATCCCATAGCGATAAACACCTGAATTTGGGTAATATCGTTGGTTGTTCTGGTCAGAAGACTTGGGATAGAGAATTTTTTAATCTCTGAATCAGAATAATCCAAGACACGATTAAAAATATCCTCACGCAAGCGGGTAGTATAGCTAGAAGCCATCCGAGAGGACACAAAGCCAGCTATTACCAAGGAGAACAAGCTGGCAAAAGATAGGCCCAGCATTTTCAAACCTGGTACCCATAGCTCTCCTGTCGTTGTCCCCGGTGTCTGTAGTAAGGTTGTAATTTCTGACATATAAGTCGGAACTTCTAACTCTAGATAAACGGTCAGACAGATAAAAACAACTGTCATCAAAATCAGGCCGATTTCTTTTGACGTCAAGCGTTTAAATAATTTAAACATTGGCATCCTCGCTTTCTAACTTCTCAATATTTTGGTGGAATTTCGCCATAACCAGAGTGAAGGTTGCCAATTCTTCTTCTGAAACACCCTGGAGGAGACAGCGATCAATTTCATTAAAAAAATCATGTAACTCTTTCAATTGTTGTTTAGACTGGGCTGTTAAATGAATCATCTTGGCCCTTTTATCTGTCTCGCTTACCTCAAGAAAGATGGATCCATTTTTTTCCATCCGTTTGATTAGATTGCTGGCCACCGACTTAGAAATATCTAACTCATGCTCAATATCCCTAATAAAGGTCGAAAGTCCTCTCTTCGCTCGGTGAGATACGATATGAAGAACTTGACCTTGTGGACCTCCCATAAATTCCATCCCACAAACCTTAGCGCGTTTCTCTATGATCCGTTGAGTCTTTCGGCCAAAGCGTTTGAATTCTAATAAAGGCTTTTCCAATACATGCTCCTTTCCATTTAGTTCTCTTGAGAACAAATAAGTTTCCGTGAGAACTATTCTACCACTTCAAAAGCGAAAGTCAAGAAAAAAGTTTCCGTGAGAACTATCTTTTTTAAAAAAAGAAACTGGGAACCAAAGTCCCAGTTCTATCTATTCAAAAAATCTCGCCCTGCACCCATTACGCCTCATCAACTTTTTTAATGTTCTAAATATGTCTATTGAATAGAAAAATGAGGTTGCCTCGTCTCATCTTTACTTTCTTTTTTTCTATGGAAATAGCCACTTAATATGAGGAGCCAATTCGGAAATCTGTTGATGGAGTTCGTTGAAACTAACATCTTTCACATGGTCCAAATTTAAAGAAATGGCACTTGCGTCTTGATCCTTAGGATAAAAATATAGAATTCGAATAGTCGCTTCTGAAGACGTCCTGTGAGGCCGGTAAAGATCATATTCTATCTTCTCAATCTCCTGCCATGAAAAGAATTTCTCGCTTTTATCAGATAGGCCTCTTAATCTCATTCCCGATTGATCCATCTCTAGAATCGGAGGTCTATGATTGGAAATATAGCCTAAAACAAACATAAAAATAGCAATGATCCCCACTCCCCAATAGACCATATTTAACATAACATTGCTTTCTTCAGTAGTCTGACCACTTCTCACATCCTCTTTGCTGGTTGGATTACGATAAATTATTTGATTCGCATTATTCTGACTTTCTGATGCAGGGGTCTGGTGATTTAAAGAGACAAAAGCCATTGTAAAAAAGATACCCAAGAGCAAGAGAAAGCCTATGAAATAAAAAGTTGAGCCATCGCGCTGATATACTTTCATTCTATTCTATCTCCCTATATGAGAATCCCTTCCAAATGATCCAGCTCGTGCTGACAGATTTGAGCCGGAAAGTCTTTCAGAGTTATGGTTTGTGGTTGCCAATTTCGATCTAGGTAATCGACAGTAATTTCTTGATAACGGGTTGTAGATCTGCTACCAACAAGAGACAGGCAAGCCTCCTCTGTCTGATAAGGGCCTGACTTAGCGCGCAAGACAGGATTAAACATAATGATTGGAACCAGCCCGTACATAAAAATGATCACGCGCTTCTTAACCCCAATCATATTGGCCGCAAGACCGACACAGTTTTCTTGATTGGCTAGCAGAGTATCCTGCAGATCTTGAGCAAGGTAGAGATCGAATTTTACAGCTACTTCTGATTTTTGCTGTAAAAAGAAAATATCTTTTACAATAGCTTGTTGCATGTTACACCTCATATAATAAAGGCCTGATCAAGTCAGACCTTTACTCCTTTATTTTGCATGTCGTTCGCTGATTTCTTTAGCCAGTACAAAGTTACCCAACGTTGCTGAACCATTACCAGCTACAGCTGGTGTCACAATATAATCACGAACATCTGGAACAGGAAGATAGCCATTGAGTAGCACTGTGAATTTCTCACGAACACGGTCCAACATGTGCTGTTGCGCCATTACTCCACCACCAAAGACAATCACATCTGGGCGGAAAGTTACAGTAGCTTGAATCGCAGCTTGAGCAATGTAGTAGGCTTGAATATCCCAGACAGAGCTGTTAAGCTCAATATTTTCACCACGGATTCCGGTACGGGCTTCCAAACTTGGACCAGCTGCCAGACCTTCCAAACAGCCATTGTGGAAAGGACAGACACCATTAAATTCTTTTTCTACGTCCATCGGATGCTTAGCTACATAGTAGTGACCCATTTCTGGGTGACCAGCACCACCGATAAATTCTCCACGTTGAATCGCTCCAGCTCCAATTCCTGTCCCAATTGTATAATAGACTAAGTTTTCAATACGGCCACCAGCATTGTTGCGAGCTACCACTTCTCCAAAAGCGGAACTATTAACATCAGTAGTGAAGTAAATTGGTACATTAAGAGCACGACGAAGGACACCAACGATATCCACATTTGCCCAATGTGGCTTTGGAGTTGTCGTAATGAAACCATAAGTTTTTGAATTTTGATCAATATCAATTGGTCCGAAAGAACCAACAGCTAAACCAGCTAAATTGTCAAAACGAGAGAAAAATTCAATTGTTTTATCTAAAGTTTCAATCGGTGTTGTAGTAGGAAACTGTGTTTTTTCAACTATTTCAAACTTCTCATCACCAACCGCACAGACGAACTTAGTCCCGCCAGCTTCCAAACTTCCGTATAATTTTGTCATAAGACTCCTCTTCTTTTATGCTATCAGATTCAAGTTAATCAAATTTCCCTGACACTTTTAATCTGATTCGCAAGTTTTTCTTTTTTGCATTCAATTTATTATAGCATATCTCTCGGAAACTATTTCACCAAACTAAACTTTTTTCATGCTTTTTTCAAGACATTTAACCAATATCCTGCTCCTAAAAAATATCCCCCAAGTTTTCTCGGGGGAGTTGTCAATTTAGTTCTTACTCATAAATCATTGGAAGCTGACTGTATTATTTTTTATGATCATTTTTGATTCTGGTGAGATATCCGTTTGTTCTAGCGTTATAATCGTTTCACCTTTTTCATCCAAAACATGCCAAACACCATCTTTATGTCCTAACAAAGCAACTCCAGTTTCTCCGCTATCTTCATCTTTGTATGTTGTAGAAAATGCCTGATCCACACCCTCTAGCAAACGCTCCTCTTTCGTACTAAGGGTTACCAAATAGTAAGCTCCCGCTCGAACACCTAGCGCATACTGATTATCAATCTGAGTGTACTTTTCATAAGCTGAGTGGGAAGATAAGGCGCTACTGAGAGTTTTACTCAATTGTTTCTTCACCTCTTCACTTCTTTTCTCATCCAGAGATTGAATTGTTTTCTGTACATCTTTGACCTTAGCAACTTCCTGTCTTTTGGCTTCTCTAGCCTGATAAATCAAGAAGGTTCTCACCAAAAATGAACTCCCAAAAACAAAACCGACAATCAGAGCAATGACATTACCTTTTTTCTTCATCCGATCCCCCATGTATCTAGTAAGTAGTATATAAGAAATGTTTCCTTATAACTTATAGCATAACAGAATATTTTTGAGAAAACAAATAAAACCTAGCAGAACTAGGTTTTATTATCTTATTCAACGGTTACTGACTTAGCCAAGTTACGTGGCTTATCGACATCCAGACCACGATGCAAGGTTGCATAATAAGCAACAAGCTGGGTTGGAACAACCATAGAAATTGGTGACAGATAAGGGTGTACTTGACTGAGTACAATATCATCATTGTCTTTGGCTACATTTTCTTCAGCAATGGTCAATACATTGGCACCACGAGCTGCTACTTCTTGGATATTTCCCCGCGTGTGGTTGGCAAGGACAGGATCTGACAAGAGGGCCAGGACTGGTGTCCCTTCTTCAATCAAGGCAATCGTACCATGTTTTAATTCACCAGCTGCAAATCCTTCACACTGAATATAAGAAATTTCTTTAAGTTTGAGGCTGGCTTCCATGGCTACATAGTAATCTTGACCACGACCGATATAGAAGGCATTGCGAGTTGTCCCCAAGAGATTGTCAACCTTGCTCTCAATTAGCTCTTTCTCAGAAAGGGTTGATTCAATAGACTGGGCTACCAAGGATAGTTCATGAACTAGGTCAAAGGTTGCAGCTTTTTCAGAAGCATTGGCGTCTCCTACTGCTTTAGCTAAGAAGGCCAAGGCAGCAATTTGTGCAGTATAGGCCTTGGTAGAAGCAACCGCGATTTCAGGCCCCGCATGAAGAAGCATGGTATGATTGGCTTCACGAGACAAGGTTGATCCTGGCACATTTGTAACTGTTAGGCTTGGAATCCCCATTTCATTGGCCTTGACCAAGACCTGACGGCTATCCGCTGTTTCGCCTGACTGACTAATAAAGATAAAGAGTGGTTTTTTACTGAGAAGTGGCATACCGTAGCCCCATTCAGATGAAATTCCTAGCTCAACTGGCGTATCTGTTAATTCTTCAAGCATTTTCTTAGAGGCAAAGCCAGCATGGTAAGAAGTCCCTGCTGCAAGAATGTAAATACGATCAGCTTCTTGTACAGCCTTGACGATAGCTGGATCTACAACTACTTGGCCGTTTTCATCCGTATAAGCTTGGATGAGTTTACGCATGACAGTTGGCTGCTCATCGATTTCCTTGAGCATATAGTAAGGATAGGTTCCTTTACCAATATCAGACAAGTCTAACTCAGCAGTATAACTTTCGCGTTCCTGAAGGTTACCGTCATAGTCCTGAACCTCCACACTATCTTTACGAACAATAACCAACTCTTGGTCATGGATTTCCATAAATTGATTGGTTTCCCGAATCATGGCCATGGCATCTGAGCAGACCATATTATAGCCTTCTCCCAGACCAACTAGAAGTGGAGATTTATTTTTTGCAACGTAAATGACCTCAGAATCTTCTGAATCAACCAAGGCAAAGGCGTAAGACCCACGGATAATATGAAGGGCTTTTTTAAAGGCCTCTAGTACTGACAAACCGTCTTCTTCCGCAAATTTCCCAATCAAATGCACTGCAATTTCAGTATCTGTTTGTCCTTTGAAGTGGTGGCCTGCAAGGTATTCTTCCTTGATTTCAAGGTAGTTTTCAATAACTCCGTTGTGCACCAAGACAAAACGTCCTGTCTCAGAGCGATGAGGGTGGGCATTGCTCTCGCTTGGTTTCCCATGAGTAGCCCAGCGGGTATGACCAATACCAGTCGAACCTGCTACGTCGATTCCAATTTTAGAACGCAGGTCTGCAATACGGCCGACA
Source organism: uncultured Streptococcus sp. (assembly GCA_963554405.1). Classification (GTDB taxonomy): domain Bacteria; phylum Bacillota; class Bacilli; order Lactobacillales; family Streptococcaceae; genus Streptococcus. The sequence goes on along the minus strand of CAUVRI010000027.1, from coordinate 9,081 downwards.
GATTTGACCAGGCTAGAATTTTTTCCTGTTGTTACAAAAATTCCAGCTGAGTCATAACCACGGTATTCCAATTTTTCCAAACCCTGCATCAAGATATCAGTTGCGTTGCGATTTCCGACAACTCCGACAATTCCACACATACTTACTAATTGAGTGATGTTCTAAGGACATCACTACTCTCCTTTAAAATTGGTATAGTCTGATACATTAGGTATCAAACAAGCAAGAACAGTATATAGTTTTCTTTTTCCCTTGTCAAGCTTTAAAATTGGTATAGCTAAAAAATATAAGATATACTCTCCATCTTAGCCAAGCAAAAACCCTGTTACCAAAGATAACAGAGTACTCACTCACTCAAAACCATTGTTTTGACTTAATTCTTTAAACCAATAACCTGATTTCTTAATAATCCGTTCTTGAGTTTCCAAATTCAATTCAATCAGGCCATAACGGTTTTTATAGCTATTGAGCCAAGACCAGCAATCGATAAAGGTCCACATGAGGTAGCCTGTACAGTTGGCCTCGTCTTGAATGGCACGGTGGAGCTGGCGCAGATGGCCTTTGACAAAGTCAATACGATAATCATCTTGGATAAAGCCATCTTTACGGAATCTTTCTTCACCTTCAACTCCCATTCCATTTTCCGTCAGCATCCATTCGATATTGCCATAATTTTCTTTGATATTTTGAGCGATATCATAAATCCCTTGCTCGTATATTTCCCAGCCACGGTGGGGATTGATTTTACGACCAGGCATGACATATGGCTCATAGAAATGCTCTGGCAGGAGTGGACTGTCTGGATGCTTTGCAAAACGCGGTGCCATAACCCGCAAAGGCTGGTAGTAATTGACTCCAAGGAAGTCCACGGTGTGCTCGCGAATGAGTTCCAACTCCTCCGCTGTATAATCTGGCAGCAAATCATGCTCAGACAAAATCTCCACTAACTCCTCTGGATAAGTCCCTAAAACAGATGGATCTAAGAAAGATTGGGCTTGGAAGAGGTCTGCAATACGCGCAGCCTTCACATCAGCAGGATGTTGGCTTCGGGGATAAGCAGGTGTCAAGTTTAGGACAATCCCAATCTTAGAGTCAGGCAAGATTTCATGACAAGCCTTGACTGCAAGACTACTAGCTAGTTGTGTGTGATAGGCTACCTGAACCGCTGCTTTTGCATCTACCTTGTGAGGATAATGGGCATCATAAAAATAGCCAAACTCCACCGGAACGATAGGTTCATTAAAGGTAATCCATTGATCTACCAAGTCCCCATAGGTCTCAAAACAGAAACGAGCATAGTCAACATAGGCCTTGATGGTTGCCTTATTTTCCCAACCATCCCCATCTTCTTGAAGTGCAAAAGGCAGGTCAAAGTGGTAGAGATTGACTAAAAGGCGGATTCCCTTAGCCTTAATGGCTTCAAAGACCTGTCTGTAGAAAGCCACTCCTTGAGGATTAACTTCGCCTCGGCCTTGTGGGAAAACCCGTGACCACTGGATAGAAGTTCGAAAGGCTGTATGACCTGTCTCGGCTAGAAGATCAATATCTTGCTCCCAATGTTCATAAAAAGTAGATGTTTGTTCTGGGCCGATTTCATTGTAGTAGCGATTAGGCTCCACTTTGTACCAGTAATCCCAAAGATTGTCCCCCTTGCCGTCACCAGGCACGCGGCCTTCAGTTTGCGGACCAGATGTGGAAGAACCCCAAACAAAGTCTTTTGGAAATGTAAGCATATGGTTACCTCACTTTATAAAGTCACCTTCATTATACTCTTTCTGATGGTATAAAAACAGGACCTATTTATTCCAATTTTTCTGCTTTTTAAAGAGAAAAATTCTAAATAGATCCCTAGCTTTATCTGATTCATTAGTCTACTTGCTGGCGGTAGGCCTTTGGCGACTTGCCACAGAGTTTTCTAAATACCTTGTAGAAATATCCAACATTGCTGTAACCCACTGCATAACAGACATCTTCAATACTGTCATTGGTTGACAAAAGCAACTGTTGGGCCGCCTTAATTCTCTGCTTATTCAGAAGCTCAGCAAAGGTCGAATTGGTCTCACGCTTAATCAACTGTCCTAGGTAGACCGGATTAATAAAGAGGTCTTTACTGATATCCTTTAAAGACAGATCCTTTTGATAATCGCGACCAATGACTTCTAGAACACTGGCGACGTTTTCATTCATACGATACTGAGCAAATAGATGAGTTAGCTTTTGCTTAATATAATCTAGCAGGTCCTCAAAGGACATCATGCCTTCAATCTCCTTGATAATGCTGGTCATATCATCTGGTTTCAAATGCTCGAACAAATGATAAACATCCATCATAAATTGAATAAAGAGCTGTTTGGTAATCGATATCCTTGGTGTGTGACTCAAGACGACACCTTTTAGCAAGTCTAACTCATCCAAAATCTGATTGATATTCCCCTGAATAATCACACGATACATGGGTTCATAGTATTGGAAAAGGGGATCCGCCTGATGCAGGCCAACCGTTCCATAAAAGACAACTTTCTCAAGATTGGATTTGAATTGTTGCAAATTATCTTTGTAAGGAGGCTCCAGCTCTATCTGGTAGAGGCTCTCTTCTTTCGTATGTGATAGGAAAAGATATAAGGTCTGACCAGATACGGAATAAGAAGTAGAAGCGATACCTTGAGGGATTCGACTAGCTCCTAGCCAAATTGTTCCTTCCTTTTCTAACAGTCTAGTCAAATCCTCCTCTGATAGACCATCTTGGAAGATTGCTTCCATTTGATAGTGAGAAGATTGATCAAATTGCTGGGAAAGTTTCTCTAAAATAGCTGCAAGCTCAACCTTATTGACAGGTTTAACCAAATAATCAGCCACCTGCAAATTTAGGGCCTTTTTAACATATTCAAACTCCTGATAGCCTGACAAGATGATAAAGGCGAGTTTAGGCAGGCTTTCTTTCATCTGGGCAATCATTTCTAGACCATTCATACCTGGCATATTGACATCGGTGATGACCAAATCAACAGGATGGTTTTTAACATAGTCTAGCGCTTCTTCAGCATCATTGGCTGTTGCCACAACCTCCATATTCCATTTTTCAAAAGGGATGAGAACTTTCAGACCTTCGGTAATCATGTATTCATCATCAACTAGTAATACTTTATGCATGGTGTTTTCTTATTCATCCTTGATCTCTATAATATAGCGAACGCCCCTATTTTCTCCCGACTCTACAGCAATGCTATAGCGATCTCCAAAGAAAAGCAAGAAACGTTCGTGGATATTGATAATCCCAATCGAGGTCCTTTTCTCCTTATTTTCCGAATTTTCCAATTGACGCTTGGCTAAAATTTGCTGGATTTCTGCAAGCTTGTCAGCCTTTATTCCACGGCCATTGTCTTGAACAATGATTTGAACTGCATCAGATTTTTTCAAGACTTTGACACTGATTACATTATCCTTTCTGCGATAGTCTACACCGTGGACGAAATAGTTCTCCACCAAAGGCTGGATAGTAAACTTAGGAATAATCATTCCTTTAAGCTCCTCAGCAATGGTAAAGCCATAAGCAACCGAGTTTGGATGGCGCACCATACAGAGATAACTATACTTACGACAGAACTCCAATTCGCTTTCCAGGGTCACCTGCGTCTCATCAGAAATATTGTTTCTCAGCAAGCTGCTAAATTCATAAATAATATCCGCAAGTTCTTCTTGGCTCTTCATAACCGCATACATACGAATAAACTCCAGAGTGTTATACATAAAATGCGGATTGATTTGGGCCTGCAAAGCCCGCATATTGGCATCTTTTTGACTCAGCTGTAGCTGGTAGATGTCATGAATATTGCGATCAAGATTATCCAACATGGTGTTGGTGTTATCAGCAATCAAGAGCAATTCCTGCTCCTTGGTTGCAGTCTCAATTCTTAAGTGACTGTCTCCTTGTCCTATTGCTTGGATCGTATCCACCAAATCAATAACCTGGCGCTGATAGTTGCGGAATACTCGTTGCAGAATCAGATAAAGACTGCCTGTTAGAATTGCACTAATACCCACTATGACAATGGCATTTACTAAACTTCTCTCTAAAACATAATGTTCTGGAACAGCCACTTGAACACCATAGCCATGAGGTGTCTCCTTGACCAGCCAATTCTTACTTTTCCCTTCCCCAAATGTCAGCATATTTTTTTGGAAGGGCGAGGTAATTTTAACCAGTACAGGGGTTGTATTTCGAATATTGTCAATCGTTTGTTCAAAAACTTGGGAATCAATCGTTAGATAAACGACCCCGATATGGTTGCTGGTGACACTGTCATAAATAGGGATTGGAAAAGCATTCTTAGCTGGCTTATATTTACTAGCTTCAACTTGCATTCCTCCTTGTTTTTGACGAGTTGAAACAAAGACTGTCTTGTAATCCTGCAATGCAATATCAAAACCAGCCACAAAATCATTCTGCAGATAAATATCGGCAATATTCTCGTGTAGCGAAACTTCAACAATCCCAAGAAGACCATTATTTAAACGCCAATAAATGTATTCGGATGGCGACATGGTGAAATAATTATAGACACCTTCTAACTTGGCCTGGTTACCTACAAGACTTTTAGTGATTTGAACACCACGCTGATAGTAGGATTCAACTTCGTCAACCAATCTTGTTGAAATACGCTGGGAAGTTTCTGTTACTTCTTGAACCTTGGACTGCCAACTGGCATAAGAGATTAACAAAGCTACAAAGCCAACAATGACAAACATGGTCATTGCATAGACTCTTAGCAAGGAATTTAACCAAAATTTTTTCATGGTTGGTCCACTAATCTAGAAGCAATCAACTGATAGACTGGTTCTAGTAAATCACTGATAAAGAAATGCCAAGCCCCCAGAAAGACAAAGAAAACCAAGGCAGGCATGTAATAAAAGATTGCCATAATCATGGCCGTTCCAAATGCAATCTTAAACATTGCACCTACATTCAAAAACATGCCAATAAAGGAAAGCTTGATCGAATTTATATAAGACAACTCGAAATAAACTTGCAATTTCAAATAAACTGCGTAAGCTAGTGGCAATAGAAGAGCTAAAAGCAGGTTTAAAATACTGATAATCACAGTTAAAATAGACTGAGGCAGCTGAACAAGAAGATAGAGGCCATACAAGAAAACTGCCTCAATTGAAAGTAGGGTATAAAAAACCTGATTAGAACGAAGAAAGTTCTCTTTAAATAAGGACCAAGCCTCTTGCCACTTATAAGCTTTATAATCATATCGGTATTGAGCAAAAAGAGTCATTAAAACCGTACTAGCAGGTGCTAGGCCAAACAAGACACCACCACAAAGAGTCAGGACTAAAAAAATCCCCGATGCCAGCATTGCCATATAAATTTTTTGAAAAATAAATTCAATAAATTTTCCCATATCCTACCTCTTCTATTTCATCTTCAATCTAAAGTTCATATAAACAAATTATACCATATTTTAGTTCCTTGCTCTTTTCAAAATTGAACAATCGAACAAGAAAAAAACAAGGAGGCCGGGATCTACGTCCCAACCTCAATGTTTACCTCGGCTTATTTTTTAGCAGCCAAAAATTCATCGTATTGTTTTTGCATTTCTTTCAGTACTCTGTCGTAAGCACCTTCAGATTTTAGTTTTTCCATCAATTCTGGAATAGCTTTTTCTGGGTCCACTGTACCAGTGTTAATTGCTGTATCAAATTGTTGCATTGTGTTTGTAACAGCTGTGATATCAGATTTAACTGGTTCTGTGTTGAAGATAAATCCAAGAGCTGGTGATTCTTTTGCTTCAGCCAATTCTTTCTTAGAATCTTCAATTTGTTGATCAGTTACATTTTCGTTGATGTAAAGGATCCAGTTGTTACCAGTGTTCCATCCAGACATGTGAGTGTTTCCGTTATAGCCATCCAAGACTTTTACACGGTTTTCTGAACCTTTAACTTTTTCCCAGTTTTCTCCCTCTGGTCCATAAACAAGTCCATTAAGAAGTTCTGGGTTAGTGTTCAATTCGTTCAACACTTGCATTGCTTTTTCTTTGTTCTTAGAGTTGTTTGAGATGACAAAGTTAGCAACTTGAGTTGTTTGGTTTTTCTTGATGAATTTAGTAATTGGTTTGATTTCGATCTTACGGTTTGCTACACGTGAAAGCAAGCTGTTACCATAGTCAGCAGGACCTACTGTTTCTTCACGAACAAGCCATGTATCGCTGTTGTGTTCGTAAGTGGTATCACTTGTTGCTACGTCTTTAGGAATGTATCCAGCATTGTAGAATTTGTGAAGAGTCTTCAAGTGTTCTACGAAGCGAGGGACTTCATAACGGTTGACGATCTTAGTAGTGTCACCTTCCATATCGATAACAAATGGAAGACCGTTTGCTACTGGGTAGTCAAAGTTTTCTGATGGAATGAAGTTTTTACCAATTGCAAATGGTACAACGTTTGGATCTTTTTCTTTGATTGCTTTCAAAACAGGTTCAAGTGTTTCATATGAATTCACGTTTGAAATGTCAATTCCATATTTTTCCAAAAGAGGTCCGTTGAAGGCAAAGTTTTGTGATGATGCTACGTTAGCAGCTACTGGAACAGCATAGATCTTACCATTTACAGTGTTACCTTTGATGTAAGCAGGGTCGAGAGCTTTGTAAAGTTCTTTCCCTTCTTTCTTATAAAGGTCTGTCAAGTCAGCATAAGCACCTTTTTGAGCAGTTACAACATAGTTATCAGCAAAAGCGATATCATAGTTTTCACCAGATGAAGTAATTACAGACATTTTCTTGCTGTAGTCACCCCAACCAAGGTATTGCATTTCTAATTTAGCATTAACTTTCTTTTCCAAGATCTTGTTAGCATTTTCCAACAATTTGTCCAAGTTGTCTGGTTTATCACCAATTTGGTACATCTTAATGGTTGTTGGACCATTTTCTGAACTAGATGATTTACTGCTACCGCAGGCAGCCAAAGCTGTAATCAAGAGTGCGCTGGCTGAGAAGAGTGCGACTTTTTGCCACTTTTTCATAAGAAAAACTCCTTTATTTTTATTTTTTGATAAACAATTTAATGAACTGATAAGCTCAGTTACGAAGCTGACTTCAAGGAAGTCCATACTTGACAGGCAAGTTTAGGACTTTTATTCCTTGACCCCACCAATCGTTAAACCTTTTACGAAATAACGTTGGAAGAATGGGTAGAGCATTGCAATTGGCAAGGTTGCCACAACCACCATGGCCATACGACCAGTTTCTTTAGGCAGTCCACTGGCTGCCCCAACAACTTGTGATGACAGACCTGATGATTTTGCGATGTAGTCCATATTTGATTGGATTTGCATCAGCAAGTATTGCAAAGGATAGAAATCTGGATTTTTGATATAAAGCAAGGCATTGAACCAGTCATTCCAATAAGCTAGAGCTGTGAAGAGACTGATTGTTGCAATACCTGGTAGAGCAAGTGGTAAACAAATTTGGAAGAAAATCCGTGTTTCACTTGCACCATCAATCTTAGCTGATTCAAGAATTGCTTCTGGAATCGTCCGTTTAAAGAAGGTACGCATCAAGATAATGTTAAATGGAGAAAGCAACATTGGTATAATCAAGGCCGCAATGGTATCTCCGATTCGTAGCAACTGAGTTACCACGATGTAACCTGGAATCATACCTGCATTAAAGAGCATGGTAATCAAAGCAAATACTGTAAAGAAGCGTTTGTATTTAAATGTTCTTCTAGAAATTGCATATGCGTATGTCGTTGTCATGAAGACATTGACGCTGGTACCGACTGCTGTCACAAACAGAGTGATAAAAAGGGAGTTTAAAATTTTGTCCTTAAACTGTACCAGGAAAAGATAACCGTCAAAGCCAAATTTAGAAGGCCAGAAGCTGAAACCATTTGTCGCTATCACAGACTCATTTGTAATAGAGATCATAATAACGAAGATAAATGGTAAGATACAAGATAGGGCAATAATCCCAATTAAAATACTGAAAAATAAGTTAGCTGGCTTACTGAAGGCATGGATACCAACGTTATCGATTTTTTCTTTTTTGATTTTTTCCGATTTTTTCATTGGTTCCTCCTTTCTAGAATAGCGCAGAATCTTTATCTATGCGACGAACAATCAAGTTAGATACTAAAACGAGTATTAAACCAACAACGGATTGGTACAATCCTGCGGCTGCGGCCATTGTGATGTCCCCAGTTCCTGAAAGTCCATTGTAGACATATACGTCCAAAACGTTGGTAACGCTGTAGAGAGATCCTCCTCCTCCGTTACGGGTTACTGTATAGAAGAGACCGAAATCCGCGCGGAAGATATTTCCGACTGCTAGAATGGTCAAGACCGTAATCAGAGGTGTTAGCTGAGGCAAGGTAATGTTGCGAATGCGTTGCCACTTGGTCGCACCATCCACTGTTGCAGCTTCATAGTAGGTCGGGTCAATCCCCATAATGGTTGCATAGTATATAACACTACTATATCCAAGCCCCTTCCAAATACCCAAGAAGAGCAAAAGAGCCGGCCAAATTCCTAAAGTTGTATAGAAGTTAATGGCTTCCTTTCCAAAACCTTGAAGCAAGTGATTAATCAGTCCTTTATCAATGTTTAAGAAAGCATCTACAAAGTAACTGATAATAACCCAAGACAAGAAATAAGGAAAGAGCATCGAAGTTTGGTACACTTTCACTAACTTCTTAGATCGCATTTCACTAAAGATAATCGCAATCGCCACTGCAGCAATCAAACCTAGAATGATAAATCCAAAGTTGTAGAGCAGGGTATTACGGGTAATGATAAATGCGTCCCTCGAACTAAATAGGAATTTGAAGTTATCCCATCCCACCCATTTACTATTTAAGATACTGGCAATGAAACCATCAGGGTGAATGTGGAAATCCTGGAAGGCAACTACGTTTCCGAAAACCGGAATGTAGAAGAATAAAATCAACCAAATAACTCCTGGCAGAACCATGAGCAAGAAAACGAAATTTTCTTTTAATGTTTTTATCAACTTTTTCATGCAAATCTCCCTTTCTATTTAGTTGACACCGTTTTCACATTTCTATTATATGCTTTTTTAAAAATAA
>CAUVRI010000026.1:0-20554 GCA_963554405.1 uncultured Streptococcus sp. | reverse complement strand
CATATTAGGCTCCTTTCAGTACAGTGGCTAACAAGTGGTCTTCTTTATGAGACCGATACAGGAGAATGAACCAAGCATTAGTAATAAATAGCAAGAGAGTGACAAGAGCAATCCACCATTCTTGAGTGAGAAGGAATGTCAGGAAGCTTCCTAATAGTAAGAGGATACTTTCTGAGAGCAAAATCATTTGGTGAATCTTTACAAATCCCAGACCTGCAATCTTCTTCAAGAAGATTGGTCTTCTAAACTCTTCAAAATAGAGGAAATTCATGGTGTTAAAGAGTAGTATGGAAGTAGCTATTGCAAAGATTCCTCCTGCAATGGTAATGAGATTCTCTAATTGAATGGTTTGGATCATCTGCTGGTATACAGACGCCGCATAGTCATATTGACTAACATTTTTTTCAAGCCCATTCTCAACTACTAGTTTCTTGCTTTTTTCCAGACCATCAAAGTAAAGATAAGAATTAAGATGAGAGAAATAAGGATTATCGTAGCCACCAAAGCTTCTAGGTAGAACAACAACCAAAATCGGGTCTGTCAAGAATTGCTGATAGCTCATCGGTGTATTATTATAGATAAATCGTTTTTGGTTGTTAGGAAGATAGGTCACCCGTGCTTTCATAGGCAACTGACTCTTTCCTTGTTCATCACTAGGAGTCAGATAATCTTCATAGCGTTTTTTCAACTCCTCTTCTTGCCCTTTCAACTTTTCAGGAAGCAAGAGTCCAAATTCTCCAGCTTGCAAGTGATTCAAGCGCTCTTTTTCCTCAGGGGATACTAAGATCTTTTGGATATCAAGGTAATTTGGTGTTACATACAGGGTGTTGGCAAGAGGATCGTAATCTGTGATCGAAAGCTCTCTCCCTGTTCTAGGATCGTTCATGAAGCCTTTTGAATTAAATGCGGCAAGCTGATGATGGACCAAAAGTCCACCTTTTTCAATGCCAGACTCGATCAGTTTAGACCATTTAGCTCTTTGTTCAATTTGCATTTCTTTGTTTGTCGTTTGTAAAACATTTTCCCGATTCAAACTAATTTGTATCCAATTTGTCTCTTTAGACCAAGCCAAACTTCCCTCTTGATAAGTCTGCCAGATAGAGCCATAGATGCTGACACGATGAATTGAGAGACCAATGACAGTGATTGCAAGAAATTGACATGTAAAGAGAAAAAACAAGACTCTTTTTAATGGAATTTTCCCCTTTAAAAGGCTAACCAAGTGTACTGTCTGAATACTGAATGCAAAGAAAAAGGATAGGAAAGTAGATAAAATAAATAAAAGTGTATTGTAAATAATACTAGCTGAAATGATGAGAGAATAGGCAAAAGGGGTCAATTGTAAATAATAAATCAGAATAGCTCCTAGGACACTTCCACCAATACACCCTATAAACAATTCTTTACCATCTTCCATGAGAGAATGTCCAAAGAGCTGGTATCGTCTTATTCCAGAAATATAACGAATCCCTGCACTTCTCATTTCAAGTGTTTTTTGAATAATGGTCAATGCACCAAAGCTGATGATAAAAATAACCAAGGCTAGAGATTGGGAACCCGAACCAAAAAATACCATAAAATTTTGCAGGGGATTGGGCTTATTCATGAAACTTTTTGAAAAACCAAGATCGTGGAGTTTTTGATCCAATTTTTCAAGGGTTAAATTCCCAGATAGTATATAGTAATTGGTAAGCAAACTTTCCTTTGCAACGAATTCTTTCTCTTCTTTTTTGATGCCATTAGGAAGTGTTCCTTCTCCGTAGATATCATACGAAAACTTGACTTGCCCTTTAGAATCTGTTTTTTGAATCTGACGAGCAATCAAACTATTGTTTTCCTTTGCTAACTGATCTAAGCTAGATGAAAGCTCTTCATAAACAACTTCCTTTTCTTGTTGAAGAATCCCTATTACAGGTAGGCTTCGATGGATGACCGTATTAGGTGAAATAAAGGCAATCCAAAGCAGAAAGATTAGAATAAAAAGGTTCGAGAAAAGTATAAATAAACGTTTCATAATTCTACTCTTTCTAGTCTATCCTAGAGAGATTTCTTCTCTCTAGGATAAACTTTAGCAATTAAAATCCATAATTAAAGTATGCAACTTCACCAAAACTTGTATTTATGAACGATCTTGATGTGTAATGAGCAGAAGCATAACCTACATTAGATCTGCTGTCACTTGCTCGAGCCACACTTGACCAATGCCATCGATAGTCGTGGAAATAATTTGAGAATGCTCCCCAATTGCCTGGATTATGATAACCTCCGTAACTCCAGTTACCACCAGATACCCAATCAGCAAAGACAGGACACGCTAAGCTACAACTAATAATTACAGTTAAGACAGAAAGGATAATTTTACTCGTTTTCATGACTGTTCACCTTCCATAATTAGAATTAAAAGCTTTATTTAACAATAAAATTATGAATTGCTCAAAATATAGTTTCCGTTTTTTTCTCCTTTCCAGAGCAACTCTTCACATCTGTATTATAAAACTTTTTCCAAAAAAATACGAATTATTATACATAAAATAACTAAAAAATGAAGCTGGTTCTGCAACTAACTTCTTTTTTATTTATTCCACCACTGCTTCAGCAATTTCCTCTGCAGTGATACCTGCAAAGTAACGACCTAGATTAATGGTTTGAAGGACTTTGAGGACGTCTTCACGTTCGTATTTGACACCACTTTAAATTCATCGGAAAAGAATATCTAGATATTCTTGAGTATGCAAAATCTGGTGAACTATATCTTTATTACAAGCCTAAAGGAGCAGCAATAGCTGAGCCTCTACTAGATGACATATTTGATCTACAATTATTTAAAGAAAATGAGATGCGCGTTCAAATCCAGGGGAACGAAATAGTATATCAAACAATTTTTAAATACACGACTAAGAATGATTATACTATTGATTTTGGGAATGGTTTTTCAATTAAAGTACAAGAGAAACCTGAAAATATCTCACTAACTCTAAATTATTCCATTTCAAATATTCTTTCAAAAAGAATTGATGGGTTGAAATTTATTTTAGAAGTTCAAAAAAATAAAGGAATTATCTTAAATAATCATAAACTAGCAATTAGCGATAAGAATCTGTCTAAAATTGATTTTAATTATTTAAAGAATAACTTAGATGCACATATCCGTTTAAAAAAGATACTGGATAAACTTAAAATTTCTAAAGAGATCGATTTCACGAATTGGTCACAACAAGACTCTAGAATAGTTGATTTATTGTATAAGGGCATTATAAATGAAGAGTTAATTACTGATCTTAATTACTATAATACAATACAAGTCATGACATTTGCTAATGTACATGTATTATTATTAATAATACCAGAACATTCATGTACACAAAATTATAGATTATATAATTTCAGTGATTATGATATGGTTTTAGTTGACGAAAATAATCACCAATTTTCAAAATATGAAGCTGTTGATTTAAAACAGCTACTGCTTATAGACAATTTTGATATTTCTGATTACCTTTCATCATATTTATCAAATAAGATTCCAATTGAAAATAAAGATCTTGGATTATTAAAACTTATAAACTATAGTGATAATAAATGTGATCAAAATGTTTTACAATCTTGTTTTGAATTTGCAAAAAAACTTGTAGATATGGACAATTCTGAATATAGTAAACTCAATTTACTACAAATTAAAAAACGTTTAAACACATTAACAACTGAAGATAATAACTATCTTTTATCTTTAATGAATCACAGTGCAGTTGAAATCCGATACGCTACAGCTTGTATATTAGGATATAAAGAACAAGCAAATTATTTATTTGAAAATAAGTTTTCCGAAAGCCAGAGGGAACTCTTTATTGAATATCCGATTTACCACCTTCTAACCTTTTCGTAATAATACAATCATATTATATAAAAAGAGGCACTTAAGGCCTCTTTTTCTCTCCTTCAAATACTCTGTCACTGTCCATTTACTGTCCAATATAATGTAATACATCTATAAATTGTTGATTTTATCGAATGCAAAATCGCTTAAAATCAGTATTTTGATAAATAACAAGACTTTAAGAATCTTAAATCAAGTCTTGCATATTCATCATAGCAATAACATTCCTTCCAAATTGTGAAATTTACAGTTCATTATACCATTTTTTAGACGCTTGGAAAAGCCTAGGTGAGGGAACTCTGACATCATGCCTGCTGTTTCAGGCAATTTCATGAAGAGAGAAAAGAGTTTTGAAATCTGTGGGCCTCATCTTCCCTTAAAAGCCAGAATGTTCTTTCAAATACTCCTCTTCTTCCTTGGTCGAAGGCCGTCCTAAGATGGCATTCCGATGTGGATAACGCCCAAATTGTTGAAGAATGTCCATGTGCATCTTCTCATACTTCAAACGCTTTTCTAAGCCCGGTTGATCAAATAGGCGCAGAGCTTCTTCATGAATGGTTAAAGATTCCGAATGCATAAAGGGCATGTAGAAAAAGCCTCTTTGTACAACTGGTAATTCTTGAGCTTGTGTTAGGCCTTCTTGGGCCAAGACCAAGGCAAGCGAATCGGTCATAAAGGCTTGGGCCGTCCCTCGAAAAATATTCCGAGGAATTTGGTCCAAAAGCAAAATCTCTGCCAAGCGCCCTTGGGCGGAAGTGCGCCAGCTGAACAATTCTCCACGACTGGCCTTCCAGTAAAGTTCTTCAAAGCGCACGCGCATTTCTTGATCCAGTGCGTCTGATTTTTTGAACCAATCCTCTGGCTTCAACTCTTCAAACCAGAACCTTATCACTTCCTTCATTGCTTAACCTGCCATAATTTTTTCTTTTGTTTTTTCATCCAATGCATCATTCATCCGGCCGTACTTATATCCAGCCAAATCCAAGGCTACATAGGTAAATCCGATTTTTTTCATGTAGTCATTGATCTTGTCATGCAGTTGGATGGCTTTAAGCAGGTGGTCTTTTTCCACTTCGATGCGCGCCAAGTCTCCATGCACACGCACACGGACTTGCTCAAAGCCAAGTCCTACAAGGAACTCTTCCCCTTCAAAAACCCGTTGTACATTTTCTGAAGTGATTTTCACTCCGTATGGGAAGCGTGAGGCAACGCTACAAGATGGCACCTTATTCCAATTGGAGACCCCTCTTTCCTTGGCCAATTGACGAATTTCTGTCTTATAGAGGCCGGCTTCTTGCAAGACACTGCGGACACCCGCTTCGTCCCGAGCCTTGATACCAGGGCGAAAATCGTCGATATCATCCATAATATTGCCGTCTACCAATTGCTTAAAGCCCAGTTCTGTAACTGAATCCTTAATAGTTTGGTACATCAATTGTTTGGTGTAATACCAAATATTGGGCGTATTGGCAGCAATCCGTGGATCACTCAATTCTCTCATTTCCAGTCCAAGCACAGGTGCTCCTAGCTGATCGGCCAAGTCGAGCGCTAGATCGAATTCTTCATTTGAAAACATCTCAGAGTTCACGACGGCCGCAATAACATTGTCAGGTCCCAAGGTATCCAAGGCCACCTTCAAGAGATAAGAGCTGTCAATCCCACCTGAATAGGTAACGGCTACCTTTCCGATTTTTCGTAAAATATCTTGTAATTTTTCTTCTTTTTCTTTTCTGATTTGTGCTTCTGTTGCCATCTTAGAATAGCTCCCTTCCGATAAATTCTTCAATCCGTTCATTATCCAAAATCACGATCTTTTGCTGTCGAATATCCAAAACACCTTCTCGTTTTAATTCATTGAGAATGCGATTGACACTGTTTCGCGTCGAAATCCCACAAAAACCGGCAATATCTTCATTGGTAATGTTGAAATCAATCAAGAAGCCGTCTTCTTGCTCCACACCAAACAAACTGCTTAGTTTTTGCAAATGAAAACAAACCGCCCCTTTTTTACCATTCATCATCATATACTGCTGAGACTCCATACTTTCAGACAGTTTATTACGATAATAGTCCCTCACATAGTCCTGCAGCTCTTTATGCTCTTTGACAAAATTCCAAAACTTGACCCGAGGAATACGATAAAAACTTGCTTCTTCTGTCTCCACTCGCACATTGAAAGGTGAGTCTGTATAGTTGGACACCTCATCACGAATCAAAGAGACAATGTCAATGGCTTTTAGATAGGAAAAGTTAAACTCACGCCCATCACGCATGATGACACTTGTCTTGACCACACCTTCTTTCAAGATGTAGATGTAATCCTCTTTGATCCCACGATAGGAGAGGTAACTATGGTATTTTTTCTTGACGATCGGCGTTCGCCTCTCTTCCAAAAATTTCACTAAAAATTCTGAATTCACGACGGTTTTTCCTCCCCATCTGCTCTTTCTTGAAATCACACTAATGATACACCTGTTCTTAAACAATATAGTTAACATTTGTTGACATCAATTGATGCACACCTCTTTTTAAAAAGAATTATACTATAAGTATCAGTATTAATAAAGGAGATCGCAAATAATGGTAGAAATTAAATTACCGTACGACAAAAAATCGATTGTTGCAAAGATTCCAGATGAAAACTTTGCAGGATTGTTAGAGTCTAAGGCGGAAAACTTCCATAACCCACTGTCTGAAGAAGAAACTGTTGAACGTTCAATGGACAACCCTATCGGCAGCCCTACTTTGGAAGAACTTGCTAAAGGCAAAAAAGACATCGTGTTGATCAGTTCTGACCACACTCGTCCCGTTCCTTCTCACATCATCACTCCAATCATTTTGCGTCGTATTCGCTCAGTTAACCCTGATGCACGCGTGCGTATCTTGGTTGCTACTGGTTTCCACCGTCCTTCAACTCGTGAAGAATTGATCAATAAATACGGCCAAGAAATCGTTGACAATGAAGAAATCGTTATGCACATTTCAACAAACGACGATGACATGGTTAAAATTGGACAACTCCCTTCAGGTGGTGACTGTATCATCAACAAAATCGCTGCTGAAGCTGACTTGTTGATAGCAGAAGGATTCATCGAATCTCACTTCTTCGCTGGATTCTCAGGTGGACGTAAATCAGTCCTTCCAGGTATCGCATCATACAAAACTATCATGGCGAACCACTCAGGTGACTTCATCAATTCTGATAAGGCACGTACTGGTAACCTTGACCACAACCCAATCCACGAAGATATGCTTTACGCTGCTCGTACTGCAAACTTGGCCTTCATCGTCAACGTTGTATTGGACGGCGAAAAACACATCATCGGATCTTTCGCTGGGGACATGGTTGAAGCCCACAAAGTTGGTTGTGACTTCGTTGCAGACTTGGCACATGTGTCTAAGATCGAAAGCGACATCACAATTTCAACAAACGGTGGTTTCCCACTTGACCAAAATATCTACCAAGCTGTTAAAGGGATGACTGCAGCCGAAGCTTCTAACAAAGAAGGCGGAACAATCATCATGGTGGCTGGATGTGCAGATGGTCACGGTGGAGAAGGTTTCTATCGCAACCTTGCTGACGTAGAAGATCCAAAAGAATTCTTGGAACAAGCCATCAATACACCTCGTTTAGAGACTGTCCCAGACCAATGGACTTCTCAAATCTTGGCACGTATTTTGGTACACCACCATGTTATCTTTGTATCTGACCTTGTAGATCCTGAATTGATCACAGGTATGCATATGGAACTTGCAACTTCATTTGACGAAGCGCTTGAAAAAGCCTTTGCTCGTGAAGGAAAAGATGCTAAAGTAGCAGTTATCCGCGACGGACTTTCTGTCGTTGTTGAATAGAATCAAACATGGATTTTCAACCCAATCTAGAACAGACACTCCGTTCTTTGCAAGCAGGCCATCTCTCCGTTGAGGATGCGCTGGAGCAAATCAACGGGGTTAAAGAACTAGGGTATGCAGCAATTGATACTGACCGGCAACGTCGCAACGGCTTCCCTGAAGTCGTATACGGCGAAGGAAAGACAGTTGAGCAAATTGAAGGAATCCTGCAATTTCTTTCACAAAAAGAATTGCCGATCCTCACAACAAGAGTCTCTCTCCAAAAGGGAGAGGCTCTTTCTCAGCGCTTTCCGACTGGCCACTATTATCCAGAAGCCCGCTGCTTCGTTCTCAACTCTAAAAAGGAAGAAGCCGATCCTGAACACTACATTGCGGTCGTCACAGCAGGGACAAGTGATGTTCCTGTTGCAGAAGAAGCTGCAGTCACTGCAGAAACCTTTGGCCATTCGGTTCGCCGAATCTATGATGTGGGAGTCGCCGGCATCCATCGCCTCTTCAATCGCTTAGAAGAGATCCAAAAAGCCAGTGTGATCATCGTGATTGCCGGTATGGAAGGAGCTCTTGTCAGTGTCGTAGGAGGCCTTGTGGATGTCCCCGTTATTGCCGTTCCGACCAGCATTGGATACGGAAGCAACCTTCAAGGGCTAACAACCTTGATGAGTATGTTGACCTCTTGCGCTTCTGGCGTAACGGTCGTCAACATTGATAACGGATTTGGTGCAGCTTATTCAGCATGTATGATCAATCGACTCAACCACAATCGAAAGGAAAACTGATGACCAGTCTATTTTTAGAACCTTTTTCTGGAATAAGTGGCGATATGCTCAATGGTCTTCTTGTGGACCTTGGGGCAGATGTCGAGCTTCTTCACACAGAACTCGAGAAACTGGGAGTGGATGGTTTCCACCTCCACGTTCATCGCGTCGCAAAAAGCGCAATTTGGGGAACTGATTTCGATGTTCACCTTCACCACGGGGAGAAAGATACGGGGATTGAAGGTGATTTTGATCACGATCATGAACATCATCACGATCACGAACATCATCATGATCACGAACATCATCACGATCACGAACATCATCACGATCACGAACACAATCATCACCATTCCCACGCGGATGCTCGCAGTTATGCGGATATCCACGATCTGATTGCCGCTTCACAGTTGAGTCCTTTTGTGAAACAAAAAAGTCTTGAAGTCTTTCTTGATATCGCAAAGGCCGAAGCAGCTGTGCATAACATGCCTGTCGAACAGATTCATTTCCATGAAATTGGTGCAATTGACTCCATCGTCGACATCGTTAGCTTTTTCATCCTAGTGGAATCGCTCGGTATCGATACGGTTTACTCTACTCCTCTCACTGAGGGAAGTGGGACCATTTCAGTTGCCCATGGAGAAATGCCTGTTCCGGTTCCCGCTGTGATGCAGTTGAGAAAAGGAACGACTATTCCGATTACTCAAGACTTCACAGTTAAAACGGAGTTGATTACTCCGACAGGGTTAGCCCTCCTTAAAGCATTATCCCCAATCTTTGAACCAATCCCCTCTCACCTTTCCATCGAAAGTGTGGGCTATGGGTTTGGTAAAAGAGAGACTGGAAAATTCAATGCTTTACGCGGTTCGCTATTGAAAGAAGACACCTCTCACAGCACCACTGTTGTTCATCGCACGGAAGATCAAATTATTGAGATCACCACTACGATCGATGATCAAACGCCAGAGCAACTTGGTTATATTATCCACCGTTTCCTGGACGCTGGAGCTTTAGATGTCTACTATCGTAGCGTCGTTATGAAAAAGAATCGCCCTGGCTTTGAGTTGATTCTCTTGATTCAAGGAAGTCAGTTGGAAGATTTTTCAGCCCTCTTGTTCAAAGAAACCAGTACCATTGGTTTTCGATACCAACAAGTCGACCGAAAGGTTATGCAACGTCGATTTGAACAAATCGATACGGAATTTGGACCCGTTACGGTAAAAATTAACCAGTACGGATCTACCACTAAAAAAACACTTGAATACGAAGACTGTCAGCGTATTGCTACGGAGATGCAGTTGCCGATTCAAGAAGTTTATCACCAATTACAAAAATACATTTATTAATTTAGGAGACATTAATTAACATGACACATCAATTACTTGCAGAAGTTATGAGTACAGCTTTGATGATTATCTTCGGGGTTGGCGTACACTGTGACGACGTTTTGAAGAAAACAAAATATGCTGGAACTGGACACTTATTCGCGATCACTACATGGGCATTCGGTATCACTGTCTGCTTGTTCGTCTTTGGCGGCGTTTCAATGAACCCTGCTATGGCTTTGCTTAAAGTCCTTCTTGGTAAATTGACAATCGCTCAATTCTTCCCAATTGCAATCGCTGAAATGATCGGTGCCTTCCTTGGTGCAGTCATTGCTTACTTTATGTACGCAGACCACTTCAAGATTTCTGAAGGTCAAATTGATGGTGTTGCTATCCGTAACATCTTCTCAACTAACCCTAACTGCCGTAACCTTCCACGTAACTACTTCGTCGAAGCGTTCGCAACATTTATCTTCTTGACATCTATCATGGCTGCTGAACACGCCAACGAAGCAATGCTTCCATTCACTGTTGGTTTGATCGTTTGGGCTATCGGTATGGGTCTTGGTGGTACTACAGGTTTCGCGATGAACCAAGCGCGTGACCTTGGACCTCGTTTCGCTTACCAAATCTTGCCAATCAAAGATAAAGTAAACAACGACTGGCAATATGGTCTTCTTGTACCAGGTACTGCTCCATTTGTTGGTGCTGTCCTTGCCTTCTTCTTCATCCGTCACTTCCTTGGAATCATGTAATGAGTTGATCGAAGAATCATTCAAAAGCAAGCATCGAAAGGTGCTTGTTTTTTGATTCCTTCATTTTCCGAAGCTGTCCATAAAATGATATAATGGACAAAGCAAATCATGAAAGAAACAAGAGAAGGAAGAACGACATGACTCATTTTCACACCATTGTCATCGGTGGTGGCCCAGCAGGTATGATGGCGACCATTGCCAGCGCCTCTTATGGCCAACCTACGCTGCTGATCGAAAAAAATAAAAAGCTGGGTAAGAAACTTGCAGGTACCGGAGGAGGTCGCTGTAATGTCACAAACAACGGGACCTTAGACGATTTGATGGCCGGTATCCCTGGAAATGGCCGTTTCCTTTACAGTGTGTTTTCCCAATTTGATAATCATGATATCATCCAATTTTTCACCGATAATGGCGTCAAGTTAAAAGTCGAAGACCATGGCCGGGTCTTTCCTGTTAGTGATCAATCTCGCACCATTATTCAAGCCTTAGAAAATAAGATTCTTGAGCTTGGTGCTAGTATTGCCACCAACTGTGAAGTGGTCTCTGTCACCAAGCCAGAAGACGTCTTCATCGTCAAATCATCTGAAAACACTTGGACAGCTGATAAGCTGATCGTCACAACTGGAGGCAAATCCTACCCTTCTACCGGCTCTACTGGCTACGGACACGAAATCGCCCGCCACTTCAAACATAGCATTACGGATCTAGAAGCAGCAGAAAGTCCTCTTTTGACAGATTTTCCACACAAGGCCCTCCAAGGGATCTCTCTGACAGATGTGACCCTCAGCTACGGCAAACACATCATCACACACGACCTTCTCTTTACACATTTCGGTCTTTCTGGCCCTGCAGCCCTTCGGATGTCCAGCTTTGTTAAAGGCGGGGAAATATTATCTCTGGACCTCCTTCCGACAAACTCTTCTCAAGAGTTAAAAGACTTTCTAGAAGAGCATCGAGAAAAGGCGATTAAAAATAGCCTCAAAGCCCTGCTTCCTGAACGATTAGCTGATTTCTTGGCGCAAGGATTCCCTGAAAAAGCCAAGCAACTCACTCCTCCTCAGACAGAAGAGCTCATCCAAAAGATCAAAGAGCTACCTATCCCCGTCACTGGGAAGATGTCACTAGCTAAGTCCTTTGTGACCAAGGGTGGTGTCAGCCTTAAAGAAATCAATCCTAAAACCCTAGAAAGTAAGCTCGTTCCTGGGCTCCACTTTGCAGGAGAAGTCCTCGATATCAATGCCCATACAGGCGGTTTTAATATCACATCCGCCCTCTGCACCGGTTGGGTAGCAGGGAGCCCTCATTACTAAAAAACGAACTCGATTTTCCATCGAGTTCGTCTTTTTATTGTTCTTTGGTTAATGAAAAACGGAAATCATTGTATTTGGTGTAGTCAAATTCTGTATTGACAGGCGCTGTGAAAACAATCGGGGTATAGTGTCCTTCTTCTAAGACAAAACCTGGCTCCAGTCGGAAGTTGGCTACACCTAGCCCTGTGATCCCAGGAAGCAAGGCATCAGCTCCATCCAATCCTTCTGACTCCCAATAGTAGATATTGCCTGTTGCTTTTACTGCTCTTGCTGTATAGGTAGCTGTCCGAGTTGGTTCGCTATCATTTTTGAAGCTAACCACTGTTGTCACATCTCCATTGGCATCCACTGTCATTTTAATCGAATCCGCTTGTGGGCTAGATCCTACCCAAGTTCCCACCAATTCTGCAGGGACAGTAGCTTGCGTCGTAGTAGACGCATTCTCGGTCTTACCAGAGTCTTTTGAAGCTGTCGCGCTACTTGCTTGAGTCGAAGAGCTAGCTGTATCGTTTGCCTGAGAGGAAGATGCTGCACTCTTTTTGCTATTACTTTTGGCTTTTTTCTCTACCTTGCTGGTAGATGCTTTTGCGGATGAGGAATCTGTCTTTTTATCCTTTGCACCACAACCACCGAGAGCTAGACCAAGTGAAGCAGCCACCAGAACAGCGGCACTCCAACGGAAGATTGATTTTTTCATACGATCACCTCTTTATCTTTCTGACTCCCATTATACTCCGATTATTACAAAAATCAAGTTTTTTTGTAACAATTGTAATTTTTTTGTAACATATTTTTACATTTAAAACACCAATCTCAATAGGGCAATCAAGACAATTCCAAACAAAACGGTTCCCATAAGGTTTTTGTAACGAAAGGCTACAAAGAGACTGGGAATGGTCACCACTAGGTCCAACCAGTGAAACTGCGGGAGGCTTCCAATTTTCCCATCTACTAAGCTTGATAAAACCAAGGCAAAGATAATGGAAATAGGCAGGTATTTGAGAAAGCGGATTACAGGAGCCGGCAGTCCCTTGTATTTGACTAATAGGAAGGGCAAGATCCGAGGAATCCAGGTAACGAGGGCTGAGGCCAGAATGGCCATGAAGATATAACTATTCACGCGCATCACAGACCACCCCCACAAAACAGCCGATCAAGGTCGCAGCTAGCACAGCTAGCGGTTGCGAAACAAAAAAGAGTAAGAGAAAGAAACTCACTGCTACTGCTAACAGCACCATGAGCATAGTCTTGGTCTTTTCTGTCAGTTGCATTCCTTGAAACTGGGCTGCAAAAATCCCAATAAACATAGCCACTAAAGCAAAATCAAGCCCAAAAGCCTTTGGATCAGGTAGGAGAGATCCTAGAGCTGTTCCGATAACCGTCGCACTGATCCAGGCCACATAGCCTACTAGATTGTTCCCATGCATCCAAGGAACTGTAATGGTATCCGTCTTTAACTTCTCACTCAAGTAGACCCCATAACTCTCATCGGTCAGGAGGCTTCCAATCCCGATGGTATGAGCGAGACTAGCATCCTTAAAGTCAGACGACGTATGCAGACTCATCAACATATTACGGAGATTGATCAAACACACCGTCAAGGCCATATTCAAGATCGAAGAATGGGCCGCAATCAGAGAGATCATCGCAAACTGGGCCGCCCCAGCATAGACCAAGATACTCATCAAGGCCATCTCCAAAGGAGAAAGATAGGGAGACGCCACCACACCACAAGCCAGGCCAATACTGATATAGCCCAAAGCCGTCGGTAGCGCGTCCCTCACCCCCTGCCAAAAATCTTTTTCCACTCTCTCACTCCTTTCTGAATCATTGACCTCTATTATAACACAAGAAAAAAGGTTGAAAAAGGACAAATGAAAGACTCAAACGATTCCTACTGCACTTATATTTTAAAATCTTAATTAGCCTTCCAATTGTATATTATAGATAAAATAGTAAGTGTCACAAAAACGATCATAAAAATGATGTAGAGAACGAGAAAGAGAAGAGCTAACTTTTTATACAGTTTATCTTTATTACAAAAACGTTCAACATAGGACTCTCTTGGATTTTGAGGATTATACCAGACGGTCATGGTAGATCCTTTAGGAAAGGCTTCTTCTAAAACGTTTGTATAGGAGACCATTGAATTTCTAGAAATTACTAAATTTTCACTCAAAAGATCCGGTGTATCAGCTACCGCCTTCCTACTCATCCAAGGGGCAGACTTCACCACGGTCCAACGGTATTCTAATTGTCTCTTATATGCTACTCCATCAACAATATATTCTACAATTGGTGGAATCACCTGTTTTGCATATGCATACCCAACAACAATACCATCAACCCGTTCTGTTGCTAGATTTTTCCTTCTTGCAAAACGCTTAAAAATGTAGGAGTAGATGAAAAAAACAGTCAGGAAAAAGATAGACCCGCCCCCTATTACAAAAAGAAGTATGATATATACTGGCATTTTTCTACCTCCTATTTTTAAGAATATTAAAAGCTATCAAATCTTTCTTACTCACCATTTTCCACTTCTTGAGATATGCTCTCCATCATATCGGGCCATTTAGATAATTGGTAATCAAATTTGAACATAAATATCACTATAAAACTAATCATCAAAAAGAGTGCTGCAATGGTTTCATTTCCGATGACAAACAAAAGAATAGCGGCTACAGTTAGGAACCTAAAAAGATTGACCAGAAATGTAAAGTACACCTTCCGTCTCTTTAATGCCTTGATGAACTTCTTGCACTGATCCTCATCTATCTTAGATGTCTGTAATTTCAGGCTCGCATGGTAATATCGAATAATCCACGCAGCAAGAAAGTAGGAGATAACACCTAAAATTGGAATCGTTCCAAGTCGTACCAACTGATTGTCAAATATTCCAGCCTCCGCTAACCCATCCGAAATTTTGTTGATAATAAATAATGTAATAGGGAGCAGTACATAAGACCAGTAGTTAGGAGAAGATGTCTCTTCTAGTATGACTTTTTCCTCCCAATCAAAATGGTAATTCTTATTCTCCCATATTCCTAAATTAATTATTGTTTGCATAACAACCTCTTTTTCACCCTCCTTGTATGTTTCCTAAAAATTCTCTCAGTGCCAATTTGAAACAGATTTACCATTATAATACTGTTGAATCTCATCGAATTGAGAGATTTTCGTATCTTTATTTTCAATACTCAGTTCTTTAGGCAGATAGGCATAATCGTACACAGAGGAACCTAATGTAAGAAATTCTGTTTCTAGATCAATCAGTTCTTTCCCATTCGTAATGGCACCATTCTCAGAATTGATCACTTTATAAGCAAAACCTTCTGGTTTTGAAAAGAGTTTAAATGCTGTCGGATAAGACGCTCTTAAATTGATATCCCCTTTGAAAGATTTTTCCTTCCAAAATCCATTATCAAACGGAAGAACTCCAGCAGTGTAACCTTTACGGGTAGAAATAAAGAGATACACTCTATTCTTCTCATTTATTTCTTCTTCCGTTGTTTCTTTATCAATTTTAAGTGTTTTAAGATTAAGTAAGAAATAACGATATGTTAGTTGATCATTTATTCTAATAACAACATAATCATTGTTTTCTATCCTTCTTAGAGTTGGCAAGGTTCCAACCAATTCAAAATTATCATTTTTTAAATAGTTAACCATTAATTTCCAAGCATTAACTTCTTTCTTAGAGGCTTTTTTATTGGTTAAATCAAAGACATCTAAATACGAGTATTCATCTGACTTCATTTTTTTAGAGGCAGACGCTAGTCTTAATTTCTCCCTCGCTCTAACAAGATAATGTTGATTTACTCTAATCCAATCAGGGGAATTGACTGCTTTTGCTACTTTATTATTTTCAAACTTCCATTCAACTACGATACCATTTTTAGCATGGATAAATTGAAAATTCTGGATATCTGCATTAAGATTATAAGTATTAAAATATTCATTTTCATCTCCATTAATAGATCTCTTAGTATCTTCCTTCAAATATTTTGAGCAACCAAAAAGAAATAAAATAAACCCCATTCCTAGCAAAATTAAGCTAGAATATACAACTACATTCTGTTTAATTTTATTGCTGTTTCGTACCATCCGACTTCCCTCTCTTCCATCTAGGTTTTATTCCTTCTATCATACCGAATTTTCTTTCGACTCGCAAATCCGCTACTAGTTGGTGAGATCCCAGCAAAAAAGCCATTGGACCTTGAACATCCAATTGGCTCCTTTTTCTTATTCAATTCCTTCAAAGGCTAGGCTTGGTTTGGCATTAAGATCCCAGCCTGCGAAGTTTTCTTTGTTCCACTCACTGACGCTGGCATAGGCGATCATCCCTGCATTGTCCCCACAGAGGCGCAGAGGCGGAATGATGACCTTGACATCGGTGATCTCAGAAGCCAAGCGTTCACGGAGACCTTGGTTGGCTGCGACCCCACCAGCGACGACTAGGGTCTTGACCGGATATTTCTCCAAAGCCTTCTTGGTCTTGGCCATGAGAATATCTAAGACAGCTGCTTGGAAACTCGCTGACAGGTCTGCATTGGAGAGACTTTCTCCTTTTTGCTGCGCATTATGGTGCAGATTGATAAAAGCCGATTTGAGCCCTGAAAAAGAGAATTCCAGATTGTCTTCCTTGATCATAGCCCGTGGGAAATCATAGATATCAGCCCCTTGGTGGGCCAGCTGATCAATCTCACGTCCTGCTGGATAGGTCAAGCCCATCACGCGCCCGACCTTGTCATAAGCTTCTCCGACAGCATCATCACGGGTCTCTCCGACGATCTTATAATCACCCGCTTCACTGACGTAGACTAGCTCGGTATGTCCTCCACTCACCAACAAGGCCAAAAGCGGAAACTCTAAGGGCTCGACGCTTTGAGCAGCCATCAAGTGCCCTGCCATATGATTGACAGGAATCAAAGGGAGGCCGTGCGCCCAGGCAAAGGCCTTGGCCGCTGCTAGGCCGACTAAAAGAGCGCCAACCAGGCCTGGACCGTAGGTGACAGCCACAGCTGTGACATCGGCTTCAGTGATGCCAGCTTCTTCCAGGGCTTCTTCAATACAAGCGGTGATGACTTCCACATGGTGACGAGAGGCTACCTCAGGCACCACCCCTCCAAAACGCTTGTGACTTTCGATTTGACTGGCAATGACATTGGACAAGAGTTGGTCGTCATTTTTCAAGACAGCCACACTGGTCTCATCGCAAGATGTCTCAAAAGCCAAAATATATCTATCTTTCATTCGGGTTCCTCTTCATGATCACAGCATCCTCTATGGGATCGTGATAGTAGTTTTTCCTCCGTGCAATTTCTTCAAAATGCATTTTTTTGTATAGGCCTTGGGCCGGTTGATTGGACACACGCACTTCTAAGAAAATCTCTTTTTGGTCCGGCAACTGCGCGAGTAACTGCTGAGCTAGGCCTTGGCCTTGAAAGGCGCGCTTGACCGCAATCTGTAGGACCTCTGCTTCATAGAGAGTCTCTTGAATGGCGACAAATCCAAGGACTTGCCCCTCATCCACAGCTAGGAAATAGAAGATCGATTCCTGCTCTAAATCAGCTTGGATCTGCTCCAACTTCCAGGGACTAGCTTCATAGACATCTTCCATGACAGCGAGAATAGCGGCCGCATCCCGGCTGCTCCCTTTCCTGATTGTTCCTTTCATCATAGGCGCTTGATGTAAGAGGTCGTTGTTTCCGTGTGGTCTTTGAGCCAATTTTCCTCTGCTTCGACCCGTTTCAGATAATGAGGGACAAAATCATGGAGGCTAGCAGGCGCTTGTTTGAGACCGAGACGTCCGATTTTCACTGCATCTGGCAAGGTTTCATAGTAAGTAGCCCTTGGCAGGCTAGAGGCAATCTGTTCCTTAAAGGCAGTGACTTCTCCGACAAAGGTGACCTGCTCACTTGTCGCTGCACGCTCTAGGACTTCCTCAAATGGAAAATGTCCTTCTGGTGCGACCAGTTGATCATCTTGGTAAAAACCTGCATAAACGTTGTTCCGACGGGCATCCATGACAGGAACTACTAAACCTTCTAGATCATCTGGCACTAAGGCTAAGAGGCTCGAAACCCCGACCAATTCAATCCCTAAGGTATGAGCCAAGGTCTTTGCGGTTGCGACTGCAATGCGCAACCCAGTGTAGCTCCCAGGACCTTCTGCCACCACGATGCGGTCCAAGTCCTTGGGTGTCAAGTCGATTTGTTGCATCAAAAAATCGATGACCGGCATCAAGGTGATACTATGATTTTTTTTAATAGTTAATGTTGTTTCTGCAAGTAGAGCCTCATCTTCTAAAATCGCTACAGAAAGAGCCTTACTCGAGGTATCAAATGCTAATAATTTCATTTCCTACTCCTCTTGAACTGGATTATATTATACTACAAATTCCCTTCAAATCCCAGCGAAACTCTCCTCTAGAGCGCAGGATTTTCCTATCCAAAACCGCTCAAAAGCTTCTCTATTATAGGTCTTTTACCCTCTGACTTTTCCAGTCTATCTTTTACTTACAGGCGAATTTATGATATAATAATAATTAATTGTATCGAATCAGGTCCACTAGTTGCGAGTAGGAAACTCTAGTGATTACACTCCTTCGTAGCTAACAAATGGACCGAAATAATGAAAGGAAAATTACTTCATGATTTACAAAGTTTTTTATCAGGAAACAAAAGACCGCAACCCTCGGCGTGAAACCACGCATGCACTTTATCTCGATATTGATGCACCAAATGAACGCGAAGGACGCATCCAAGCTCGTCAATTGGTTGAAGCAAACACAGATTTCAACATTGAATTTATCACACCACTTTCTGAGCAACACCTTGCTTACGAGAAAGAGTCAGGTGCTTTTGAACTAACGGAGTACTAATCCATGGCTTATACCTTAAAACCTGAAGAAGTTGGTGTATTTGCTATTGGTGGACTTGGAGAGATCGGGAAAAATACCTACGGGATCGAATACCAAGATGAAATCATCATTGTCGATGCTGGGATCAAATTTCCAGAAGATGACCTCCTTGGGATCGACTATGTAATCCCGGATTACTCTTATATCGTTGACAATATCGATCGCGTCAAAGCGGTCCTCATTACTCACGGGCACGAAGACCACATCGGTGGGATTCCTTTCCTTTTGAAGCAAGCCAATGTCCCTATCTATGCTGGACCTTTGGCGCTTGCCTTAATCCGTGGAAAATTAGAAGAGCACGGCCTTCTTCGTGATGCCAAACTCTACGAAATCAACCAAAACACTGAGCTTCAATTTAAAAATCTTAAAGCAACCTTCTTCCGTACGACTCACTCTATTCCAGAACCTTTGGGAATTGTGATTCACACCCCTCAAGGAAAGATTGTTTGTACCGGAGACTTCAAATTTGACTTCACACCTGTTGGGGAACCGGCTGACCTCCATCGTATGGCGGCCCTTGGGGAAGAAGGCGTTCTCTGTCTGCTTTCAGACTCAACCAACGCGGAAATCCCAACCTTTACTAACTCTGAAAAAGTGGTTGGCCAATCCATCATGAAGATCATCGAAGGCATCCATGGGCGCATCATTTTTGCCTCCTTTGCTTCGAATATCTTCCGTCTCCAACAAGCTGCTGAGGCAGCTGTCAAGACAGGTCGTAAGATCGTCGTCTTTGGACGCTCGATGGAAAAAGCCATCGTCAACGGAATTGAGCTTGGCTACATCAAGGTCCCTGCTGGAACCATTATCGAGCCAAATGAGATCAAAGACTATGCGGCCAATGAAATCCTGATCATGTGTACAGGAAGTCAAGGAGAGCCAATGGCAGCCCTCTCTCGGATTGCCAACGGAACGCACCGCCAAGTGCAACTCCAACCAGGAGATACCGTGATTTTCTCTTCTAGTCCGATTCCTGGAAATACAACCAGTGTGAATAAATTGATCAATACGATTTCTGAAGCGGGTGTCGACGTCATTCACGGGAAGATCAACAACATCCATACTTCTGGACACGGGGGGCAACAAGAACAAAAACTCATGCTCCGCTTGATCAAACCAAAATACTTCATGCCTGTCCATGGTGAATACCGGATGCAGAAGATCCACGCAGGACTTGCGCGTGATTGCGGAGTAGAAAAAGACAATATCTTCATCATGAGTAATGGTGATGTCCTCGCTCTTACAGCCAACTCTGCTCGGATCGCAGGAAGCTTCAATGCCCAAGATATCTATGTCGATGGAAACCGCATCGGTGAAATCGGGGCTGCTGTCCTTCGTGACCGGAGAGACCTTTCCGAAGACGGTGTCGTGCTTGCTGTTGCGACTGTTGACTTCAAATCGAAGATGATCCTAGCTGGACCAGACATCTTGAGCCGTGGTTTTATCTATATGCGTGAATCAGGAGATCTGATTCGTGAAAGCCAACGCATTCTCTTCAATGCTATTCGTATCGCCTTGAAGAACAAAGATGCCAATATCCAAACCGTCAATGGTGCGATTGTCAATGCCCTTCGCCCATTCTTATACGAGAGCACGGAACGTGAACCTATCATTATCCCAATGATTCTCACACCAGATGACGAAAATTAAAAAACAACCAGTTGAAACCACTGTTTCAACTGGTTTTATGATGACTTTTTGAGGATCAAAAAGAGAGTGGGACAGAAATCGGTAATTCGTTAGAATTCGATTTCGTCGTCC
>CAUVRI010000025.1:0-21251 GCA_963554405.1 uncultured Streptococcus sp. | reverse complement strand
TGTTCCATTCAGACTCACCGTGGCGAGCAAAAACCAATTTTACCATTAGATGGATCTCCTTTTTATTCTCCGAGGTTTCCCCCGTTTATCTATTTTATTCTACTAGATTTTCAGTAAAAAATCTAGTGGCGACCATAGAAAAGTGCAATTTCTCACAAAAAAGAGCCTGACGGCTCTGGTTTGAAAATGAGGAATGTTTATTCTTACGTTGATACAGCTTATTCTTCTACTTGATTCTTTTCAGTCGAACAATTTCGTTGTTCAATCATTTTTCTGATATCTTTTAAATCACTATACATATGAACCATATAAATAAGCAGACAAAGATAAACACCAAACCCCAAATT
This sequence comes from uncultured Streptococcus sp., assembly GCA_963554405.1. GTDB lineage: Bacteria > Bacillota > Bacilli > Lactobacillales > Streptococcaceae > Streptococcus. The sequence goes on along the minus strand of CAUVRI010000025.1, from coordinate 20,904 downwards.
ATAATAAACTTTTTGAATCGTTAATGAAAATGCAGCATATATCAAAATCACACTACAAGATAAGTAAATCAAAAACGACTGCAGGCTAGCCAAAAATGGATACCCCTTTTTTTCAAAAGAATCATGAATAAAATAGGCTATAACAGGTAAAAGAATTAATAGTATGAGAGAAATAATAAAGTAAGAATTCACCACACCTTTAAATTCTTGCCCCCAAAATACTGAGTTGTTTTTCCGAAATAGAAAAACCTGTGAAGTATCAGAATACGAATAATAATGACCATTCAAAAATGGAAGCCCAACAATTGAAAAAATTAGAATAATATACAATACAAGCTCCCAGATTAAACTAAGATTACTTTCTTGTTTTGTTTCTGACATCTTTAACCCCTTTCCTTAATCACTCTGTCTTCAATATCGACCATATCAAAATCCGAATCTGTCATAGTCCCTAAGACATAAAGACCATTTGGTAAATTCGATTTTTTTACAATCGCTTGTAATTCATCCTTAAAACGGATATGATCCCTTTTCACACCTTTAGGTAATGTCACTTGAACATAGATGACATCATGATCTAAAGCTTCTTTTACCGGAAAACCATACCATCCTCCAAGAACAGTCCGTCCACTCTTCGCTGATTGTTTCTCGTAATCTTCAAGCCAATGTATCCCGCCAGTATAGTTAATATTACTTGAAATACCAAGTTTTAATTCAACCTTCGATCCTTTTAAGATAGAATTTTGATCTATTTTTTTCTTTAATTCCTGCTCCACCTTTTTTCTCTCAGGATTCAATTCTAGGGCTTTTTCAAGAATGGGTACATACGTGCTAGGAGGCTCACTATACATTCCTATTGAATCACCAAGCAATCCAAAACGTCTTTCTTTAGCTACAGGTGGATAATATGGCAAAATGACTTGTTCTAACATCATTTGTTTCTTCAATGGAATAGAGATGACTTTCCCATTAATCCTTTCAGAATAGGTATAATTAGCATTAATCACTAGTTTTGATTCACTTGTAAGCGAAAGGCCCGTGATCCGAACCTCTCCTGAATAATGATTATTCTTGTAGATTTCCTTGATATTTGATTCTAAATTTTTATAAAAACAAATAGTTAAAAGGATAAAAAAACCAACAATGACCAGTAAACTTTTTAGTTTTTCACTCTTTATCTTCATTTTTTAAATCTTTCTATAAGTCCTTATCTCACAAACATTGTTACTCTATCCAACTATATGAGGGGCCGTTTTCAAAAAAAAGAAAGACCATATAGCACCAATCATAAAAATGGTCACTGCTGCTAAGGCATAGACCTGCCACATTTTCCAAGAAAAATTCTCTAGCTTCTTCATCTCGTTCTCCTTTTGTTTGATCGTGAAAGTATATTATATCATGATTTTCCCTATTTTTCTCTCGCTATCCTAGTGTGGCTTTACCATACAAAAAAGAGCCTGACGGCTCTGCTTTCTCTCACATTAATTTTTCTGACAGTCGGGACAAATGCCATAGACCGTCATCTGGGTCTTGGTGATCTGGTAGCCACTTTGACTGGCTACTTCTTCGCGAAGATCTGGGACTTCGATGTCCACATCTGCGATACGACCACATTTTTCACATACCACATTCAAATGGTCATGCCCCATGAAATCAAAATAGGTCGTGGTATCATTGCGAACCTTGATCTCAGAGACAACCCCCTCATCAATCAAAACTTTGATATTGTTGTAGACAGTTGCTAGACTCATGCTTGGAAACTGAGGCAATAAATCGCGATAGATCTTCTCAGCGCTTGGATGTTCATGACTCGCCACTAAATAGGAAAGAACTGCTCTGCGGGTATCAGTAATCCGAATGCCCTTGGCACGCAAATTTTGCAAGACTTCTTCCACGCGCTCTTCTTCATGACGATGCAATGCGTTCACTATGATTCCCCCTTTCCAATATGATTTAATCGATTCGTTACCTTTATTATATCATGTTTCAAAATAAATCACTATTTAGAATGCTTTTAATTAAAAAAAATGGAAAAGCGAGTTTTTGTCCAGTGGACATTGATTCACGAGCCTGAAATAGATTCATCTACTCTCAACCGATCCAACTGGTCATCCAGCGCACGGTTCCTAGGATCATTTTGACCACGAGGATCATAAAGCAAAATTCCAGTACGAACCACAGCCCTTTCAATAGATACAAAATAGGTCGAATAAACAACAAGGCAAAGAGTCCTAAAATGAATCGCATGGTCTTTTCTCTCTCCTTCTTTTTTCCTATTATACCCTTATCCTATAGAGCTGTCCAACAAAAAAACCATCCTAGAAATCTAGGATGGTTTTTCAAAATGCAATTATTTAACTGCTTCTTTAAGAGCTTTACCAGCTTTGAATGCTGGAACTTTAGAAGCTGCGATTTTGATTTCTTTACCAGTTTGTGGGTTGCGACCTTTACGAGCTGCACGTTCACGAACTTCGAAGTTACCGAAACCGATCAATTGAACTTTTTCACCTTTTGAAAGGTATTCTGAAACTGCTGCGAATACAGCGTCAACAGCTGCTGCTGAATCTTTTTTAGTCAATTCTGTAGCTTCTGCCACTTTTGCGATCAAATCTTGTTTGTTAGCCATTTAACAAATCCTCCAAATTTTTTTAGGCTTTACGCCTTAACAGTACTATAATATCTAAAAAAAGCCTTTAGGTCAAGTACTAAACCTGTTTTTTCAAACATTTATTCAGCTTATTCGTAGCGCACCAAAACTGCAAATGCATTCTCACCTGTATGGGTTTGGATAATCGATCCAGTTTCGAGAACTGGGATCGCATTTTCAACGAGCGATTGCAACTGAGCCTTCATTTCATTGGCCCACTCTGGTGTCCCTGCGTAAGAAATCCCGATCTCTGCCACCTTGCTGTGGGATAGTTTCTCTACCAATTCATCCAACCATTTCTTAAAGGTCTTGTTTCCACGTCCCTTGACGATTGGTTCCAACTGATGGTCCTTCATTTGCATCACCACACGGATATTAAGAAGCGAGCTCAAAAGTCCGGTAACACGGCCAATCCGACCACCTTTAACTAGATTTTCCAAGGTAGATACGCCGATATACAACTCTGTCTTTTCTTTGACTTCTTCGATGCGAGCCAAGACAGTGTCTAAATCAGCTCCGTCTTTGGCCAACTTGGCTGCCTCAACCACCTGGAACTTCATGGCTTGGTCTGTAAAGCCACTATCAATCACAGTAACATCTGCTCCTGACAAGGTTGCCCCTTGACGAGCCGCCTCTACGGTTCCTGACAAGGCATGAGACATATGAATTGAAACGATATGAGCTCCGTCTGCTGCTAACTTTTCATACACCTCCGCAAAGACTCCAACGGGTGGTTGGCTGGTCTTTGGAAGATTTTTACTAGACTGCATTAAGCGCAAGAAGTCCCCTTCACCCAACTCACTGTCGGAATAAAGGACTCCATCCACCATAACAGAAAGTGGCACAATGGTAATGCCATATTCTTCAACCACTTCAGGCTCAATTGTAATAGATGAGTCTGTAACTATTTTAATATTTGCCATATATTTCTATACTCTTCCTAAGAATGTTCTGCTTTCATTATATCAAAAAACACGGGGTTTTGCAGTGAAAGATATCCATTCCTGCTTTCTCAGTCGTCTGCGGCAGAAAAACCTGTATTATGAAGGACATGGTCATGGACGATGCCTTGATCATCCAAAAGCAATCCATGGAGGACTCCACCATAGACAGCGCCTCCATCGACGCCCATCTTCTGGTCTGAAATCCAAAGATTTTCGGTACCGACTGGCTCATTGAGCAGTCCATAGACCGGTGTATGGCCAAAGACGATCCATTTGCCTGTATGATTCTCCGCTTCATGGAATGGTTTTCGGATCCAGACTTTTTGGTAATCACTGGTTTCCCGCCAATTTTCAAGGGTTAGATCCACACCAGCGTGAACAAAGTAATAGGTTTCTGTCTCGTAGTCAAAGGGCAAACTGCGGATGAAGGCCACCAAGTCAGGAACAACATTTTCTACTGCTTGAGCATCCGCAATGCCATCTACAGGAGCATCGAGCGGCCGGCCTAACAGAGTGTTGATGGTCGTATCGCCACCATTTCTTCGGTAGTGATCATAACGCTCTTCTGGATTGTCCAACCAGGCTAAAAACATGTACTCGTGATTCCCGGAAAGGCAAACAGCTCCGTGATGGTCTACGTAGTCCTTTACGATTTCAATTGATCGTTTGCTGTTTTCGCCTCGATCTATCAAATCCCCTAAAAAGACCAATTGAGCTTTTCCATCCCACTCTGTCATGAGCTCTTCTAGCATTTGTGCTTTTCCGTGAATATCTCCGACTACAAAGTATCTTGACATTGTTTCAAACCTTCTTTCTCTTAACGCTTGAGAAGCTGCTCTGCTTGTTGACGGGCAGCTTCCGTTAGATCTTCTCCTGCCAGCATCTTGGCAATTTCTTCGATTCGTTCTTCTCTATTGAGCAAACGCACAGTAGATACAGTTGAGTGTTCATCACTGATTTTCTCAATATAGAATTGATAATCTGCTGCAGCGATGACTTGAGGCAGGTGAGAAATGGCAAGCACTTGGCCATTTTGACCAATCTTATGAATTTTCGCTGCGATGGCTTGGGCCACGCGCCCAGAGACTCCTGTATCCACCTCGTCAAAGACAATACTGGTTTTTCCTTCTTTTCGAGAAAAAGCAGACTTAATGGCCAACATCAAGCGTGACAATTCTCCGCCGGATGCTACCTTGACAAGAGGTTTAAAGTCCTCACCTGGGTTGGTCGAAATGTAAAATTCGACAGCTTCATTTCCCTCACGATTAAACTTAGCCTTGCTAAAACGTACTTGAAAACGCGCCTTGTCCATGTAGAGATCTGCCAATTCTTGCTGGATTTCATTTTCCAAAGCTTGGGCCAGAGTATGCCGCTGATCACTCAAATCTTGAGCCAAGGTGACCAAACTCTTTTCTAGACGTTTGAGTTCTTTTTCCAAGTCCTCAGACGAGAGGTCACTTCCAGTGAGGAGGCTATATTCTTTGGTGATTTGCGCCAGGTATTCCAAGACGTCCTTGACTTGACCACCATACTTGCGCGTGATGGAGTGGATCAAATCTAAACGTGATTCCACCTGCATGAGGCGATTGCCATCAAACTCCAGACCATCGACCACATCTTCTAAGCGCTTGGTAATATCCTCAAGGGCATAAAAGGTTTCTGATAACTGGCTTGAGAGCTCTTTGTAGCTGGGATCATATTCTTCGATGCTTTCCAGATCATTCATGGCTGAGCGCACATTGGAGAGGCTCGAAAACTCTTCTGCATCCAGCATGGTATAGGCATTGGTTAGGGTATCAGCAATCATCTTGTGATTAAGCAGGCGTTGGCGTTCTTGCTCCAGACGCAGGTCCTCATCCACTTCCAAGGCAGCTGCCTCAATCTCTGCGATTTGAAACTCCAACATCTCGATACGAGCCTTGTTTTCCTGCTGGTTGCGCTGGAGTTCCACCACTTGTTTGCGCAGGCGTTTGTAGTCTTCGAAGGTCTGACGATAAGCATCTTTAGTTTGGAAAAAGGCTGCATCCCCAAATTCATCCAGCATAGCGATATGCAATTGGGGCCGCATGAGTTCTTCCTGATCATGCTGGCCATGGATATCCACCAAGTGTTGGCCGACTGCCTTTAAGACAGATAAATTCACCATTTGACCATTGATCCGGCTGACACTTCGTCCATTTTGCAAGATCTCTCGGCGAATGATCAATTCATCGGTCCACTCTAGTCCTTGCTTTTCAAAGAGAGCTGTCAGATGACGATTGCTCTCAACGGTGAAGAGCCCTTCGATTTCCGCTTTTGGGGCTCCATGTCGGATGACATCCGTCGTTGCGCGGCTTCCCAGCATCATGTTCATGGCATCGATAATGATGGATTTCCCTGCACCTGTTTCCCCTGTCAGTACCGTCATTCCCTTTTCAAAATTTAAGGAAATCTCTTCGATAATGGCAAAGTTCTTAATCGAAATTTCTAATAGCATAGGCTCTTACCACCCAAAGATTGATTTGAGGATATTCTCTGCTTCTGGAGCTGAATAGGCGATCAGTAAGATCGTGTCATCATCTGCAACAATACTAAAGATATGCTCCTTATAAATCTCCCGCAAGCGACGTTTGACTAAAGGCGCTGTCCCCGGAACCATGGTGAAATTGACATATTCTCCCATGCGACGATGAGACAAGATATTGCTTTCGATCATCCCGATCCCTTGGTGGTGCTTACGTGGCAATTCATAGACATAGGTCATGTCTTTCAGAGGGCGTTTTACGATCCCCAATTCTTTGATATCACGTGATACTGTCGCTTGGGTTGCTGAGATGCCTTCTTCTTTCAAATGTTCGACGATCTCTTCTTGCGTCCCCACTTCATGATCGCGAATGAAACGACGAATTTTTTCTAATCTGATATTCTTACTCTTCATCTTTAAATTCCTTGTGTGCCAGCTCCACAACAGCCTCCAGCTGCTCTGTCGTTGGCTTTGTTTTCTCTTCTTTTTTTTCTAGATACATCAAAAATTCGATGTTGCCATGGCCTCCTTGGATAGGGGAATAATCCACTCCCATTACCGCAAAGCCATGTGTCCCTGCAAATGCAGCGACCTTTTCAAGAACGGCTAAATGAATCTTAGGATCCTTAATGATCCCATTTTTCCCGATCTGTTCGCGTCCTGCCTCAAACTGAGGTTTGACCAAGGCCACGACTTGTCCATTATCTGCCAAAATCCGGTGAAGGGCTGGCAGAATCAAGTCCAAGGAAATAAAGCTGACATCGATACTCGCAAAGCTCGGTGTCGCTTCAAAATCATCTGGCTCGGCATAGCGGAAATTGAACTGTTCCATCGAGACCACTCGAGGATCATTGCGCAATTTCCAGGCCAACTGATTGGTCCCGACATCCACTGAAAAAACCTGGCTGGCTCCGTTTTGCAACATGACATCTGTAAAGCCACCTGTAGAAGCTCCGATATCAATCGCAATTTTACCCTCTACAGATAAACCAAATTGGTTCAGGGCTTTTTCTAATTTGAGTCCGCCCCGGCTGACATATTTGAGCTTTTCGCCTTTTAATTTCAACTCGGTTGCTTCATCAATTTTTTCACCCGGTTTATCGAAGCGCTCACCATTGATAACGGCAACGACAAGGCCTGCCATCACCCCTCTTTTGGCTTGTTCGCGGGTATCAAATAGGCCTTGTTTATAGGCTAATACATCCACTCTTTCCTTAGCCATCTATTCGTAATCCTTCTATTAATTTCTTGATCGCTCGCGGATCAAAGTCACAAGTACTTGTAATCTGATCCAACAAGTCCTCGCAAGCGTCTAATTCACTTGTCAGCAAAGCTTTCGATTCTTCCAATCCCAACAAGGCTGGATAGGTCGATTTTTCAGCTACTAAGTCCTTTTGAGGGGTCTTTCCCAAAGCTTCAAAATCAGCGACCAAATCCAAAATATCATCCCGCACTTGAAAAGCCAGGCCTAATTTTTTCCCGATTTTTTCTAAGAGCTGACCAATGTCTGCTTGCAACTCTAAAATCAAAGCTACTGCAATGAAAGGATAGGCAAGGAGGCGCCCTGTCTTATTGGCATGGATAGTCTGCAATTCTGCTAGCGTGAGCTGTTTGTGCTCCCCTTCCATATCAAGGACTTGGCCAGCTACCATTCCACGACTACCGGAAGCATCTGACAATTCAAGAATCAAGGAGACCTTGACCGCATCAGGAAGGGCACTCGCAGCTATCATCCCAAAGGGATCGAGAAAAAGCGCATCCCCTGCTAAAATCGCCAGGTCTTCTCCGAATTTCTTATGATTGGTCAATTGTCCCCGACGGTAATCGTCATTGTCCATGGCTGGCAGATCATCGTGAATAAGGCTTCCTGTATGGATCATCTCCAAAGCTCCTGCCACTTGAAAGTGAGGCTCTGTCAATTCCAGTCCAAAGGCCTCTAACAATTCTAGAAGGAGCAAGGGGCGCAGGCGTTTTCCACCTGCCTGAATCGAATAAAGGACCGAGTCCACTAAATGGGGGGCAACGGCTTTCTCCTCATAAAAAGAGCGAACTGCTTGCTCTACTCTATTTCGTTTTTCTTCTTGTCTCATGCTAGATCCGCTTCAGTACCATCTGCTTGCATGACCTTGACCAAGGTTTTCTCTGCTTGATCCAAGGTATCTTGCAATTCTTTTGACAACTTCATTCCTTTTTGGAATTCTGTAATAGCTTCTTCTAAAGCCACATCACCACTTTCCAATTTTTGGACAATGGCTTCCAAATCTGCTAAGTTTTCTTCAAATTTCTTTTCTTTCGACATGTTTTACCTCTACTTCTAACTGGCCATCTCTCATGATGAGTGACAGCGGGTCCCCTTCTGTTACTTTCGCAACCGAGTCTAGAACCTGATCGTCTTGCTTAACCATGGCATAGCCACGCGCAATAATCCTACTGGTATCGAGCATCAAGAGGGCTTCTGATAAGCCTTGTACCTTGATCTTTTGCTCTTTTAGGACTTGTTCCATTCGGTTGGTTAAGATTCTCTTATCTTGGAGCAGGCGGTCTTGGTAGCGCTCGATGCGATGCAAAGGAGACATGGCTTCTAAGCGATGACGCAGACCTTGCAGTTGATTGGCCCCTTCTCCATACGCATCGCGCATTCCTTGTTTCAAACGCAATTGCAACTGGTCAATCTTTTGCAGATAGCCATCATAGAGTCTTTCAGGCTGTCTAAAAATAACCGATTGACTTAATTTTGCCAAGCGTTCACGATTATAGGCCATGCGATTGGACATAGCTGTTGCCATGCGATTTTCCTGCTTTTGTAAATGGGACAAGAGATCCAACTTCGTTACTGGAGTGGCCAATTCAGCAGCGGCTGTCGGAGTAGCGGCTCGTCGGTCTGCTACAAAATCGGCTAGAGTCGTATCTGTCTCATGTCCAACACTGGAGATAATCGGAATCCGCGATTCAAAAATGGCTCGCACCACTGCTTCTTCATTAAAGGCCCAGAGATCTTCAATCGAACCACCCCCACGACCGATAATCAAGACATCCAAATCATCCCGTTGGTTAGCCCTTTGAATATTAGCAACCACCTCACTAGATGCTCCTTCACCCTGAACCTTGGTCGGGTAGAGCACAATCTCTACACCAGGGAAGCGTCGGCTCACCGTTGTGATAATATCGCGAATCACGGCCCCACTTTGACTGGTGATGACCCCGATCTTTCTTGAAAATTGGGGCAGAGCTTGCTTCCACCGATCCTGAAAGAGCCCTTCTTCGGTCAACTTTTTCTTGAGTTGCTCAAATTGGATGGCCAAGGCCCCTACCCCATCTGGCTCAGCCTTTTCAATGACAATGGAATAACTCCCACTTGGCTCATAGAGCTGAATGCGACCGATGACGTTGATCTTCATGCCTTCTTCTAGCTCAAAACCAAAGCTTCGATAAACCCCAGCCCAGACCGTCGCCTGAATAACCGCTTTTTCATCCTTTAATGAAAAATACTGGTGGTTGGGACGTTTTCGGAAATTGGAGACCTGCCCTGTCAGATAAACCCTTTCCAAATAGGGATCCTTATCAAATTTTAATTTCAAATATTTGGTCAAACTTGATACGGATAAATAGTTGGACATAGGAACTCCTTTCTACAGAATATGATCAAGTTTAATTATACCAAAAATCACCAAAAAAGGCTGGCAGACAAAGCGAAATCATGAATTTCCTTTCTCTACAAGCCTCATTTTATTCAAGACACTTTCTATTTGTCTGTTTGACACCAGCTTCCTTATTTTTCACACTTCTCTAACCGTTCAATAAAAGAGCTTAGAAGCGCTTGGGGTTCCCCTTCATTTGAATAGGCATAACTAATATAGAAGACTGTTTTTTCCTCTTCAACCAGCGGAATTTTGACAAGATTTGGATATTCTGGAAAGAGAGTCAGATCCGTCATGAGACCAATTCCCAAATTTTCTTCGATGAAACTCAAGACCAAGTTGGAATCAGTCAAGACAACAGTAGACTGGGCCAAATCATCAAAGCGAGCATTCAAGCGTTTAAAAGCCGTCATGTGGACATGATGCTCATCTAACAGAATGAAGGTCTCCTCTAACACCTCTTTAAAAGAAATTTCCTTGCGATCTGCTAGTGGATGATCCTTTGAAACAATCACAAAAAATTCTTTTTTATACAAGAGCTGACTGGTCAAATGCGCGTGCGAAATGGGCTCTAAGCTTCCCAACAGACTAAAATCTAAATCTCCACGCACCAACAAACGCATCAAATCCCTGGAACCTAGTTGCACCAATTGCGATTGACGAAAAATCTCAAGCTCTTCATCATGCGTCCCAAATTTTTTCATGATATCGCTGGTGATCAATGGCGGTAGTCCAATGCGCAACAGATTCTTTTTACTTCGTTCAACAGCTTTTTCTGTCTTTTCGATTTCGATTAAAACTTCTCGCGCGTGATTGGCTAAAACCTTCCCCGGATGAGTTAGGTGCAAGACACGATTAGAAGACGATTTTTCTACCAACTGGCAAGCATAGTGGTCCTCTAAACGCTTGATGGCATAGGTCACGGTCGGTTGACTCACTTGAAAATAATGTGCTACGTCTGTATAAGACTTTAATTTCGACAGTTGATAAAAATATTCCAAGTCCCGGATATTCATCTCTATCCCTCTATTTCTACAATTTCCATTTCCTTCATTCTAACACAAAAGCCTTACTTATAAAAATTTTTTATAAGGATAAGGGAAGTTGACTATAAGAAATACAGAAGACTATAATGGCTTGCGTGAGAAAAAATCTTACAGATAAATTATTTATGAGGAGTATTTCGCAATGAAATCACATGAAATTTTAAACAATCCTTTCTTAAATAAAGGAACTGCTTTCACAATGGAAGAACGTAAAGAACTTGGCCTGATCGGTCTTCTTCCTCCATATGTTCAAACCATCGAAGAACAAGCTGAACAAGCTTACCAACATTTCTTGCGCAAACCATCAGACCTTGAAAAACGTCTTTTCTTGATGGAAATTTTCAATACAAACCGTACTCTTTTCTACTACCTCTTTAACCAACACATCGTTGAGTTCAACCCAATCGTCTATGATCCAGTGATCGCAGACACCATTGAACAATATTCTGAACTCTTTGTAGACCCACAATATGCCGCTTACCTTGATATTAACCACCCAGAAAATATCGAAGAAACATTGAAAAATGCGGCTGGCGATCGCGATATCCGCTTGATCGTTGCAACTGACGCAGAAGGAATTCTTGGTATCGGTGACTGGGGTGTCCAAGGGGTCGACATCTCTGTCGGAAAATTGATGGTCTACACTGCTGCAGCCGGAATTGATCCAGCTTGCGTTATGCCTCTTGTCATCGATGCTGGTACCAACCGTGAAGAATTGTTGAATAATCCAATGTATCTCGGAAACCGTCATGAACGTGTCCGTGGTGAAAAATACGATGCCTTTATCGATCAATTTGTTCAAACAGCTGGAAAACTTTTCCCTAAATTGTACCTTCACTGGGAAGACTTCGGTCGTTCAAATGCGGCTGATATCTTGAACCGTTACAAGAAAGAAATCCCAACTTTCAACGATGATATTCAAGGAACTGGGATCGTTGTCTTGGGTGGTATCTTTGGAGCGATGGATATCACTGGTGAAAAATTAACAGACCAAGTTTACCTTTGCTATGGTGGTGGTTCTGCTGGTGCTGGTATCGCAGACCGTGTTCACGCTGAAATGGTTGCCGAAGGACTTTCTCCAGAAGAAGCTTACAAACGTTTCTTCATGATCGATAAACAAGGTCTTTTGTTTGACGATATGGAAGATTTGACGCCAGCTCAAAAACCATTTGCTAAAAAACGTGCTGACTTCGAAGGTAAAGGCGATATGACCAATCTTCTTGAAGTGATCAAAACAGTGAAACCAACGATCTTGGTCGGAACTTCTACAAACCCAGGTGCCTTCACTAAAGAAGTGGTTGAAGCCATGTGTGAAAACACTGAACGCCCAGTGATCTTCCCAATTTCTAACCCAACCAAGAAATTGGAAGCAACAGCCCAACAAGTCATTGAATGGTCAGACGGTAAAGCCTTTGTCGCTACCGGTGTCCCTTCAGGAACCATCAGCTACAAAGGTGTGGACTACGAAATCGGTCAAGCCAATAACGCTTTGATCTACCCAGGGCTTGGTCTTGGTATGTTGGCCTCTGAAGCCAAATTGTTGACAGATGAAATGATCGGGGCAGCTGCTCACTCATTGTCAGGCATCGTCAATCCAGGTCAACCAGGTGCTCCAGTCCTTCCACCATTCCAATATGTAGCTGACGTGTCTATCAAGGTAGCAGAAGCTGTTGCCAAGAAAGCTCAAGAACAAGGGCTTGCACAAGCTAAAGAAACAGATATGGCCAAAGCTGTACGTGACCTTAAATGGTATCCTAAATACTAATAAGGAGCTGACTGAACAACCATGAAAAAATTGAATGAAATCAAAATTTCCGGTGTCAGTCTTCCTCTATATGCATTCATCGTCATCGTTCTTTCGGTGACGATTGCTATGGGGAAACTCCCACTCAATATGCTTGGACTAACCCTCCTTTTGGTCGTCATGGGGCATCTTCTCTACTTTATCGGTGAGAAACTGCCAATTATGAATTCTTACCTAGGTGGAGGATCCGTCTTCACCTTACTAGGAGCTACTCTTCTAGCGACCTTCCATGTTATTCCAGCAAATATTATCACAGCCACCAAGGGCTTTTTGGGAGATTCCTTTGGCTTTCTGGATTTTTATATCGCAGCCTTGATTTGTGGGGCTATTCTAGGGATGAATCGCAATCTTTTGGTAAAAGCTTCCGCTCGCTTTATTCCTGTTTCCTTGGTCACCATGGTCATTGGTGCTCTCTCTGTTGGGATCGTTGGAAGCCTTTTGGGACAAGGATTTGGACATTCGATTCTCTATGTTTCCTTTCCACAAATGGTCGGAGGAATGGGAGCTGGAATCCTGCCTCTTTCAAAGATCTACGCTGCCAATCTCCACGGAAGCCAAGCAGCCATCTTCTCTCAATTGGCACCCGCTACTACACTTGGTAATATTCTTGCCATCATTGGAGCTGTTTTGATCGTCAAAGTCTTTGCAGACAGTCCTTACAATGGTCACGGTGTCTTGATTCCCGTCAATAAAGATGAATTGAAGAAAGAAAAACTCACCCTTGATCCGACCCAAATCGGAGTTGGGATGATGTTTGCCTTTAGTATTTTTCTTCTCGGGGTCATCTGCAATGCCTTTGTTCCAAAAATCCACAGTTATGCCTTCATGATTATCATCGTCTTTATCCTGAAAGCTTTCAATGCTGTCCCAAAACCTTTGGAAAACTGTGTGGTCATGTTCAACCAAGTCATTATGACTAACCTCACCCATGCAGTCCTAGCTGGGATCGGTCTTTCCTTGATTGACCTTTCAACTCTCGCTAAGGCGATGACCTGGCAATTCATTCTCCTAAGCTTGACATCTGTTCTAGCTATGGGGCTTGCTTCTGCTTTGATCGGAAAACTGGTTGGATTGTATCCAGTCGAGACTGCTATCGGATCTGGTATGATCAATAACTCCATGGGAGGAACCGGAAATATCGCTGTTCTCTCCGCATCTGATCGTATGGAAATGATCGCCTTCGCCCAAATGGCCAACCGACTCAGCGGGGCTATCATCCTCATTCTCGGAGGGCTCCTCGCTTCTGTCCTCTCTTAAAGAATAAAAGACAAGTCACAAGACTTGTCTTTTATTCTTTAGGAGGCTATTGATTTCCTATTTTTGATAGGTTTTTACGACCCAATCGACCCCTTCATCTGCCGTGAGAGTATAGACGGGATTCTCAGTCGTTTCATAAAAGGTCATCGAGAGAGTTTTACCATCCACGAATACTTCGATGGAGTTGGTATCGCGAATGATCGAAAAATGATGATCCTTTTCAGCATCCAACTGAATCCATCTCGATTGAAATGCTGGATCTTCTTTTCCAGAAATAGGGTGCCCAAATTGGTCTCGACTTAAGCTAAAGCGTTTTTGAGAGGCGTCGTAAATCAATTGCAAGACACTATCAGGATCAGTTTCATCACCATATCCAAGGATAAAGGAGCGACCCGGTTTGGCATTTAGTTCAAACAAGGTTTGTTTCCCTCTCGCTGGGATCGCGATCTGACTGCCCTTAACAATGGTTTCTGACGCATGCTCTACAAGAAAGTGTTCGTTCACTGACTCAGGTAACTCCTGAACCAATCGTCCGTCTTTCAGAGACAATTTTCTTGGAAGAGTCATACTACCTGCCCACCCATGAGCTAAATCATGACTGGGGATAGACCGGTGCCACATTTGCATCCAAGCAACCATGTATCGTTCGCCCTTTGGTCCTTGACAAGTTTGAGGAGCATAGAAATCCAAACCGCCATCCATTTCATCATAGGAATCAACACGAAAGTGTCCCGTTTCCCAATTCATGTCACCGATAAAGGCAACCGTCGAATTTAAGTTCCAGTATTTTTCTTGCTGCCTTTCCATTTCAATGGGAGACAGGATCAAGACCCATTTGCCATCTAAAGGGAAGAAATCGGGACACTCCCACATAATCCCTTGCCCTTTTTCACCTTCTAATAGAACCGATGTAAAGGTCCAATCTACTAGATTACTTGATGCAAATAGGAGAATTTGACCTCTGTCATCCGGTGTCTTAGAAGCAACGACAGCGTAATAGTTTCCTTGATATTCAAATACCTTAGGATCACGAAAATCTGCAATATCTGCGATCCCATCAATATGTTGAGCATGGATCACTGGATTAGTAGACAACTTTTCAAAGGTAATGCCATCTGTCGAAACCGCAAGACACTGAGTCTCTTCTCGCTTTTCCTCATCGTCTACATGACCAGTATACAGCAAATAGAGCTTGTCATCTTTCACAATAGCACTCCCCGAGAAACAACCATCCTTATCATAGCTTTCACTTGGTGCTAAAGCTACTGGCAGTTCTTCCCAATGGAGAAGATCTTTTGATTTGGCATGCCCCCAATGCATGAGACCCCAAACACTATCATAGGGATAGAATTGGTAAAACAAATGGTATTCCCCACGGAAATAAACAAAGCCATTTGGATCGTTCATCCAGCCGATTGGAGGTAACAAATGAAATGCTCCTCTATATTGCTGGTTAACCTTCTTCCTGTTTTCATCGATATACTGATTTGCTTTCCGAATGCTTTCCTTCATCTTTTTTACCTATTTTCTATTTTCAGTGCTGGTAACCTGATCTTTGTCACTCCACTTCTTCATCCATTTGGGGATTTCTTGGCTGATGGTCGTCGGTAGAACCACATAGGCCTCCTTGCTCAAGTCTTCTGCAATGGCTGAATGTAGATAGGTCGCAACCACCACGCGCTCATAGAGACTGACCTGTGGAAATTGACCCGCAAACCCTGCGATCATCCCTGCCAAGGTATCCCCCATCCCCCCTGTTGCCTGATAGGGACCACCAACATCTAGCTGATAGCCCTCTTCTTGCCCACTTGTCCAAATGCGGGTGTGAGGCCCTTTTTCTACAATGACAGTCCCTTGAGGAAAACTTTGAACCGCTTCTCGGCTCTTCTCTTCTGTTTGGCTAGCTAGATCAAGTCCTGACAGTTTTTCCCATTCTTTTTGATGAGGCGTAAAGACCAACTGAGCCTTTGGCAAGTCAAACTGAGAAGCTACTAAAAGACTAATAGCTCCTCCATCTAATATCAAGACCTGCTGGCTAGAGACTTGCTCAAAAATCATGTGCAAGATTGCTTGGTTTTCTGTTGCTTCCTTTAAGCCCGGTCCTACAAGAATCACGCTGGCTTTTTGGAGCTGCTCACAAAGGAGTTCGTGATCTGCCAAATCAAAGCCCATGGCCTCAGGAAGATGGCTATGAAGGGCCGTCAGATTATCTGGATCTGTTGCGACAGTGACCAGCCCCGCACCACTATGAACCGCAGCAAGCGCCGCCATAATGATGGCTCCCCCATAGGGGTAAGTCCCCCCAATCAAGAGCAGGCGACCAAAATCGCCCTTATAAGATCTTGCCTCTCGCTTTGCAATGACACGCTGGATCTCTTCTTTCTGAACTGTTCTCATACCTTCCTCATTTCTAACGAAAAAGGAGAAGCTACGACTCCCCCTCCTTCTTTTATTTTCCTCTGAATTCTGCGAAGACTTGCAAGATCTTAGCAGCCACAGCTTGTGGTTGATTTTGTTTGGCTACCAATTGATCATCCGCATAAGGCTGAAGGGCTGGAAAATCACCAATCTGAACTGCATAAAGAGCTTTTTCAAAGAGCTCGATATCATTTTGATCATTGCCAAAAGCCACGAAATTCTCTCCACAGAGTTCTTCTACTGTTGTCGCTTTATGCGTGTCTGCTGGATTGAGATAGATGCATTTTTCATGCGCATGATAGCGGATATGGGCCTTATCTGTCTTTTCGATCCGCTCGATGATCTCATCCACGAGCTCCTCATGGCCACCCATATAGATCACGACCTTAATCGGATCTGTCAGCTCCTCTAATGAACGATACTGGGCTTTTTTGAGGGGATCCACATTCGCAATAAAAGGAATCTTTTCCAAAATCTGACCACTATAATCAAAGGTATCGTCCACAAAAAATGGTAGATTGAAATGGCGACAAAAACCAAGGACTTCTCGATAAACATCCTTGTCCAATTGATCCTCATAAACCAGTTGGCCCTGACGATAAGCTAGCCCGCCATTTAAGCCAATCACGAGTTGCTGACTCAGTTGATCCCCTAAAAGGCCTAAACAATCCCGATAAGAACGCGCAGAAGCAAAAGCGACTTCATGGCCAAATTCTTCTGCTCTCAATAAGACCTGTTTGATTTCATCATCGATGGTAAGACCATCGAATGACAAGGTTCCATCTAAATCAAAGACAAACTTCATCTCGCTCACACTTTCATTTTTTTAAGGTACGAACAGCTGCTTCGTAGGTCTGCTCCATCAGCATGGTAACGGTCATAGGACCAACCCCTCCTGGTACCGGAGTAATATGACTGGCCAAAGGGGCAACAGAGTCAAAATCGACATCCCCACACAATTTGCCATTCTCATCGCGATTCATCCCGACGTCAATGACGACGGCGCCTTCTTTCACGAAGTCTGCTGTTACAAATTTTGCACGACCGATCGCCACAACCAGGATATCCGCTCTTTTAGCGATTTTAGGCAGATGATGGGTCCGAGAATGGGTCAAGGTTACCGTGGCATTTTTGGCGAGGAGCAACTGCGCCATAGGTTTTCCAACGATATTGGAACGACCAATCACGACTGCACGCTTTCCTTCTAGATCAATCCCATACTCTTTGAACATCTCCATGATCCCAGCAGGCGTCGATGGCACCATAATAGGATTTCCAGCCCATAAACGCCCCATATTCAATGGATGAAAGCCATCCACATCCTTGGTCGGATCAATCGCTAAAAGAACTGCATCCGCATCGATATGCTTAGGCAGTGGCAACTGCACTAAGATTCCATGCCAAAGAGGATCTTGATTGTATTGTTCGATCACTTCTAATAATTCATCTTGGCTGATACTTTCAGGAAGTCGTCTCACTTCACTACGAAAGCCTGCCGCAATAGCAGAACGCTCTTTATTTCTTACATAAATCTTGCTGGCTGGATTATCTCCTACCACGATTACAACAAGGCCAGGTACAACCCCTGTCTCTTCTTTTAATCGTACTGTTTTCTCTGCAATCTCACCCTGTAATTTTGTAGCGAGCGCCTTTCCATCAATGATTGTCGTCATGTCAATTCTCTTTCTAGTCAAGTAATGAAAATAGTCCTCTCTATTATAGCAGATTTCAAGTCTCAAACCTAACTGTTCCTATTTAGAATTTCTTATAGACGCAAACTATAGCCAGATGGACAAAAAATGAGCTTGAGACCACCCCAAACTCATCCACTCAGTTGCTTAGTATAGCAATTCATAAATTTCCATTGCAATTAAATCAATGCTGTCAAAAGTATAGGTTTCACGCGCTTCAACATCACGAAGTGTAAAGGTTGAACCTTCTTCTTCATTGTGGTTGTAGGCTACTTCAGCGACAACAACACCGTCACGTTCAAAATTACGTTTTAAGTTTCCACCGTCTTTTGTCATCGTCTCCAAACGGTTGATAATCCGTACTAAATGTGATTCCATTTTATTTCTCCTCTTTACTTTCTACTCTCCTATTTTATCATAAAAGAGAAAGCTCTTCCAATAAAAATTCACATTTTTCCATTGATTTGCTTTCTTCAGTATTCCTAAGCGACATTTCGTAGCAAATTCTTGCAAACTTCTAGAATACTGATATAATGAAACTATAAATCTTTGACTATTTTTGACCTTTTAAAAATAGGCTCGTCTCTTGATGGAAGACCATCAAAAACCTACTGTGAGGTATGTATATGCTTTGTCAAAATTGTAAAATAAATGAATCAACCATCCATTTATATACAAATGTAAATGGACGCCAGCAGCAAGTAGACCTCTGTCAAAATTGCTATAAAATTATGAAAACAGACCCAAATAACAGCTTCTTGAAAGGCATGACCCAACGGAGCCAACTCACTGGAGATCCTTTTGAAGATTTCTTCAATAACCTTGGAAACTTCCAAAGTCCGCAAGAACCTCAAACCCCTCCAACTCAATCCGGAGGCAGTTATGGAGGTGGCGGCTACGGCCAAAACAATAACCGTGGTGGTGGTCAAGACCCTCGTCAAGCACGCCCTCAAAAGCCAAAAGGACTGTTAGAAGAGTTCGGCATCAATGTCACAGAAATTGCCCGCAAAGGGGATATTGACCCTGTCATTGGCCGTGACGAGGAGATTATCCGTGTCATCGAAATCCTCAACCGTCGAACCAAGAACAATCCGGTTCTAATTGGAGAGCCTGGGGTCGGAAAAACTGCCGTAGTGGAAGGCCTGGCTCAAAAAATCGTCGATGGCGACGTTCCACATAAATTGCAAGGAAAAGAAGTCATCCGACTAGACGTCGTCAGCCTCGTTCAGGGCACAGGCATCCGTGGTCAATTCGAAGAACGCATGCAAAAATTAATGGATGAAATTCGTCAACGTGAAGATGTTATTCTGTTCATCGACGAAATCCATGAAATTGTTGGCGCAGGATCTGCTGGTGAGGGCAATATGGACGCTGGAAATATCCTCAAACCAGCCTTGGCGCGTGGAGAACTCCAATTAGTTGGGGCTACTACCCTCAATGAATACCGTATCATTGAAAAAGATGCGGCCTTGGAACGTCGGATGCAGCCCGTTAAGGTCGATGAACCAACGGTTGAAGAAACCATCACCATCCTCAAGGGTATCCAGAAAAAATACGAAGACTACCACCACGTCCACTATACAGACGGGGCCATCGAAGCGGCAGCTATTCTTTCAAACCGCTATATCCAAGATCGCTTCCTGCCAGACAAGGCCATTGATTTGTTGGATGAAGCGGGATCTAAGATGAACCTGACCCTAAACTTCGTGGATCCCAAAGTGATCGACCAGCGCTTGATTGAAGCGGAAAACCTCAAAGCTCAAGCGACGCGCGAAGAAGACTTTGAAAAAGCAGCCTACTTCCGCGACCAAATCGCGAAATACAAGGAAATGCAAGGTCAACATGTCACCGATCAGGAAATCCCTGTCATCAGTGAAAAAACGATTGAACACATCGTTGAACAAAAGACCAATATTCCTGTCGGTGATTTGAAAGAAAAAGAACAGTCTCAATTGATCAATCTGGCTTCTGATTTGAAAGCCCATGTGATCGGTCAAGATGATGCAGTGGATAAAATTGCGAAAGCCATTCGACGCAATCGTGTTGGCCTAGGATCACCTAACCGTCCGATCGGAAGCTTCCTCTTTGTCGGACCTACCGGTGTCGGGAAGACCGAATTGTCTAAACAATTAGCGATCGAGCTCTTTGGCTCTGCAGACAATATGATCCGCTTTGATATGAGCGAATACATGGAAAAACATAGCGTAGCGAAACTAGTCGGAGCTCCTCCGGGCTATGTTGGTTACGATGAAGCTGGACAACTAACTGAAAAGGTCCGTCGCAATCCATACTCCCTCGTGTTGTTGGATGAAGTGGAAAAAGCCCATCCAGATGTCATGCACATGTTCTTGCAAGTCTTGGATGATGGCCGTTTGACAGATGGTCAAGGTCGTACCGTCAGCTTTAAAGATACTATTATCATCATGACCTCTAATGCTGGAACCGGCAAAGCTGAGGCCAATGTTGGTTTTGGAGCTGCTCGCGAAGGTCGAACCAACTCTGTACTTGGAGAACTCGGTAACTTCTTTAGCCCTGAATTCATGAACCGTTTTGATGGCATCATTGAATTCCAACCTCTATCAAAAGAAAACCTGCTTCAAATCGTTACCCTCATGCTCGATGAAGTCAATCAACGTCTCGCACAAAATGAGATTCATCTGGACGTGACAGAGAAGGTGAAAGAAAAATTGGTCGATCTGGGATACGATCCAAAAATGGGGGCCCGCCCACTCCGTCGTACCATCCAAGACCATATCGAAGATGCTATTACCGATTATTACCTGGAACATCCAAGTGAAAAACAACTCAAAGCCGTCATGACCAGCAATGGGAAAATCTCTATCAAGTCTGCTCACAAACCAGTTGAACAGACTTCAGAATCATAATCAGTAAATGTACATTCAGAGAGTGGGACAGAAATCGGTAATTCGTTAGAATTCGATTTCGTCGTCCCACC
>CAUVRI010000024.1:0-21901 GCA_963554405.1 uncultured Streptococcus sp. | reverse complement strand
AAATCAGCGTAGTAGAGCCCACTCAACCACTGCGTCTTGCTCGACAATCCAAAGATAATTAAGAGGCTAGGACTTTTGTCCCAGCCTCATTTTGCGTTCTAGTGAATAGAAGAGGAGGTCTCTTTTTTCAGTTGTTGAGCCTCATTCCTTGTGCTCGAGGAGCAGTGGAGAGGTAGACTCGATTACTTTTTTCCGCTTGAAAAATGCGGCCATTTGAACCAGGATGCGGGGGACCGTCTGCCATTTTTTCCAAGCTTGAAAGCGGGTGTCGATGAGCTGCTTGGCCAAACGTTCCAGCATTTCTCGCTCGGTTGGATCCAAATCCTGGGCATTTTGGAGGATTTCCTTGGCCTTAGCTAGCTGTTTGAGATCAGTTAGATCATTGATGGAAGTGATGCCGGCATCCAGAAAAATGCCAAAAAAGGTGTCAAAAAACTTCTTGCGCTCGTCTGCCGAGGTCTCGCGAACCCATTGCTTCAAGGTCAGATCAGTCTGCTGGCTATCTGGACTGGTTTCAGAAACGGTCACAAAGCTGTAGTCCTTGATTTCCCAAGTAAAGGCATCGTGCTGGGCAAAACCACCAAAGGCGTGACTTTTGACAATGGTCGTCGGTTCTGGCACTTCCAACATCATGCCAACGATGGATCCCTGAGGGACAAAGCGACGAATGTTTGGAGACGTGCGCTGGTAGCCTTCGGTTTCGATAATGGCCTTGTTGAGGCCAGGAGCATCGTAGCTGTAGATAACATCGACCCGTTCAAACAAAGAATCAGGTAGGTAAGAGGAGGCATAGGCCGCTAGATTTCCTCCTTTGGAGTGACCAGCTACTAAGAAGCGCCCTTTCGGAAATTCCTTCATGACATGTTGCAGATAGCTGGCTGCGCGCTTCTGAGCTGGAACATGGTCCATATAGGTCATGTGGAAGTCTTCCTTCCAGCCGATCAAGGTATCATCCGTCCCTCTGAAAACGACCAAATACGCATCCAGACTAAGCCGATAGGTCATGGCCGCAAACTGTTTTTGCACATCGGGATCGTATTCATCGACATAGTTGAGGAGTTTGATGTTCTTAAAGCGCTTTGAAGTAGCCAACTCATCGACTAATTGCAGGTGCTGGTTACTCACGATAAAATCGGTAGTCCGATCGATCAGTTCCATCGCATCAGACAGGCGCACTGGAATTCCTGTTGTATCTCCTTGAGGAACAATGTGTCCAAAAGGCAAATAGGTCAGCTCTGTCAATGCGAGGACATCCAGCTCCTTGAAGGGACGGTCATATATAGAATCGTAGGTCACTTCTTTTAGGTAATCAAAAATAGTCGACATCTGTGCCTCCCGTGTCTTATTTCTTTCAGTATAGCACAAAAATGGATGTAGAAAAAGCGCCTCCCATCAAGAAAGTAGGACTCAGCTTTTCTTTCCCTCTGAAACAGCCTTTTTCTCTGCTGTTTAATCTGTTATAATAGGAAGAAGAAAAAAAGAAGGAAAGAAAGCCATGCATAAAATTCTCTTAGTCGAAGACGATGACATTATCCGCCAACAGGTCAAACAATTATTGGAACAATGGGGCTATGAAGTGGTCGCAGTCGAGGATTTTATGGATGTCCTCGGGATCTTTGTCGAAACCGACCCCCACTTGATTCTCATGGATATTGGACTGCCTCTCTACAATGGTTACCACTGGTGCCAGGAGATTCGCAAGGTTTCAAAGGTTCCGATTATGTTTCTTTCCTCACGGGATCAAGCTATGGATATTGTCATGGCCATCAATATGGGTGGAGACGACTTTGTCACCAAGCCTTTTGATCAAAATGTGCTCCTTGCCAAGGTCCAAGGGCTCTTGCGCCGCTCCTATGAGTTCGGGACGGATCAAAATCTGCTGGAACACCGGGGAGCCATCCTCAATCTCAAGTCTACGGACTTGGTGTATGAAGGGGAAGTCATCAAGTTGACCAAGAATGAATTTCAGATCCTGCGCGTCCTGTTTGAGCATGCGGGCAGTATCGTGTCGCGCGATGATATGATGAAAGAGCTCTGGAATAGCGACTTCTTCATTGATGACAATACCTTGTCTGTCAATGTGGCTCGCCTTCGCAAGAAATTAGAAGAGGCTGGCTTGTCAAACTTCATCGAAACCAAGAAAGGCATCGGTTATGGGTTAGTCCATGAATAAATATGGAAACATCTTTTGGCAGTATGTGGTATCCCGCAGGCGCCTGCTCTATCTAGTGGTCATCTTTTTGATGGTCGATTTGGTCTTTGCTTTTCTCTTTCCAGAGACGGGGACGGTTTTCCTCTATGCGACTCTGATGCTAGGATTTTTTACCCTCTGTATCTTGATCTGGGATTTCGCTATGACCCTTCAGGACTACCGCAAAGCCTTGCTGTATGAGGAAATAGAGCTTGCCTCACCACTGGAACATCTCCTTTATGAAAAATATATAGAAGAACAGCAGGCTCGCCTGGAGCAAGGCAAAGTAGCCCAGGCCAAGTTCAATGACCTGATGGATTACTACACCCTCTGGGTTCACCAGATTAAGACGCCCATTGCAGCTAGCCAGCTCTTGGTGCAAGATGTCGAGACACCTATTGTCAAGCAGCAGATGGAGCAGGAACTTTTCAAGATTGACTCCTATGCCAATCTGGTTCTGCAGTACCTGCGATTGGAGAGTTTTCATGACGATCTGGTCTTAAAGCGCGTGTCGCTAGAGGACTTGGTCAAAGAAGTGGTCCGCAAATATGCCCTCTTTTTTATCCAAAAGAACTTGACAGTGAACCTGCATGATTTGGATGTCGCCGTCATTACCGATCGCAAGTGGCTTTTGGTCATCATCGAGCAACTCTTGTCCAATAGCCTCAAGTATACCAGTACAGGTGGAATTGAGATCTATTTCAAAGACCAGACTCTCTATATAAAAGACAGCGGGATTGGAATCAAAAATAGCGATGTCCTCCGCGTATTTGAGCGGGGCTTCTCCGGTTACAATGGCCACATGACCCAGCAATCCTCAGGGCTGGGGCTCTATCTGTCTAAGAAAATCGCAGAGCAATTGGGCCACAAGATTAGCCTCCACTCAGAGGTTGGCCGAGGCACAACCGTCGCTATTCGCTTTGAAGAGAAGAAGTTGGTCATGGATTAAGATTCCCCATCTTACAAAAATGTAAGAAATAAACGGTAAAATGAAAGGTTAGGTTATGGTAGCCGCCTTTTATTTTTTATACAATAGTCTCATCAAATGAAGGAGGTCAAGAAAATGAAACTCTTGAAATGGATGAAAGAACCCAAAAAGATTAAGAAACCAAATGAGCAAACCGATCTGGAAAAGACGGAATTTGGTCTCCAAGTCCTGCAACAAACCCAAGAATTTTTCTTGATCTACTAGAAAAAGGAGAAAAGTATGTCATTACTAGACGTTCAACACATCAAAAAAATCTACAAAACCCGCTTTCAAGGGACGCAGGTCGAAGCCTTAAAGGATATTCACTTCACTGTGGAGAAAGGCGAATACGTTGCCATCATGGGGGAATCAGGGTCCGGGAAATCGACTCTCCTCAATATCTTAGCCATGCTGGACCAGCCGACCGAAGGACGGGTCTATCTCAACGGTACCGATACTTCAACTATCAAGAACAAGGATGCCTCGAGCTTTCGTCGGGAAAAACTTGGCTTTGTCTTTCAAGACTTCAACCTGCTCGATACCTTGTCCGTCAAGGACAATATCCTCTTACCTTTGGTCCTTTCTCGCAGGCCCGTCAAGGAAATGATGAGCAAGGTGGATAGCGTGAGTCGGGAGTTGGGTATTCACCAGCTTCTTGAGAAATACCCTTACGAAATCTCTGGTGGGCAAAAACAAAGGGTAGCCGTAGCACGGGCCATCATCACCTCACCTGAAATCCTCCTTGCGGATGAGCCAACAGGGGCGCTGGATTCCAAATCTTCGGCTGCTTTGCTCGATGTCTTTGAAGACATCAATAGCATGGGCCAAACCATTCTCATGGTGACCCACTCAACCGCCGCCGCAGCACGGGCCAAGCGCGTGCTCTTTATCAAAGACGGAATTCTCTACAACCAGATCTTCCGCGGGGAAAAGACAGAGCGTCAGATGTTCCAAGAAATCTCGGATACCTTGACGGTCATGGCAAGTGAGGTGGAGTAGATGTTACGATTAACCACTAAATTAGCTTGCTCTAATCTGATCAAGAACCGCAAGCTCTATTATCCCTTTGCTATTGCGGTCATTCTCGCAGTGACCATCGCCTATCTCTTTGACTCCCTGACCTTTAATCCTCGCATTTCCGAGCTTCGAGGGGGCTCTTCTATAGTGTTCACCCTCAGCTTGGGATTCTTCGTGGTCAATGTCGCGGGGGCCATCATCGTGCTTTATGCCAATAGCTTCGTCATGAAAAACCGCTCCAAGGAGCTGGGCATCTACAGCATGCTGGGCCTTGAGAAACGCCATCTCATCAGCATGATTTTCAAGGAACTCTTGCTTTTTGGCTTTCTAACCATCTCAGCCGGAGTCTTGATCGGAGCTCTCTTTGACAAGCTGATCTTTGCCTTCCTCTTGAAACTCATGAAGATGAAGGTCCAGCTGGTATCTACCTTCCAACCTGGGATTGTCGTCCTGGTCTTTGTCACCTTTGGTCTCATCTTTGGCCTTTTGGTTCTTCTCAATGCTTGGCGCATTCTCCGTTTGAATGCCCTGCAGTTGACGCGTGAGAAGGCTAGTGGTGAAAAGAAAGCCCGCTTCTTGTGGCCCCAAACCATCCTTGGCTTAGCCTCTCTCGGTTTTGGCTACTACCTAGCTGTGTCTGTCAAAGACCCTATCATTGCGCTTGTGACCTTCTTTTTAGCCGTTATCTTGGTCATGATCGGGACCTACCTGCTCTTTAATGCTGGGATCACCGTCTTCTTGCATCTGCTTAAGAAAAAGAAGAACTATTATTACCAACCCAACAACATGATCTCGGTCTCTAACCTCATCTATCGCATGAAGAAAAATGCAGTGGGGCTTGCGACCATTGCCATCCTCTCGACCATGGTATTGGTAACCATTTCTGCTGCGACCAACATCTATATCGGTGGTGAAACGATCAAGAAGATCATGTCTCCTCATGATTTCTCTGTCCAAGGAAAAGGGGTAGACCTAGAGCAAATCAACCAGAAATTTGATGAATTTGCCTCTGAGCATCATCTTGAGATCAAAAATCGTGACCTGATGACCTATGCCAACTTTGGAGTTAAATCACAAAATGGCACGGCTTTCACCGTCTATCCAGCTGATGAGCGCAACGTCACTCCCAAAACTGTCTTTATGGTCTTTGATGCAGCTAGCTATGAACAAATGACCGGAGAAAAGGTCGATCTGACCGGCAACCAAGTCATCCTCTTTGCTCATAACAAGGCTCTTAAAGGGCAAAAGCAGTTCACCATCAATGGGCAAGACTTCCAAGTCAAGGAAGAAGTGAGCAAGGATTTTATCACCGATCATGTTCCAAATCAGTTTAATATGCTGACGGAGGATTTCAATTACCTGATCGTGCCAGACCTTTCAGCCTTTGTCGCTCAGTTTCCGGATCTTGCCATCAATACCAATATCTATGGTGGCTTCAATGTCAATGTTGACGAAGACCAGCAACTCAAGCTGGCAGCCAGCTATGACAAGATGATCGATGAATTGAGTAGCCAACAGGCCCAAGGAACATTTATCTATGGAGGCAACCGAGCCAATGATGTGGCAGAGTTGAATAGCCTCTTTGGCGGCATCTTCTTTATCGGTATTTTCTTGTCATTGATCTTTATGGTCGGAACCGTCATCGTTATCTACTACAAGCAAATCTCAGAAGGCTATGAAGACCGTGACCGCTTCGTCATCCTCCAAAAGGTAGGGCTTGATGAAGATGAGGTCAAACGGACCATCAACCGTCAAGTGCGGACTGTCTTCTTCCTCCCCCTCATCTTTGCCTTTGTCCACCTGGCCTTTGCCTACCATATGATCCGCCTCATTCTCAAAGTCCTTGGCGTCATTAATAGTGGCCAAGTCCTCGTCGTCACCCTCAGCGTCTGTGCTGTCTTTCTCATCACCTACCTAATCGTCTTTTGGATCACCTCTCGGAGTTATCGTAAGATTGTGCAGATTTAGGAAAAGAAACTCAAATTAAATTAGAAACTTTCCTTAGGTGAGTACGGACGTCAGCGAACTTCGAAGAAGTTCCATGACTAATTATTGAGCCTAAGGTCTCAATAATTCCGAGTGCCTGAAACATAATTATTTCAGGCACTTTTCTCACAGCGGAAAGTTTCAATATACTCTAATAATAATCAGATATTATTTGGATATTTTTGCACAATAATCCAGCATAGGTTATTCAAAGAAAAGAATTGTCAATTTTTTTAGCTTGCTCATAGCGGGCTTTTTTGTACGAAAACCGACTGCGATTGTTTTTGTTTTTCAAAGGGATACACAAAAAAGACTGAACCCGTAGAGTTCAGTCTTTGTTCACTTTCTATTAAAGTGATGTAAGGAAAGTCAATCCCCCTAGGATGACACCTGCCGAATTCGGAATGATCAAAATCCAGTCTTTTTTAGGTTCCTTTGTCCAACCATAAATGACCCAGATCAAGCAAGAAATAGCAGCTGACAAGGGTTGGAAAGGTTGGGCCTTATTTCCCTGTAAATTAGCAATAATTTGTGGGATGTAGGCAATGAAAACGATAATCCCAATAAAGGCACCGATCGAGCCAACGATTTGGTTGATTTTTTGTTTATTCATAAAATTTTACCTCCGTGTATCAAAATAGCATAAGTAGGAAGAAAATGCAATTAATTTGCATGCTATGCAAGATGAAAGTGATTACATTCGCACAAAATTAGACAATGTGTCAAAAATGGAAACTAGAGAGAAGACTCTCTCGAAGAGAAATCCATCTTCCTGCAAAATCACAAGATTGTGACACTTTACAGTTCGGTAACATTTGAAAAAAAGACTTGAATTTGTAAAGGACAAAAGGTAGAATAGTGCATACTTTAAAAAAAGAAAAGGAAATGGTAGTTTCAAAATGAATGAAAAACAAATGAAAATTCTCGGTTGGGTTGCGACCTTTATGTCTGTGATGATGTACGTGTCTTACTTCCCACAAATCATGGATAACCTCGCTGGTCACAAAGGAAACTTTGTTCAACCTCTTGTCGCAGCCATCAACTGTAGCCTTTGGGTTTACTACGGACTCTTCAAAAAAGAACGCGATATTCCACTTGCTGCAGCCAATGCACCAGGGATCATCTTTGGTTTGATCACAGCCATCACAGCCTTGTAATCAATGAAAGAGAGAGTGGGACAGAAATTGGTAATTCGTTAGAATTCGATTTCGTCGTCCCACCTCCGCACAGTTGAGTAGGGCTGTAAAAGCTGATGAAATCAGCGTAGTAGAGCCCACTCAACCACTGCGTCTTGCTCGACAATCCAAAAACAATTGAGAGGCTAGGACTTTTGTCCCAGCCTCTTTTGTACTAGATAAACAGAAAAACGGATGCTGTCTAAAAATCTTGCATTTTTTTGCAATTTAGGTTACAATGAAGACTATAAAAAACGCGTAATCCCTAGGGTCTTTCCCTCAGGGAATTTTGTGTGTTTTGACCTATTTTCGATGGAAAGAAGCTTTGCTTCTACCGCAGGAAAAAGTATGAATAACATTGGAGGTAATAATGATTCGATCCTTAATTTCCGAGATCAAAGAATTCAAGAAGCCCTCGATTTTGGCTTCCTTGTTCATGGTCTTTGAAGTCATGTTTGAGATTTCGATTCCCTTTGTCATGGCGAGTCTTTTGGACCAAGGTGTTCAACAAAGAAACATGAACAATATTTTGTTTTACGGTGGGCTCATGCTGGTCTGTGCCTTTCTCTCCCTCTTTTGTGGGATGCAGTCTGCCCGTTATGGCGCCTATGCATCGGCTGGTTTTGCCAAAAACCTTCGTCGGGCTATTTTCAAAAAGGTTCAAACCTTCTCATTTGAAAATATTGATCAGTTCTCATCAGGTGGTCTGGTTACTCGGATGATGACGGACGTGACCAATGTGCAAAATGCCTATCAAATGGTGATCCGGATCTGTGTACGGGCACCGCTCAATTTGATCTTTGCCATTGTGGCTTGTTTCTTGATCAATCCGGAAATGGCCATGATCTTTGTCTATGTGACCATCTTTTTGGCAGCTGTCTTAAGCATCATCATGAAGATTGTGTATCCGCTCTTCACAGAAGTATTTGAAGCTTATGATAATCTCAACAACAGCATTCAAGAAAACATCACCAATATGCGGGTGGTCAAGTCCTACGTTAAGGAAGCAGATGAAACCGTTAAATTCAAGAAGGCTTCACGTTTGATTTACAACATGTTTATGAAGGCTATCCGTGTCGTTGTCTTGAGTAGCCCAGCTATGATGCTTTCCATGTATGCTTCTTTCCTTTTGATTTCTTGGATCGGGGCTCATCTGATCGTTGGTGGTCAACTCTCCACTGGGAATTTGACTTCTATGTTTAGCTACACCATGACCATTCTCATGTCGCTCATGATGTTTATGATGATCTTTGTCATGTTGTCGATTTCCATGGCCTCTGTCGAGCGGATCAATGAAGTCTTAACGACCAAAACGACGATTGACTCTCCAGAAAATGGGATCAAAGAAGTCGCTGATGGATCCATCAACTTTGAGGATGTGACTTTTGCCTATACTGATGAAAATGGCGACAAGACCCATGTCTTACAAGGGATTAATCTTTCCATTCGTTCAGGGGAAGTTATTGGGATCTTGGGAGGAACAGGATCAGGGAAATCAAGCTTGGTTCAGTTGATTCCTCGTCTTTATGATGTCGAGTCTGGTCGGGTGACAGTAGCAGGCCACGATGTCAAAGAATACGATCTTGATTCCCTTCGTAAGCAAGTGGCCATGGTTCTTCAGACCAATGTCCTTTTCTCTGGTACGATTAAAGAAAATATGCGCTGGGGAAATAAAGATGCGACGGATGAAGAGATCATCGCAGCTTGTAAGATTGCCCAAGCCGATGAATTTATTCAAGATTTCAAAGAGGGTTATGACACCATGATTGAGCGTGGGGGATCCAACGTCTCTGGTGGTCAACGCCAGCGTCTTTGTATCGCGCGTGCCCTTCTCATGAATCCGAAGATCTTGATCTTGGATGATTCGACGTCTGCGGTTGATACCAAGACGGATAGTTTGATCCGTCAAGGATTGGCAACCAGCTTGAAAGAGACTACCAAAATCATCATTGGTCAACGGATTTCCTCTATTCAAGATGCAGATCGCATTATCGTGATGAATGATGGCCAAATCGATGCGATCGGTCGTCACGAGGAATTGCTTGCGACCAATGCCATCTACCAAGAAGTATATGAAATGCAAACACAAGGGAAAGGAGAAGCAGATGAAAACTAAGAAAAAAGCAAATCTAGGCTCTATCCTTCGCCTGCTGGACTTCCTTTGGAAAAACTACAAGGTATCCTTGATTGTTTCCTTTATCTTAATCATTCTATCGTCTCTTGCGACGGTCAATGTGACAGCTTCGATTCAGTCCTTGGTCGATGTCTATGTGGAGCCTATGCTAACGTCAAACAGCCATGATTTTGGACCGCTCTTGTCCTTCTTGACACGGGTTGGTTTGATCTGTTTGATCGGGGTACTTGCTAACTATGGCTTTACCTTGATCATGGCGACTGTTTCCCAAGATGCGCTTAGAAGCCTTCGAAATCAGTTGTTTGCGCGCATGCAAAAACTACCCGTTCGTTACTTTGATACCCACCAACACGGGGATATCATGTCCATCTATACTAATGACATTGATGCCCTTCGTCAAGCGATTGAACAATCCATTCCTCAACTCTTATCCTCAGCGATTACCATCCTTGGAGTGGCGATCACCATGCTGACAGTGAGTCCGCTCTTGTTCTTGATTGTCCTTATGATGCTTGTCGTAATGTTCTATGTCATGAAGAATGTCTCTAGCAAGTCAGGTCGTTACTTTGGGGCCCAACAAAAATACTTGGGGATTGAAAATGGCTTTATTGAAGAAATGATGACTGGTCAGAAAGTGGTTAAGGCCTTTGTGCACGAATCTGAAAGCATTGAAGATTTTGATCGGATCAATGACCAGCTCTTTGAATCCTCTTATCTAGCCAATCGCTATGCCAATGTCCTCATGCCAATTCTTGGGAACTTGGGAAATGTTTCCTTTGTTCTGACGGCCTTGATCGGTGGCCTCTTTGCCCTGAACAGTATCGGTGGTTTAACCATTGGTGGTCTCATGGCCTTTCTACAATTGAACCGCTCCTTTACTGGTCCGATTGCTCAGGTTTCTCAACAATTGAACTTCGTCCTGATGGCTTTGGCTGGTGGAGATCGTATCTTTGATCTCTTGGATGAGGAAGAAGAAGTCGACCAAGGAAAAGTGACGTTGGTCAATTATGAACTGGTTGATGGGAAAATGGTCGAAACCGATCAGAAAACCAACAAATGGGCTTGGAAACACCCTCGTCCAAATGGAGATTACCAGCTTGTCAAGATGGTCGGAAATGTGGTCTTTGATAATGTTGATTTCTCTTATGATGGGAAGAAACAAATTCTTCATGGCATCAATCTCTATGCGGATAAGGGTCAAAAAGTGGCCTTTGTCGGAGCGACTGGTGCAGGGAAGACAACTATCACCAACTTGATCAACCGATTCTATGATATCCAATCCGGAATGATTACTTATGATGGGATCGATATCAAATTGATCGAGAAAGATTCGCTTCGTCGTTCCCTCGGAATCGTTCTTCAAGATACCCACTTATTTACTGGTACGATTGCGGAAAACATCGCTTATGGCCGTGCCGATGCAACGCGGGAGGAGATCCTTGAGGCAGCTCGGATTGCCAATGTGGATTCCTTTGTTAAGCATTTGGATCAAGGCTATGAGACAGTCTTGACGGATGATGGGGCTGGCCTATCAAATGGTCAACGACAATTGATCGCCATTGCCCGTGCAGCCCTTGCCAATGCGCCTGTCTTGATCCTGGACGAAGCGACGTCTTCCATTGACTCACGGACAGAGAAGATGGTGCAAGAAGGGATGGACCGCTTGATGGAAGGTCGGACAGTCTTTGTTATCGCCCACCGTCTATCGACAATTGTCAATTCCGATGTCATCATGGTGATGGACCACGGACGCATCATCGAGCGAGGCAACCATGCTTCCTTGATGGCAGAACGTGGCACCTATTACCGCTTGTACACCGGTGGACTTGAAATTGATTAATAATAAAAAAAGCTTGAGCATTGGCTCAAGCTTTTTTGGCTTATGGATAATGACTTCTTAGAAACTTTCCTTAGGTGAGTACGGACGTCAGCGAACTTCGAAGAAGTTCCATGACTAATTATTGAGCCCCTTCGCTCTTTAATTTCTGGGCTCAGGCTAAAACAGTTTCCCAAACTGTTTTACTCTCAAAATTCCTGAGTGCCTGAAACGTTATTGTTTCAGGCACTTTTCTCACAGCGGAAAGTCTCGAAAATAAATATTCATTCATCAGAAAGCTTGAGTTCACGCTCAGGCTTTTGCTTATTTCTCAAGTAATTCTTGGATCAAGTCTTCCATGGCAGCTGGTTCTGTTTTGGAGGAGAAGCGTTGGGCGACTTGGCCTTGTCGATCGATGACAAATTTTGCGAAGTTCCATTCGATGCGTTTGCCCAGTGGCCCAGCTGCTTGGCTTTTGAGCCAGTCATAAAGAGGAAGGGCTTCTTTACCATTGACCTTGGCTTTGGCGAATCGTGGGAAGGTGGTCTGGTAGTTGAGGCTGCAGAAGCTATTGATTTCTTCAGCAGTTCCTGGCGCCTGCCCCATGAATTGGTTGCAGGGGATGTCCAGGATTTCAAGCCCTTTTTCCTGGTAGCGCTGGTAGAGATCTTGCAGTCCTTGGTATTGCGGGGTCAAGCCACAGCCTGTTGCTGTATTGACTACGATGAGGACCTTACCTTGGTAGTGAGAAAGGGGAATCTCCTCCCCATTCTGGTTTTCTAAAGAAAAATCATAAATGCTGGTCATAGGTGGTATCCTTTCTGTCTCTTCAGCTTTTATTGTAGCACAAATCTCCTAATATTGGGCCTAGAGGAGCATGACTTCTTGCTTTAGTCCCTCCTGTGAAAATGATATAATAAGAAGATAACAAGCTCTCAAGAAAATGCCAAAAGGAGAACGGATCGGATGAAATTACTCTATACGGATGTTCGGACCCCCTTGACCCAGGTCCTGACACAAGAAGCCGTAGGGTTAGTAGAACAGGGCAAGCGTGTGTTTTACATTGCGCCCAACTCTCTTTCCTTTGAAAAAGAAGCCAAGGTCTTGTCCTATTTAGAAGGTCAGGCTTCTTTTGCCATTACCGTCACGCGCTTTGCGCAAATGGCCCGTTATTTCATCCTGAATCAGGTTTTTGAGGAGCAACCCTTGGATGACATCGGTCTAGGTATGCTATTTTTTAAAGCTCTGTCCCAGATGAAGGAGCAGGATCTCAAAGTTTACGGGGCCCTGCGCAAGGATCCTCAGTTTATCCAGCAATTGGTCCAGCTCTATCATGAATTGCAGACGGCCCAGATGGATTTTACAGATTTAGAGTTGCTAGAGGAAGCTGAAAAAAGAGAGGACCTCTTGGCGATTTTTGAAGCGGTCTCTGAGATGCTGGTCAAGCACCGGTATGAATCCCAGTCCAAGATGGCCTTTTTCCTCAATCAGGTCGAAGAAGGGCAGCTGGAAGAGCAATTACAGAATGTGGCGATCGTCGTCGATGGCTTCACGCGTTTTTCTGCAGAAGAAGAGGCATTGATTGGTCTCCTTCACCGAAAAGGAGTAGAGATTGTCATCGGGGTCTATGCCAGTGAAAAAGCTTATCGGGCAAGCTTTAGAGAGGGAAATCTTTACCAAGCCAGTGTTGACTTTCTCCTTCAGCTGGCAAAGACTTTTGAGGTACAGCCTCAGTATTGTGGGCAAGCGATCGAAGACTCTTTTAGTCGCATTACCCGCATGTTAGAAGCGCGCTATGATTTTTCACAAGTGGAAAATGAGCTCAAAGAGGACGATCGAACAGCGGTCCAACTCTGGCAAACCAATACACAAAAAGAAGAGTTGGAATATGTCGCTAAATCCATCCGTCAGCGTCTTCATGATGGGGCACGCTATCGGGATATTCGGGTCTTGCTAGGCGATGTGGAAGCTTATCAACTGCAGCTCAAGACCATTTTTGACCAGTATCAGATTCCCTTTTACTTGGGACGAAGTGAGGCCATGGTCCACCATCCCTTGATTCAGGTCATTGAATCGCTAGGGCGGATCAAGCAGTTCAATTATCAGACGGAAGACGTCATCAATCTGTTAAAAACGGGTCTGTATAGTGATCTGACGCAAGAAGAAGTTGATGCTTTTGAGCAATACCTTCGCTTTGCGGAAGTAAAGGGTGCTACAAAATTTCACAAGCCTTTTACTAGCAATCGTCAGGGTAAGTTCAATCTAGAGGAGCTCAATGCCCTCCGGGAACGCGTCGTAGAACCTCTAGTTCCTTTCTTTTCACAGCGCAAACAAAAGGTGACCCAACTCTTAACCACCTTTACAGAATTTCTGCAAGAGGCCCAGCTTTCTCAGAATCTACAAGCTTTGATCAAGGATCTAGCCTTGGAGGAGCAGGAGCGCTATGACCAGGTCTGGAAGGCCTTCCTTCATGTCTTAGAGGAGTTGAACGTGGTCTTTGAGGACCAAGAGCTGACAGTGGATGACTTTCTAGCTCTCCTCTTATCGGGGATGCAATTGTCTCAATACCGGACAGTTCCTGCTACTGTTGATGTGGTGACCGTTCAGTCCTATGACTTGATTGAACCCTTGACAGCGCCTTATGTCTACGCGATCGGGCTGACCCAGGAGCGTTTTCCAAAAATTGCTCAGAACACCTCTCTGCTCAGTGAAGAAGAGCGCCAGCAACTGAATGAGGCCACCCAAGAAGGAGCAGAGCTCCAGGTGGTGACCAGCGAAAATCTCAAGAAAAATCGCTTTGTGGCAGTTTCGCTTCTCAATGCGGCGACCAACCAACTGGTCCTATCGGCCCCTAGCTTGGTCAATGAAATGGAAGATAGTGTCTCTCCTTACCTTGTCGAATTGGCCAAGGAGCCCATTGCTATCGAGTGGACAACCAAACAAGCCCAAGCTTCGAGTGATGACATCGGGACCTACCGAGCCCTCTTAGCGCGCGTGATCGAACTCCACCAAGAGGAGATCACGAGTGAGCTGTCTCCTAAAGAAGCCAACTTTTGGGGTGTGGCGGTACGGGTCTTGCGCAAGAAATTAGCCGCTGAAGGCATCCAGATTCCTCAGATTTCAACAGAATTAAAGAGCCGTCAGCTTCAGTCGGATACGCTTCAAGCGCTCTATCCAGAGGGCAAAGCCTTGACCTTATCCGCTTCTGCCTTGAATGAATACTACAAGCACCAGTATGCCTTTTATCTGCGCTATGTCTTGGGCTTACAAGAGGATGAAACCATCCGGCCAGATGCCCGCAGTCATGGGAATTTCTTGCACCGGATCTTTGAAAAAGTCTTAAAAGATAGCTCCGATCAAGCGTTTGATCGGCGTTTAAACGAGGCGATTCGAGAAACCAGCCAAGAAGCAGAGTTCCAGCAATTGTATGGAGAAAATGGAGAGACCGAGTTTATTCGCAACTTGCTTCTTGATACCGCGAAAACAACAGGGCGTGTCCTCGCCCAGCAAAATGGTATCGAGACCATCGGTGAGGAGACCCTCTTTGGTGGAAGTACCCACACCTCTTATCCATTGTCCGATGGCCGTCTCCTGCAGCTACGAGGCAAGGTGGATCGCATTGATCAATTGAGGGATCGGGGAGCCCTCGGAGTCGTGGACTACAAGTCCAGTCTGACGCAGTTCCACTATGACAAGTTCTTTAATGGCCTGAATTCTCAATTGCCGACCTATCTTTCTGCGATTCAGGATTTGAAGGAATACCAAGAGGAGCAGGGGATTTTCGGGGCCATGTATTTGGAAATGGGAGATCCTGTAGTGGATCTGAAAAAGACCAAGACAGTAGAGGATGCCATTAACCAAACCATGAAAAGTCAACAGTACAAGGGACTCTTTATGGCAGATCAGGCGCCTTATCTGGGCGAGGCCTATGATAAAAACAAGGCCATGATGCTGAGTAAGGAAGAACTGGACTTGCTCCTCTTGTACAACGCTTATCTCTATAAAACAGCAGCAGAAGGGATTCTCAAGGGACAATTTGCCATCAATCCCTATAGTGAAAATGGGCGCAATATCGCACCATTCGTGGAGCAGTTTAAATCTATCACAGGATTTGAAGCCGATCGTCACCTCGGTCAGGCACGGTTCTTGACCAAACTAGACCAAAAAGGCATACGCGGTGAAAAAGTGAAAGCCGCTTGGATCGAGAAGATGAAGGAGGTCTTGAACAAATGATCAAACAAGCATTTTTGACAAGAGAAGAAATCAAGGCCCTTCAGGCCCAAGAGGCAGCTTCTACCAAAGAGCAAAAGCGAACACCAGAACAGATCGATGCCATCTATAGTTCGGGGTCCAATATCTTGGTGTCAGCCTCTGCTGGATCAGGAAAGACCTTTGTCATGGTGCAAAGGATTTTGGATCAGATGCAGCGTGGCATCTCGATTAAGGAGCTCTTTATCTCGACCTTTACGGTCAAAGCAGCAGGAGAGCTCAAGGAGCGTTTGGAAAGTGAACTTGGGAAAGCCCTGCAAGCGAGCGATGACCCAGAGCTCAAGCAACACCTGGCCCGTCAAATCGCAGATGTCGCCACCAGCGATATCGGAACCATGGACTCTTTTACCCAAAAGGTCCTAACGCGCTATGGCTATTTGCTTGGGTTAGCGCCTCAGTTTCGCATTTTACAAAACGCCAGTGAGCAACGCCTCTTACAAAATGAAGTTTTTCAAGCTGTTTTTGACCGCTATTACCAGGGGGAAAACCAAGAAGCCTTTGTGCAGATGGTCAAGAATTTCACGGGACAGCGCAAAAATTTGACCTTGTTTAAAGAACAGGTCTACCAGATCTATGATTTTCTTCAGTCGACCAGTGATCCGGAGAAATGGCTGGAGGAGCATTTCCTAAAAGGCTATGAGGAGACTGATTTTGACCAGGTTGAAGGCGATCTGATGGAGAGCATCCAGCAGGCCCTTTATGAGGCAGAAAGCTTTTTTGCCTTTCATTTGTCCAATGAAGGCCAAGCATTTGGTAAGGCTAAATATTTGGAAGCTGTAGAAGAGGTGCTCGATCAGATTGGAAGCCTGACAGGTCGCACCAATAAAGAGCAATTGACCTCTGTCCTAAAGGCGGTCGTGGCGATTAGTCGGGCTTCCAATGGAGGAGCCTTGACCAATAGAGCCCGAAAAGAAGAGTTGAAAGAGTTAGTCACGGCTTATAACCAGGATAAAACCATACATATCAATCGCCTCAGAGACTTGGAAAATCAGCTCTATCAGCTGGAATTTCAACAAACCTTCCATCAAGAAGAAGGCCCCATGCTCTCCTTGTTGCGGGACTTTATCAGAGACTTCGCTCGCGCTTATCTGGAGCGAAAAATCCAAGAAAAAACTTATGAATTTGGGGATATCAGTCATTTTGCGATTCAAATTTTAGAGCAATTCCCAGAGGTGAGACAAGCCTTTCAAGAGCGCTATCATGAGGTCATGGTCGATGAGTACCAGGATACCAACCACACCCAAGAGCGGATGTTGGATTTGCTGTCAAATGGCCACAATCGCTTCATGGTGGGGGATATCAAGCAATCGATTTACCGCTTCCGTCAGGCAGATCCACAGATTTTCAATGATAAATTTAAGGCCTACCAGGAAGAAGGGGCAAAAGGGCGGTTGATACTGCTCAAGGAAAATTTCCGAAGTCATGTGGAGGTATTGGACGCGACCAATGATGTTTTTCGTCATTTGATGGACGAAGAGGTGGGCGAGATTGACTACAATCAAACCCACTATCTAGTCGCAGGTAGTGACAAGCAGCG
This sequence comes from uncultured Streptococcus sp., assembly GCA_963554405.1. Lineage (GTDB taxonomy): Bacteria > Bacillota > Bacilli > Lactobacillales > Streptococcaceae > Streptococcus. Next base: position 4,809 of record CAUVRI010000024.1, on the reverse strand, counting down.
GATGGCCTTGCCACAACATCGGGCAGAATTTTTGCTCTATGATGGATCCCAAGATCAGGAAGAAAAGACCGAAGACGAGGAAGCTCCCCTTGGAGTCGAGACGATTTCCAAGGGAGAAATTCTCCTGGTCATCAAAGAAATTTTACGTCTCCATCGGGTAGAAAAAGTGCCCTTTAAAGAGATCACGCTCTTGACTGCGACTCGAACGCGAAATGATGCGATTCTGGAAGCCTTTGACCAGTACCATATTCCGATTGTGGCAGATAGCGGACAGGCGCATTATCTTGAGTCACTGGAAGTGATGGTCATGCTGGATACCTTGCGGACCATTAACAATCCCTTGCATGATTATGCCTTAGTAGCACTTATGAAATCCCCTATGTTTGACTTTGATGAAGATGAGTTGGCACGGATTTCCTTGCAGACTCTTCCAGAGCAAAAGCAAGTGGCCTTCTACCACAAGGTCCAGTTAGCCCTCGAAAAGACCGCAGAGCATGCAAACCTGATCGATGCCAAGCTCTCAGCTAAAATCGAGAACTTCCTCAAGGTTTTATCTTGTTGGCGGACTGCTGCCAAGACCCATTCGCTCTATGATTTGCTGTGGAAAATCTATGAGGATCGCTATTACTATGACTATGTCGGCGCCCTTCCAAATGGGGCCCAGCGCCAGGCCAATCTCTATGCCTTGACGCTTCGGGCCAATGATTATGAGAAGGCCAGCTTTAAGGGCTTGTCGCGCTTCATTGCCATGATCGACAAGGTGATCGAAAATGAACACGATTTGGCTAGCGTACCTCTTGCGGCTCCAAAAGATGCCGTCCAGCTCATGACCGTCCATAAGAGTAAGGGGCTGGAATTCAAGTATGTCTTTATTCTCAATATGGACAAGGCTTTTAACCGTAAGGATCAATCGGGGCCAATTATTCTCAGTCGTCAAAAAGGGATTGGCTTTAAATATGTTGCGAACCTGCCGGTTGAGACAGAGAATCCAGCTGCTCCAAAAACCATTCGCCTGCAGATCGAAACGCCTTGCTACCAACGGAACGTGGAAGAAACAAAATTGGCCACGATTTCAGAGCAGATGCGTCTTCTTTATGTCGCCATGACACGGGCCGAGCTCAAGCTCTATCTGGTTGGAAAAGGCCGTGAGGACAAATTGCGTGATACCGATTGGGGGACCAGTCGCAATGGCAAGCTGGATCCGGAGAAACGAAAAGCATGGACCTCTTATCAGGACTGGCTCTTTGCCATTCAAGATGTGTTTACTAAGAATACTCTGGCCTATGACACGCGTTTTGTGACAGACGAAGACCTGACACCAGATCAGCTGGAACCACTAGAGAAGGAGAAGGATTCCCGGCTTGATCAGCTCAAGGATATCCGTCAGTCGGAGGATATTCGTCGGGCCTTGGATATCTTGGAAAATGTTGATCGCCTCAATCAGCTCTATGCTCCGGCCATTCATTTACCAAGTGTCCGTACCCCTAGTCAGATCAAGAAATTCTACGAGCCGGTCATGGATGCCAATGGCGTCCAGATTATGGATGCAAAGACTGTGACGCCTGACTTTGAGCTGCCAACTTTTGGTCAAGAAAAAGCCGTGACAGGAGCCCAAGTCGGTAGTGCTGTCCATGAACTCATGCAACGCATGCCGCTTGAAGAAGAAATCACGTTGGATACACTGCGTCAAGCCTTGGAGCAAGTTCAAGCGGAGCCAGCGGTCAAAGCCCGCATCAAGCTAGAGGCCATCCTTGCTTTTTATGAGACGCCTTTGGGGACCTTGCTTCAAAAAGAAGCCTCTCGAGTCCGTCGCGAAGCTCCCTTTGCCATGCTGAAGAAAGATCCAGCTAGTGGTGAGGACTTTGTCGTGCGGGGGATCTTGGATGGTTACTTGGTGCTAGAAGACCGGATCTTGCTCTTTGATTATAAGACGGATCACTACAAGGTTCCTAGCCAATTGGTCGAACGCTACCGGGATCAGCTCGATCTCTATGCAGAAGCTCTTCGTCGTTCTTATGGCAAAGAGCAAGTAGAAAAATACCTCGTGCTTCTAGGTGGCCCCCATCTAGAAGTGGTAAAAGTGGAGTAAATCATGGCAATTGCACAGAAAAACATCGAACGGATCCAAAGAATGGAAGGTTATTTGAATGACTATGCCAAAACTTTGGAAGAAACCAAAAAAGCAGTGGATCAGCTAAGAGAGCATCAAGAAAGCTATATCCAACTGCGCGATTATTATAGTAGTCAGGTCTATTTTGATGATTTGGATTTTTCCAATCAAGCTGACTTTCCGGCAGATCTTCCTTGTGGTGTCCTGTCCGAAGATGCCGTCTATGATTTGTTAGACGAGCACTTTCAGATGGGAGTGGAGCTCTTGGAGATCGCAACGAAGATGATCAAAGAACGGTGAAATTTCAATCTAAAAGCTCAGGTTTCCCGAGGCTTTTAGATTGAAGACAAACGTCATCATAGAAACTTTCCTTAGGTGAGTACGGACGTCAGCGAACTTCTACGAAGTTCCATGACTAAATCAAGATACAAAGGGCGACTGCGGATAAAGTCAAAATAGGAAGTTTGACGAAGAATCTTTAGATTCTAGGAGAACTTATCTTTTTGACACAATCCGCAGCCCGTGTTCAATTATTTTTGAGCCCCTTAGCTCTTGAATTTCTTAGCTCAGGCTAAAACAGTTTCCCGAACTGTTTTACTCACAATTATTCCGAGTACCTGAAACAGATTCTGTTTCAGGTACTTTTGTCACTGCGGAAAGTAAAACATAGTTAAATAATAGTATAGAAAACAGAAATATAGTTTGAAGAGCACACTTTATATGTTAAGCGTTTACAATTATAACTATATAGTGTAGAATATAGTTATTAAAAACACTACTTGTAGTATTATTTGGGAGGTTCTGATGAACAGAAAAGTTAAAAAGGTTTTAGGGTATGGACTAGTGAGCTTAATGCTATGTGGTCCAGCGTTAGTTAGTAAGGTTGGTGCGGAAGAATCTGGATCTATCCAAACCACAGTCCAATTTAAAAATCATAAAGATGGTAGCCAGTCAGTTATTGGTAAGACAACGCCAAATACTAGATTAAGAATTGGTTATGATGGTACGGTAGAGACTGTATCTGATGGAGAAGGAAATTATGAATTGAAGATCCCAAGTGGGAGTGCTTTTAAGAATTATGAAAGGTTTACAATTTATAAAATTAATTCTGATGGAAACTCACGTTATGATACGGATGGTGTTGCAGATACTGAAGCTCCAAGTATTCCAGATTTTTATCTTATAGCAGGAGATAAAGTGATTAATGGACGAGCGAACTACAATGATAGAGATGGAAATGCAACATTTAAAATAATTTTACCAAATGGAGATACCAAAGAGACTTCTACTGATTCTGAAGGAAGATGGGAATTCGAATTACCTGATGTCGGTCCAGGTGAAAAAATTAAAATCATTTCAAGTGACAAAGCTGGTAATATTTTTGAAAAAGAAATTGTAGTTTCTGAAGTTGAATCTCCAGAGGTGCGTAAATCCATTCAGTATAGTCCCAATTATCAAACTTTATCGGGATATACCTATCCAAATTCTACAGTATATGTATTGTTACCAGATGGTACTAAATTATCTGCTGAAACAGGAGAAAATAATTATTATTCAATAAATATTCCTGAGGAACACTATTTTTATAAAGGTGAAGGAAAAGCAGAAGTTTGGGTTTCTAAAAATAACAAATTTGAATCAAATAAAGTAGAAGTTGAAGGCTTTTCTGATGATGAGTCTAGCCTATATAATTATGGTACAAGTGCAAATAATAATGATTTTCACATAAAACGAGATGGTAGTCAGTCCTATGTAGGATTTATCAGTGGTTTTTATAATGGAATACACGCTAAATTAGTTCTTCCAGATGGTTTTGTAATTGAGACTAGAACTGAAGATGGAGGCAGGGTTACATTTAATATTCCTGCTAAACATGCGTTAAAAAATGGTGAAAAAGGTCTTGTTACGTTAAAATCCCCAGGGGGAATTATAAATGGTGAATTTACTGCTTATATTGTGCCACCTGAATTAGGTGAGATTAATAGTCTAACTGAAGGAAGTAATACTATTGGGGGAGTAGTCAATCAGCATATAAAAGAAGAAAATTCTAATGAAGATAAATCAAAAATTTCTCTAATTCATGTTACTCTTCCAAATGGAACAAAACGTTTAGTTGAACCTGATAGAAAAGGAAATTGGATTTTATCAACTCCTGTATTAAAAAAAGGAGATGTACTTAAAGTATCTACAGAAGATATAGTCGGTAACATATCAGAACCCTATATCATTAAAGTTGGAGAGACACCATCAGTGGTGAAACCAGACAGTAATAATAAAGAGGAACAAAAGGTAGATAACGAACAAGGTACAAATAAAGAAACTGGGGAGAAGAGTGAAAGTAAAGAAAAAGGAAAAACGGAAGTTAAACCTACTGAGGAAAAAGGAATATCAAGTTCTCATACTGGTAAAAATGAAACAAGTAAAGAGACTGATTTGAAAGTAACAGATAGTACATCCAGTGATAAAACTTTAAAATCAAACTCTAATGTTTCAAAAGATCAGCAAGCTAGTTCTAATATTGATCGTAAAGAGAACAATGGGACAGTAGTAGGAGAGAAATCTAAAACTGGATATTCTAATAATACGAATTCAGGCTTAACTTCTTCTGTTCAGAAAGTCCAAGATAAGCAAAATAAGTCATTACCAAATACTGGTACAGTAAATCATTTATTTGCTATGATTTCAGGTCTTGTTTCATT
>CAUVRI010000023.1:0-22549 GCA_963554405.1 uncultured Streptococcus sp. | reverse complement strand
TGGTTAAAGTTGTTTCATGGTATGACAACGAAATGTCTTACACTGCACAACTTGTACGTACTCTTGAATACTTCGCGAAAATCGCTAAATAATTCATAGTATAGAAAAAGAGAGCTTAGCTCTCTTTTTTTGTACTTTTTTTAGAGATTTAAGCCCTATTTATAGGATGGGATAGAAAGGATTGACAATGAAAGTAAGCAAAGGGTAGAATGGTTTTGAATGAAGTTTTCTTTTTTAAAGAGAAATGTAAGCGATTACTTTAAAAGGGAGTGGTGTTAGTATTTAGAATTGGATAGTCGCAAAACTAAGAAAAGAAGAGAAGGAGTCAAGGTAAACATGGAATTTTATAAAAAGCAAAAATTTAGCATCAGAAAGTTAAGCTTGGGAGTTTGTTCTGTTTTAGTAGGGATAGCTCTTTTTGGAGTGGCAAATGTTTCGGCAGAAGAGAAGCTTACAGACTTGTCCCAAGCTAGTGATGTGGCTTTAGTCAATGCAGATGCCCCGAAGGAAGAGGCGTCAGAGGAAGCACAAGGGAAAGCTGCTTCAGAGGAGGCAAGTCAAGCAGCACAGCCAGATACAGAAAATCAAGCAGTTGTTGAAGATAAAAAACCAGTAGTAGAGAGTCAAGATATAGCAACTGTCGCAGAGAAAGAGGAAAAACCTGCAACTAAGGAAGCAAAAGTCGTAGAGGATCTACCAAGTCAAGAAGAGAAAAAACTAAAGCCAAAAGAAGTTAAGTTTGATACTTGGCAAGATTTGCTAAATTGGAAACCTGGGGCTCGAGAAGATGATGAGATTAACCGTGCTAGCGTGCCTTTGGCTGAACGTTATCAAGGGCATCAAATCAATCAGCAAGCAAATCCAGAGGCTAAGGTTCAGGCCTTGTCTAATATGAACTCTAAAGCACTTGACCATGCTTCTGTTGGCGGTGAGGAATTTAAGGCCTATGCCTTCGATTATTGGCAATATTTACACTCGATGGTTTTCTGGGATGGGTTAGTTCCTACTTCAGATGTCATTGATGCTGCGCATAGAAATGGCGTTCCTATCTATGGTACCCTCTTTTTTAATTGGTCTTCCAGCGCTAAGGATCAGGAACGATTTGCAGAAGCCTTAAAAGAAGATTCTGAAGGTTCAAAGACCTTTCCTATTGCTCGTAAATTAGTTGAGCTTGCCAAGTATTATGGTTATGATGGCTATTTTATTAACCAAGAAACAACTGGTAGTCAGGTAGAGCCTTTAGGACCTAAAATGCGTGACTTCTTGCTCTATACAAAAGAGTATGCACGTTCTTTGAATTACCCGATTAAATATTCTTGGTATGATGCCATGACCTACGAATATGGTCGTTATCATGAAAATGCCCTTGGAGAATATAATTATCAGTTTATGCAGCCTAAAGATGGTGAAAATCCAGTCGATACTTTCTTTGCTAACTTTAACTGGGGTAAAGCAGAGACAGATTATTCAATCAGTACTGCAAAATGGATTAAACGCAATCCTTACGATGTTTTGGCTGGGATAGAGTTACAAAAGGGCGGTTCTTACAAGACCAATGTGGACTGGGATGCCATTCTAGATGAAAATGGGAAACTCCGTCTTTCTCTAGGTCTGTATGCACCTGATACTATCACTGGTCTTGGTAAAACAGGTGAGGGCTACCATACTCATGAAAATTATTTCTGGACAGGTTTCCAAGGTGATCCTAGTAAGGGGAAACCAGCTGACCAATCTTGGTATGGTATGTCAAACTTGGTAGTTGATAAAACAGCTATCACTAAACCTGATTTTAATACTTCCTTTAATACTGGTCACGGGAAACGTTGGTTTGTAGATGGAAAAGTTTCTAAAGATGGAGAATGGAACTATCGTTCGGTATCCGGCTTCTTGCCGACTTGGCGTTGGTGGATTCAGCACTCGGAAGGTAGTGCACCTCTGAAGGGGCGCTATGATTTTGATGAAGCCTATAACGGTGGAAATTCACTAGCTTTTGAGGGAAACTTGGATGCAAATAGCAGCCAGAATGTTATGCTTTATTCAACTAAGATTCCAGTTAGTGATAAGACCAAACTTAGCCTAACGCATAAAGGTGGTCAAGGAACGAGTGCTTGGGTTGCTCTTGCGACCAAACCGGATTATTCAGAATATGAATGGAAAGAACTTAACCCTAGCAAAGACTGGAAGACAGAGACCTTTGACTTATCTTCTCTAGCTGGTAAAACGATTTATGGGGTTAAAATGTTCTTTGACCACGACAGTGATGTCAAAGATTATAAGTTTAATCTAGGACAATTATCCATCTATGCTAACCAAGAGAAACCAGCTGCGCCAAAGGATGTCGTTGTAAAAGCTAAACGTCTTCAAAATGCTCAGGAAGCCGAAGCCTTGCTACAGTTTAAGGGAAGTGCAGATGCAGATTATTATGAAATCTATGAAAAGGATGGTGATCAATGGCGTCTAGTAACTGGAACTTCTGGCACATCAGCTTATTTGGCTAAAGTGACTCGTTCAGCTAGTGCCAAGGGTAGTAAGCAAGAGCTAAAAGTCGTTGCGGTAGGAAAGAACGGTCTTCGTTCAGATGCAGGGACGGTTGACTTTGATTGGGGCATGCAAGTTTCCGATACTTCTTTACCAAAACCTTTAGCGCCGAATGTAGTTTTAGGAGCCAAAGTGACCGCTTCAAGCTTCCCTGATGCAGATGGAAGCGAAGGTATTGAAGGCATGCTGAATGGTACTATTACCAGTCTGTCAGATAAATGGTCCTCTGCCCAACTAAGCGGAACGGTAGACATTCGCTTGACTCAGCCACGCACGGTAACCCGCTGGGTTATGGAACATGCTGGAGCTGGCGGAGAGTCTGTTGATGATGGTAAGATGAATACGCGAGACTTTGATCTATATTACAAGGATGAAGCTGGCGAATGGAAATTAGCCAAGGCTGTCCGGGGCAATAAGGACCATGTGTCAGATATTGTATTAGATAAGCCAATTCGAGCACAAGACTGGCGCTTAGATGTCATTACAGCTGATAACGGGACTCCATGGCGGGCAATTCGGATTTATAACTGGAAGATGTATGAAAGCCTAGATACTGAGACAGTTAATATTCCGATGAAAAATGCTGCTGCACGTGTTCTTGGAAATGGACATGTCCAAGTAGGCTTCAAAGATGTGCCAGCTAAGACGACAGTATCCCTCTATGATAGCAGCGATGCGACAAAACCGATTGCAACTATGACAGCTGATAAGGACGGTAATCTCATCTTTAAACCTCTTGCTTTTGCTAAACTGCCTAGCTTACTATATTATCGCTCACAAGTTGCAGGTAAGGATATTAGTAATGTGCTAGCTATTGAAGTACCTAAAGAAGATAAAGAAATATCTAAAGTCGAACTTGAAACAGCACCTGAAAGAAAGGTTTATCGTCAAGGAGATGCTCTATCTCTGAAGGGTGGTACCATTCGTGTCAGCTTTAAAGGGGGAGAAGCGGATCAGTTGATTCAGCTATCAAATAGCGGGGTTGAAGTAACTGGCTATGATCCTTCTAAATTAGGAGAGCAGCATTTACAAGTATCTTATCTGGGCCAAAAACTGGATCAATCACTGACAGTTTATGTTGTCAGTCATAGCGAAGCAGGAGAGAAGACACCTGTGGGACTTGAATTGATTGAAAAACCTAAAACAGACTACATTGTTGGTGAAAGTCTTGAGACCCAAGGGGGACGTTTCCGTCTAGTTTTTGATGATGAAACAACTGAAGAACATGCTTTAGATGAAGCAGGTGTCCAAGTTATAGGATATGATGCTCACAAAGAAGGACGCCAAACAATTTCGATTAGTTATCGTGGTGTGACGACAACTTATGATGTGTTTGTATCGCCAAAACCAGCTCTAAATGATGAATATTTGAAGCAAAAATTGGCAGAAGCCACTGCTGTGCAAAATAAGGTTGATTTCAGCTTTGCAAGTCAGGAAAATAAAGATGCCTTGCTCAAGGAAATCGCAAGTGCAGAGCAAATCCTGAAAGACCATGATACAAGTACACAAGGACAGGTTGACGAAAGTCTGTCTAAACTGACTCAAGCATTTAAGGCTTTGGATGGCCGAAAGAATTTTGCAGACAAAACTTCTGAATTGGATACTTTGGCAACAGAAGCTCAAGACTTGCTTGCACAAAAGCCAAATCATCCTTCTGGAGATGCTTTAGTCAATTTATTGAATAAAAATAAAGATCTATTGGCCTCTTCGGAAGTAACCCCAGAAGCGCTTGAAACAGCAAAAACTTCTCTTCAAGCGTTGATTGCTCTACTTAAAGAAGACAAACCGGCTGTATTTGTGGATTCAGCTACAGGAGTTGAAGTTCAATTTTCAAATAAGGAAACCACTCCAGTTAAAGGTTTGAAAGTCGGAGTTGTTGAGGCTAATGCTGCGGAAAAAGAAGCCTTTGCAGGTAGACTTGGTAAGGTATATGACATAGAGGGAGTAGATAAAGAGGGACGAGATATTGATACCCAGCATGCTTCTCTCGTTAAAATACCAGTAGAAGCTGGCAAGGAAGTTGAACAAGTTCTCTTCTTCCCAGATAATCAACCAGTTCAATCTTTAGCCTTTGAGCAAGTAGGCAATGAGGTTATCTTTACAGCACCTCACTTTACTCACTATGCTCTTGTCTACAAGACAGCAAAAGCAAGTGAGTCTGACCAGGCACTCAAACCTAATCAACCATCTGAACCCGATAAGCCTACTGTTCCAAGTAATGATAATTCTAAACCGCTTCATCCTCAGTTACCAGGTGATGGTCATTTGAGTCCAGTTCAACCGAATGCAAATTCAACTGTTGAGCGTCTAAACTATCAAGAAAAGGATAAAGGATCTACAGGTTATCAAAGTCAGAACTTGGCAAACTCATCTTCTCAATCAGTCAAGGAAGAAGTTGATTCTAAAGATGTGAAAGAAGAAAACACTGTAACGTCTGCAGGCAACTTACCAAATACCGCTAGTCAAGAAACAGCATTCGTAGCAGAGGCAGTCCTATTAGCGGCTCTCGGTGGCCTTCTCCTAGCAGGTAAGAAAAAAGAAGATTAATAAATCAGTCGGGATAGGAGTCTTTTCAAAATTTCCTCTAGGTAATTAGATGTGAAGGAAAAAGGCGTTTGTAAAAAGACTGCTAACCTGACTAAATTATCGAAACCTCCCGTAAACTGGATATGGGAGGTTTGATTGTTTTAGATGGGGAGCTTTTAAAGTATAAAAACAACTTGTTACGGTTTAAGTGTGAATGAATTGACTACTTTGCTGATGAAAGGGATATAATTAAGCAGGGGAAATGATTGGATTTTTCTACCTCTTTTACATCTTTTGTGATATAATTATCATGTATTAAAAATAGAAGGAGTCATATCCAATGGCAAAATTGACTGTAAAAGACGTTGACTTGAAAGGGAAAAAAGTTCTCGTTCGTGTTGACTTTAACGTTCCTGTAAAAGATGGCGTGATCACAAATGACAACCGTATCACTGCAGCTCTTCCAACTATCAAGTACATCCTTGAACAAGGTGGACGTGCAATCCTCTTCTCTCACCTTGGACGTGTAAAAGAAGAAGCAGACAAAGAAGGTAAATCACTTGCTCCTGTAGCTGCTGACTTGGCTGCTAAATTGGGACAAGAAGTTAAATTTATCCCAGGTGTTACACGTGGTGCTGAATTGGAAGCCGCTGTTAACGCTCTTGAAGATGGACAAGTTCTCTTGGTTGAAAACACTCGTTTCGAAGATGTTGATGGCAAGAAAGAATCTAAAAACGATCCTGAACTTGGTAAATACTGGGCATCACTTGGAGATGGTATCTTCGTAAACGATGCATTCGGTACAGCTCACCGTGCACACGCATCTAACGTTGGTATCTCAGCAAACGTTGAAAAAGCAGTTGCTGGTTTCCTTCTTGAAAACGAAATTGCCTACATCCAAGAAGCAGTTGAAGCTCCAGAACGTCCATTCGTAGCTATCCTTGGTGGTTCAAAAGTATCTGACAAGATCGGTGTTATCGAAAACTTGCTTGAAAAAGCTGATAAAGTTCTTATCGGTGGTGGGATGACTTACACATTCTACAAAGCACAAGGTATCGAAATCGGTAACTCACTTGTAGAAGAAGACAAATTGGATGTTGCGAAAGCTCTTCTTGAAAAAGCAAACGGCAAATTGATCTTGCCAGTTGACTCAAAAGAAGCAAACGCATTTGCTGACTACACTGAAGTGAAAGACACTGAAGGTGAAGCAGTGGATCCAGGTTTCCTTGGTTTGGATATCGGTCCTAAATCTATCGCTAAATTTGATAAAGCCTTGACTGGTGCGAAAACAGTTGTATGGAACGGACCTATGGGTGTATTTGAAAACCCTGACTTCCAAGCTGGTACAATCGGTGTGATGGACGCTATCGTGAAACAACCAGGCGTTAAATCAATCATCGGTGGTGGTGACTCAGCTGCTGCAGCTATCAACCTTGGCCGTGCAGACAAATTCTCTTGGATCTCTACTGGTGGTGGTGCTTCAATGGAACTTCTTGAAGGTAAGGTTCTACCAGGTCTTGCAGCACTTACAGAGAAATAAGATATCAGATTAAGATGGCTTTTAGCCATCTTTTTATCTAATATTCTGACCTGATTTTGTGGATAAAAGGCTTTCATCTATTCTTTAGAAAAAAAGTAGGTAAATTAGTTGCATACAGTCTGTAAAACTGCTATTATTAGACTGATGTATAAAACTAATTATGCTTAAAGGAAAGGTTTGAAATGAACAAAAGAAAAGAAGTTTTTGGTTTTCGTAAAAGTAAAGTCGCTAAGACTTTATGTGGAGCTGTCTTAGGGGCAGCTTTGATTGCTATTGCAGATCAGCAAGTTTTGGCTGATGAAGTTACAGAAACAAATAGTACAGCAAATGTAGCAGTCACTACAACTGGGAATCCAGCTACTAATCTGCCTGAAGCACAGGGAGAAGCAACTGAAGCAGCAAGCCAAAGTCAAGCACAGGCCGGTTCTAAAGATGGTGCTCTGCCAGTAGAAGTATCTGCTGATGATTTAAATAAAGCAGTGACGGATGCCAAAGCAGCAGGTGTCAATGTTGTACAGGATCAAACAAGCGATAAAGGTACAGCCACAACTGCTGCAGAAAATGCGCAAAAGCAAGCTGAAATCAAGAGTGACTACGCTAAACAAGCTGAAGAAATAAAGAAAACAACTGAAGCTTATAAAAAAGAAGTAGAGGCTCATCAGGCTGAAACAGATAAAATCAATGCTGAGAACAAAGCTGCTGAAGATAAGTATCAAGAAGATTTGAAAGCTCATCAAGCTGAAGTTGAAAAAATCAACACTGCTAATGCGACAGCAAAGGCAGAATATGAAGCGAAGCTAGCTCAATATCAAAAAGATTTAGCCGCTGTTCAAAAAGCTAATGAAGACAGTCAGCTTGATTATCAAAATAAGCTTTCAGCTTACCAAGCAGAATTGGCTCGTGTTCAAAAAGCAAATGCTGAAGCTAAAGAAGCTTATGAAAAAGCAGTAAAGGAAAATACTGCTAAAAATGCTGCACTCCAAGCTGAAAATGAAGCGATTAAGCAACGTAATGAAACTGCCAAAGCCAACTATGACGCTGCCATGAAGCAGTATGAAGCAGATCTTGCAGCTATTAAAAAAGCTAAGGAAGATAATGATGCTGACTACCAAGCAAAATTAGCAGCTTACCAAGCGGAGTTGGCACGTGTTCAAAAGGCAAATGCTGATGCTAAAGCAGCCTATGAAAAAGCTGTTGAAGAAAACACAGCTAAAAATACAGCCATTCAAGCTGAAAATGAAGCGATTAAGCAACGTAACGCCACTGCAAAATCGACTTATGACGCAGCGGTGAAGAAATACGAAGCAGATTTGGCGGCAGTTAAGCGAGCAAATGCTACCAATGAAGCAGACTACCAAGCTAAGCTAGCCGAATACCAGACGGAATTAGCTCGCGTTCAAAAAGCTAATGCCGATGCAAAAGCAACTTACGAGAAGGCAGTTGAAGACAACAAGGCAAAAAATGCAGCGCTCCAAGCTGAAAATGACGAAATCAAGCAACGCAATGCCGCCGCAAAAGCTGAATACGAAGTTAAAGTTGCTAAATATGAAGCAGATCTTGCCAAATATAAAAAAGAGTTGGCTGAGTATCCAGCTAAATTAAAGGCTTATGAAGATGAGCAGGCCCAAATTAAGGCAGCGCTTGTAGAACTTGAAAAGAATAAAGATCAAGATGGTTACTTATCTAAGCCATCTGCTCAGAGCTTGGTTTATGATTTAGAACCGAATGCCCAACTTGACCTCAAAACAGAAGGAAAACTTCTCACTGCAGCAGCAGTTGATGAAGCCTTTAAGAAAGACACAGACCAATATGGTAAGAAAAATCTTCAGTTAGACAATCTCAATGTCAAGAACTTGGAGAACGGTGCAACTACTTCTTCAGTGGAATTGTATGGTAATATTGGAGACAAATCAGACTGGACGACCAATGTAGGGAATAAAACAGAGGTTAAATGGGGATCGGTTCTTTTAGAACGTGGACAAAGTGCTACAGCAACTTATACCAACCTTCAAAATTCATACTACAACGGTAAAAAGATTTCGAAGATTGTTTACAAATATACTGTAGATCCTTCTTCGCAATTTAAAAATCCTAGTGGAAAAGTTTGGTTGGGAATCTTTACCGACCCTACTCTAGGAGTCTTTGCTTCAGCCTATACGGGTCAAGTTGAAAAAGATACTTCGCTTTTCATTAAAAATGAATTCACCTTCTATGATGAAAATGATCAGCCAATTAATTTTGACAACGCCCTTCTTTCTGTAGCCTCACTTAACCGTGAGCATAACTCTATTGAGATGGCCAAGGATTATAGTGGTAAGTTTATCAAAATCTCAGGTTCATCCATTGGTGAAAAGAATGGCATGATTTATGCGACTGAGACCCTCAACTTTAGACAAGGACAAGGTGGAGCTCGTTGGACTATGTATCCTAGAGCAAATGAACCTGGTTCAGGTTGGGATACCTCTGATGCACCAAACTCTTGGTATGGTGCAGGGGCTATTAGCATGTCAGGCCCTAATAATTACGTTACGGTTGGTGCAACGTCTGCCACTAATGTGATGCCTGTAGCGGAAATGCCTCAAGTACCTGGAAGAGACAATACTGAAGGTAAAAGACCAAACATTTGGTACTCACTTAATGGTAAAATTCGTGCGGTCAACGTTCCGAAAATTACTAAGGAAAAACCAACTCCGCCGGTAGCACCAACTGAACCACAAGCTCCTACCTATGAAGTAGAAAAACCATTGGAGCCAGCACCGGTAGTACCTACATATGAAAATGAGCCAACTCCGCCAGTTAAGACTCCAGATCAACCGGAGCCATCAAAACCGGAAGAGCCAACATATGAGACAGAGAAGCCATTGGAGCCAGCGCCAGTAGCACCAACATATGAAAATGAGCCAACTCCACCAGTTAAGACTCCAGATCAACCGGAGCCATCAAAACCGGAAGAGCCAACATATGAGACAGAGAAGCCATTGGAGCCAGCGCCAGTAGCACCAACATATGAAAATGAGCCAACTCCACCAGTTAAGACTCCAGATCAACCGGAGCCATCAAAACCGGAAGAGCCATCATATGATCCATTGCCAACTCCACCGCTAGCACCAACTCCTAAGCAGTTGCCAACTCCACCAGTAGTACCGACAGTTCATTTCCACTATAGCAGTTTATTAGCTCAGCCTCAGATTAATAAAGAAATCAAGAATGAGGATGGTGTAGATATTGACCGGACATTGGTTGCTAAACAGTCAATTGTTAAGTTTGAATTGAAAACTGAAGCCTTGACAGCTGGACGTCCAAAAACTACTTCATTTGTATTGGTAGATCCACTACCAACTGGCTATAAGTTTGACTTGGATGCAACTAAGGCTGCAAGTACAGGCTTTGATACAACTTATGATGAAGCCAGTCATACTGTAACCTTTAAGGCGACTGATGAGACATTGGCAAGCTACAATGCTGATTTAACTAAACCTGTTGAGACTCTTCATCCAACGGTTGTTGGCCGAGTCTTGAACGATGGAGCAACTTATACTAATAACTTCACTTTGACAGTCAATGATGCTTATGGCATTAAGTCAAATGTTGTTCGTGTAACTACTCCTGGTAAACCAAATGATCCTGATAATCCAAATAACAACTATATTAAGCCAACGAAAGTAAATAAGAATAAAGAAGGTCTTAATATCGATGGAAAAGAAGTTTTAGCTGGTTCAACCAACTACTACGAATTAACATGGGATTTGGATCAATATAAAGGTGATAAATCTTCTAAGGAAGCAATCCAAAACGGCTTCTACTACGTAGATGATTATCCAGAGGAAGCTTTGGATGTTCGCCCTGATTTGGTTAAGGTTGCAGATGAAAAAGGAAATCAAGTATCAGGTGTCAGCGTTCAACAATATGACAGTCTAGAAGCTGCTCCTAAGAAAGTTCAAGACTTGTTGAAGAAAGCTAACATTACTGTTAAGGGTGCTTTCCAACTCTTCTCTGCTGATAATCCAGAAGAATTTTACAAGCAATATGTAGCAACTGGAACATCACTAGTCATTACAGATCCGATGACTGTTAAGTCTGAATTTGGTAAGACAGGTGGTAAGTATGAAAACAAGGCTTATCAAATTGATTTCGGAAATGGCTATGCTACAGAAGTAGTGGTTAACAACGTACCGAAAATCACACCTAAAAAAGACGTAACAGTGAGCCTAGATCCAACTAGTGAAAATCTGGATGGTCAAACAGTTCAATTGTATCAAACATTTAACTATCGTCTGATTGGTGGCCTCATTCCACAAAATCACTCTGAGGAATTAGAAGATTACAGCTTTGTGGATGATTATGACCAAGCTGGTGATCAGTATACTGGTAATTACAAGACATTCAGCTCTCTGAACTTGACAATGAAAGATGGTTCAGTGATTAAGGCAGGTACAGATCTAACATCTCAAACAACTGCTGAAACAGATGCTACAAATGGTATTGTAACTGTTCGTTTCAAGGAAGACTTCTTACAAAAGATTAGTTTGGATTCGCCATTCCAAGCTGAAACCTACCTTCAAATGCGCAGAATTGCTATTGGAACATTTGAAAATACTTATGTAAATACTGTTAATAAGGTTGCTTATGCATCTAACACAGTACGTACAACAACTCCAATACCAAGAACACCAGACAAACCGACACCAATTCCAACGCCAAAACCAAAGGATCCTGACAAACCTGAGACACCAAAAGAACCAAAAGTTCCTAGTCCAAAAGTTGAAGATCCTTCAGCACCAATTCCTGTTTCTGTTGGTAAAGAATTAACAACACTTCCAAAAACAGGAACAAATGATGCAACTTATATGCCTTACCTAGGCTTGGCTGCCCTTGTTGGTTTCCTAGGATTAGGTCTGGCAAAACGCAAAGAAGATTAATCAAATAGCTTAGACTGATTTCATCTTTGATGTTATGTCAGTTATACTGAGTCGTCAATTTAAGACTCCGTAGATTGTAAGGCTGGAACCCAGTGTTCCGGCCTTATTTCTTTTTACTTTTCTATATAATTTATGTATCAGAAATATATAGAATTTGTAATCATTTGAAAATATTGGGATAAGATAACTGACATCTAAATAAGGTATGATGATGCTAACATCAAATTTTGTGGGGAAAATCATTTTATGAAAAAAATATTTATTAAAACAGCTCTTGTGGTTGCTTCTACAGCTCTTTCAGCTATAGCTGGTCTTCAAGTTGCACATGCAGATTCTTATGTTGTGCAACAAGGTGATTCTTTCTTTGGAATTGCTAGTGCTCACGGAATGAGCCCTTATGATCTAGCTGCGAAAAATGGCAAATCTATTTTTGATACTATCAACCCAGGTGATGTTTTGGAAGTGGACGGCGCTAATTCTACTTATGCAAATTCAGGTTATGGTGTGAGCAGTAATGCGGATTTGGTCTCTGATGTAGATGATGTTGTTTTAAATACCCCGACTGACTATGGTAACTCTTATCCAATCGGACAATGTACTTGGGGTGTTAAGGAATTAGCTCCTTGGGCAAGCAACTGGTGGGGGAATGCCAATACTTGGGCTATCAATGCCAGCAATCAAGGTTATGTTACTGGTACAGTTCCGACAGTAGGCGCAATCGCTGTTTGGGACGGAGGAGAATATGGTCACGTTGCTTATGTTACAGACGTTCAGAGCGACGGTACAATCCAAGTGCTAGAAGCTAATTACAATCGTCAAAAGCAAATTGATAATTATCGTGGTTATTTTAACCCCAATGAATTTTTGGGAAATGTAACGTATATCTATCCAAACTAATTTGATTGAAGATTTAGAGCTTGCTCTAGATCTTTTTTATTTTGATATAGAGGGTGAGAATGAGAGGACGTTGCAAATAAGAAGGCTTTTTGTTGGAAAATATGTTAGAATGAAAGTAATTTGATTTGAAAGAGGGTCAGGAATGAACTATTTTAGCAAGTACAAGTTTGATAAATCAAAATTCAAATTAGGAATGCGGACTTTTAAGACAGGGTTGGCGGTTTTTATCATTCTCTTGATGTTTAGTCTATTTGGCTGGGGTGGCCTGCAGATAGGAGCTTTGACAGCAGTTTTTAGCTTGCGGGAAGATTTTGATAAGAGCGTGCATTTTGGTACTTCTCGTATCTTAGGAAATAGCATCGGTGGCTTTTATGCCTTGATTTTTTTCCTCATCAATAAGGTTTTTCAAGATCAGCTCTGGGTCACCTTGCTTTTTGTTCCGATTTGTACCATGCTAACGATTATGACCAATGTTGCCATGAACAATAAAGCAGGGGTAATTGGGGGTGTATCGGCCCTCTTGATTATTACACTGTCAGTTTCTGAGGGGGATACGATTGTTTACGTATTTGCTCGGATTTTTGAGACATTTATTGGTGTATTCGTTGCCATGTTAGTAAATTATGACATTAATCGCCTGCGTTCTTTTTTAAGAAAAGACAAAAGCAAATAAATATGTCAGAAAAAGTAACATTCCTTCTTGACAGGATAAATCTTTAGGAATATAATAGTGGTAATCTTGGCTAGTGGAGAGTGAAGTTTTTGCTTCATTTGCTGATATTGGTCATACAAGTAAGGAGTTGAATCCCAACTGAAAACTTAGAATGAATGATTAGCATTCCTTTTTATCTGAAAAGAAGAGTGATTGTTTCTACTATCACATGCTCGCATTAAAGCAGGCTTGCTAGTTTGTTTTTCTTTTAGTTTTTAGAATTTTCATATCTTACGAAAGGAGGATGTAATGAAAGAAAAAGAACTGCGTCGTAATTTAGCAGTTTTCCCAATCGGCAGCGTTATGAAATTAACAGACTTAACGGCTCGGCAGATTCGCTATTATGAGGATCAGCAGCTGATTACACCTGAGCGAACAGAAGGGAATCGTCGCATGTATTCCCTAAATGATATGGATCGCTTGCTGGAAATAAAAGACTATATTTCTGAAGGCTATAATATTGCTGCAATCAAGCGTAAGTATGCTGAACGTGAAGCAATGGCCAAAAAACCAGTGAGCGCAAAAGACGTTCGACGTGCACTACACAACGACATTGTGCAACAGAGTAGATTTGCATCCTCTGTGCCGACATTTGGTCAATTAAAACGACCATAACTATTGTTTTATTTCATAAGGAGATCATCATGCCTATTACAGCTGCTGATATCAAGCGCGAAGTTAAAGAAAAAAATGTTACCTTTATCCGTCTTATGTTTTCAGATATTTTGGGAACAATGAAAAATGTGGAAATCCCTGCAACAGATGAACAGTTAGACAAAGTATTATCTAACAAAGCTATGTTTGATGGTTCTTCTATTGAAGGTTTTGTTCGGATTAACGAATCGGATATGTATCTATATCCAGATTTGGACACTTGGACTGTTTTCCCTTGGGGAGATGAAAATGGTAGCGTTGCAGGACTAATTTGTGATGTCTATACGACAGAAGGTCTGCCTTTCCAGGGAGATCCGCGTAGCAACTTGAAACGTGCCCTTAAGCACATGGAGGAGCTGGGCTTTAAATCCTTTAATCTTGGACCAGAGCCAGAATTCTTCCTCTTTAAGTTGGATGAAAATGGAGATCCTACTTTAGAGGTGAATGATAAAGGAGGCTATTTTGATTTAGCTCCGACAGACTTAGCCGATAATACTCGCCGAGAAATTGTTAATGTTTTGACAAGTATGGGATTTGAGGTAGAGGCTAGTCACCATGAAGTAGCTGTTGGTCAGCACGAAATTGATTTCAAATATGATGAAGTTCTACGTGCATGTGATAAAATCCAGCTCTTTAAACTGGTCGTTAAGACTATAGCTCGTAAGCATGGCTTGTATGCTACTTTCATGGCTAAGCCTAAGTTTGGTATTGCTGGTTCAGGTATGCACTGCAATATGTCTCTCTTTAATCAGGATGGGACAAATGCCTTTTTTGATCCTGAGGATCCAAGAGGTATGCAATTGTCGGATACAGCCTACTATTTCTTGGGTGGCTTGATCAAACACGCCTACAACTATACAGCTATTATGAATCCAACCGTCAACTCTTATAAGCGTTTGGTTCCTGGCTACGAAGCACCAGTTTATATCGCTTGGGCAGGGCAAAATCGTTCTCCTTTGGTTCGTGTGCCAGCATCTCGCGGTATGGGAACTCGCTTGGAATTACGTTCTGTAGACCCTATGGCTAACCCTTATATTGCTATGGCTGTTCTTCTTGAAGTTGGTCTTCACGGAATTGAAAATAAGATTCAGGCACCAGCTCCTGTTGAAGAGAATATTTATGTTATGTCAGCAGAAGAACGAAAGGAAGCTGGGATTACAGACCTTCCTTCAACTCTACACAATGCTATCAAGGCTCTAACTGAGGATGAAGTCGTCAAGGATGCCCTCGGCAATCACATCTATACTAGCTTTGTGGAGGCTAAGCGTATCGAGTGGGCTAGCTACGCAACCTTTGTTTCGCAATGGGAAATTGATAACTATTTAGATCTATACTAATGATAGAGCAGGTGGCCTGAAAGTCCCCTGCTTTTTCGTGGAGGAGAAGTAAGATGGAAAAATTTCATGATTTTATTAAGCGGGTTTTTGATGAGCAATATGAAGTCTACTTTGGTCCAGACATGCTTGAAAAACTAGAGCCCAGAGATTATTATCTGACGCGGGAGAAGGATGGTCGGTTGATTGCCTTGCTCCATGGCCAACAGGTGCTGGAAAATATTCATATAAAGGCTTTGGTGGTGGATAAAGCGTATCAGAAAAAAGGCTTGGGAGCATCTCTATTGGAAGAATTAGAAGAAAAAGCTGCAGAGGAAGGAGTAACTAGTATTACCTTATCCACCAAATCCTATCAGGCCAAGGATTTTTACCTCAAACAAGGTTATGAAATCTACGCCAGTCTAGCAGATGTCCCACAAAAGGGCATTACCAAATATCATTTTATTAAGAGATTAATCTAAGCCTTTTTCAAATAGATGGAAGTCAATTTGGCTTCTGTTTTTAAACATTAATTTTGCATACATACTGAATGTATGTTAAAATGAAACTTAAGAAAAGGAGAACAAATGATTACTAGTTTATATCCAGTTTTAATGAGTGAAGATGTATATCAATCAGCACAATTCTTTATTGATTATTTCCAATTTCAGGAAACTTTCCGTTCAGATTGGTATATTAGTTTAAAGAATATCGAGAGTGGTTTTGAGCTTGCTTTTATTGATGGCAAGCATGGGACAGTGCCACAAGCTTACCAGTCTAAGGCGAGTGGCCTAATCATCAATATCGAAGTTGACAATGTGGATTGTCTTTATGAAGAATTGCGTCAGCAAGAAGAAATGGAGTTCCTTCTTCCCATTAAGAGTGAAGATTTTGGTCAGCGCCATTTCATTGTGAAAGCGCCGGGTTCTGTTTTGGTTGATGTCATTCAAGTCATTCCGCCTAGTGCTGAGTTTGTGGCAAATTATTTGGAGAGTGAAGATGAATAAAAAACAGCAGGCTTCCTTAGAGACAAGCAAGAAAATATTAGCAATCGCTCGGCAACATTTTTCTTTAAAGGGTTATGCAGAAGCTTCCTTGGAGGAAATTGTGGATGAGCTGGGAATGACAAGAGGCGCTCTTTATCATCATTTCGGGAATAAGAAAACTTTATTTACTGCCGTATTGGCACAAATTCAGTCCGAACTGGGGTCATATGTAGAACAAAACGCTCTGGAAGCACACGAATCTTGGGAGCAATTGGTGGAAGGCTGTGTGGCTTTTGTTCGTTTTGCGACTTTGACAGAAAATAAACGCATTCTCTTACTCGATGGACCTAATGTTGTTGAGTGGAAAGAGTGGCGCAGTCAGGACGAGGCTAATTCTTTCTTTCATTTGAGAGAGCAATTAGACATTTTATCTAAAGAAGGGAAGCTTATCTCTATTGATCTGGATATGGCCGCGCATATGATTTCAGGTGCCTTAAATGAATTGTCTCTTTATCTGGCGGAGAAAGAGGGAGAAGCAGAAGTTCGAGATGCGATAAGCAATCTTTTAAGAGGGTTTAAAAATCATGGCAAAAAAGGTTAAAGATTATTATGATTTGGTTTATGCGGAGGATTTGAGTAGGCGCTTGCAAGAAGTCACAGATAAATTTGATGCTCAGCATTTTATGTCTCTGGTTGAAAGCGACTTAGAGACTTTGGAATTTACTCAGCGTCAGGAACTGCTGGCAAAGAGTATCAAAGAATGCCTGCCACTTTCTTATGCGGATTCTCTGAAAGTTTTTGAGCAGCTACTTGGTCCAGAGTTAGAGGGTGGCTTGGGTATGTTCTCAGAAGGGTACTGGTTGTGGCCGATTGGCAAATACGTGGAACTTTACGGAAGTCAAGAATTCGAGCTGAGTGCAGCCTTCAGCAAGGAATTAACCAAGCGATTTACCGGAGAATTTTCCATGCGGCCCTTACTGGCTAATTTTCCTAAAGCTACAATGGATTTACTGCTGGCGTGGAGTAAAGATGAGAACATGCGTGTCCGCAGATTAGCCAGCGAGTGCATGCGAATCCGTCTACCATGGGCTAAGAAGCAAATGGTGGTCTTAGATTATTTTGATGAGTTTGCTACTGTTTTAAGGAATTTAAAGGATGATAGGGACAAATCAATCCAAAAAAGTGTCGCAAATAATCTGAATGATTTATATAAAGAAGATCCTGAAAAGTTTGAGAGTATCATCCAAACTTGGCAGGAGGAAGAGCTGAGTCCAAGCTGTGCTTGGATTATCAAACATGCGTCTAGGACAAAAGATAAAACAAAAAAATAGCTTTGCCCAAGTGGCAAAGCTATTTTTTTAGTTGTCTTCGTCTGGTGTAAGCACCATCGGAATAATAATTGGTTCGCGCTCAGTATTTTCATAAAGGAAAGGACGAAGGGCGTTGACGATAGCACCATTGACAGACTGGATATTGGCATCTTTATTTTTGAGGGCAATGCGGATAGCATTGAAAAGAAGACGCTGACTTTGGCGAATCAAATCACCAGACTCACGCATGTAGATGAAGCCACGGCTGAGAATATCTGGGCCTGCTAGAATCATTTGTGATTCAAAGTCGACTGTTGCGACAGCAAGTACGACCCCGTCTTCTGACAGGTCTTTACGGTCGCGCAGGACAGCAGCACCGATTTCACCAATACGGTTACCATCGACATAGATATCTTGGGCATTGAAGCTACCAGCTATGCGGGCAGAATTAGCTGTCAGAGCTAGCACATCGCCGTTGCTCATGATGAAGATATTGTCTTTTGGAACTCCAGTATCAACGGCTAGCCCAGCATGGACTTTCTGCATGCGGTATTCACCGTGGACTGGCATGAAATATTTAGGCTTGATCAAGCGGAGCATAAGTTTCTGCTCTTGCTGGCCACCGTGTCCAGAGGTGTGGATGTTGTTAATCTTACCATGAATAACCTCTACACCAGCTTCAGAGATAATATTAATCAGCTTGTTAACGCTAGTCGTATTACCAGGGATAGGGCTAGATGAGAAGATGACTGTATCTCCAGGTTGTAGCTGAACCTGACGGTGAGTACCGTTAGCAATACGTGACAGGGCTGCCATAGGCTCACCCTGACTTCCGGTACACATAATCAGTACTTCGCCAGCAGGGTAGTCTTTGATAGCATTTGGCTCAATGAAGGTATCTTTAGGAACCTTGATGTAGCCTAGTTCAATCCCGTTAACAATCGCTTTTTCCATAGATCGACCGAAGACCGCAATCTTACGTCCAGCCTTTACAGCGGCTTCTGCAGCTTGTTGAAGACGGAAGATATTTGAGGCAAAGGAGGCAAAAATAATGCGTCCGTGAATACCCTCGATAATCTTCATGATTGATTGGCCAACTACTTTTTCAGAATTAGTAAAAGTAGGTACTTCCGCATTTGTCGAGTCAGAGAGAAGGCAGAGGACTCCCTCTTCACCTAGTGCTGCCATGCGATGCAGGTCAGCTGGTTCACCGACGGGAGTAAAGTCAAACTTAAAGTCCCCAGTACAAACGATTTTACCTTGAGGTGTATGAATGACAATTCCCAAAGGTTCTGGAATAGAGTGGGTCGTACGGAAGAAAGTTGCTTTAAGGTTTTTAAATTTCAGTTCAGTGTTTTGGTTGATTTCGTAGAGCTTAGCATCTCGGAGGAGGCCATGCTCTTCCAATTTGCCACGAATAAGGGCTAGTGCCAACGGTCCAGCATAAATAGGCACATTAGCCTGTTTAAGCAAAAATGGGATACCACCGATGTGGTCTTCGTGGCCGTGAGTAATAAGAACACCTTTGACACGGTCGATATTCTCTACAATATAGGAGTAATCAGGGATGACATAGTCAATCCCTAGAAGATCGTCTTCTGGAAATTTGATACCTGCATCAACGATAATAATCTCGTCTTGATATTCGATTCCGTAGGTGTTTTTACCAATTTCTCCTAGACCACCAATGGCAAAAACGCCAACTTCTTTTGGTTTTAAAGTATAGGACATGGTTTAAAACTCCGTTACTTGAAAAGTGCCTGACTCTTTTTCGTATTCTAAGTGTTTGTCAGACAAGAGTTCGATAAACTCAATGTTGTAATCAGTATTTTCTTCAACCAGTTTACGGGCCTTAATACGTCCCTCGAGTTCGTTATCCGCTTCAATTTCCAAGTAAAGAGAGCGAGTGTTTTCGCGACGTGGGCTACGGTCTTTTGTTTCTTGATAAAAAACTTTGTAAATCATTCTATTTCCTTTCATTTCACGATTAACCTACAACAAACATGCAGCCAAGTTATCAGCTGTCTTTTTATATTTAGTTTTCTGGGTAATAGATTAATCTTGGTTCGTTACAATTATAACAATTATATCATAAAATACGGTATTAGTAAAAGTTAGAAATCCAAAAAGAAGAGGAAGCCGTTTTCATTTTTCCCTTCTACCTAAAGGGGAAAGAAGTTGGAAAATCCCTCTCTTCGTAGTATAATATAAGGCAGACAATCGAGTAAGGAAAAGATAAGAATGAAATTATTAGCTTTTGATACTTCTAATCAAGCACTGTCTCTAGCTATTTTAGAGGATGAGCATCTATTGGCTCAAACAACGCTCAATATCAAGAAAAATCATAGCATCACCCTTATGCCGGCTATTGATTTTCTCATGAATAGTCTGGACATGAAACCGACGGATTTGGATCGTATCGTAGTAGCTCAGGGACCAGGTAGCTACACAGGTCTGAGAATTGCGGTGGCGACAGCTAAGACTCTGGCGCATACCCTTAAGATTGAGCTGGTTGGTGTATCTAGTTTGCTAGCTTTAGTCCCAGAGCAGGTGGAAGGCTTGGTCATTCCTGTCATGGATGCCCGCCGCAATAATGTCTACGCTGGCTTTTACCAGTCTGGTCAGGCTGTACGACCAGAAGCTCACCTACCTTTGGCAGAGGTATTGGAAATAGCTGGCGCTGCTGACCAGCCAGTCACTTTTGTCGGAGAGACAGCAGCTTTTGCGGAGCAGATTGAGGCAACTCTTCCTCAGGCTGCCATTCAGCCGACCTTACCAGACGCAGCAACTATTGGTCGTCTAGGCTTAGAACTGCCAGCCCAGTCTATTCATGACTTTGTTCCTAATTATCTCAAGCGGGTAGAGGCCGAGGAAAATTGGCTCAAGACCCACCAGGAATCCAGCGATTCTTACATTCAGCGCCTATGATTAAGATGAGAGAATGGAGCGATAGCTCAGATATGGACGCGGCAACTCTCGCAGAAGAGCTGGAACAGCTCTTATTTGCTGTCTATGAGGTCAGCCCTTGGACGGCGAACCAAGTGGCAGAGGTTCTGCGCTCGGATGTGAACAGTTGTGCGCTAGCAGAAGATGAGGGGCTACTGGTCGGCTTTTTAGTCTGGCAGGAGACAGACTTTGAAGCAGAAGTCCTGCAGATTGCTGTATTGCCTAGCTATCAGGGGCAGAAAATCGCGACAGCCTTGTTTGACTTTTTGCCAGCAAACAAAGAAATTTTCCTCGAAGTGAGGGAGTCCAACAAGCCAGCTCTGCTATTTTACAAAAAAGAAAGATTTGAAGAAATCGCACGGCGGAAGGCCTACTACTATGCTCCGGTGGAAGATGCGATTGTCATGAAAAGAGAGATCCATGAAAGATAGATATATTTTAGCTTTTGAGACGTCTTGTGACGAGACCAGTGTGGCGGTTCTGAAGAATGAGACGGAGCTTTTGAGCAATGTCATTGCCAGCCAGATTGAGAGCCACAAGCGTTTTGGCGGAGTGGTACCGGAAGTGGCCAGCCGTCACCATGTAGAGGTCATTACGGTTTGCATTGAGGAGGCTTTGGAAGAAGCAGGGATTAGCGAGGAGCAGGTCACAGCAGTAGCCGTTACCTATGGTCCTGGTCTAGTTGGGGCGCTTTTGGTCGGCTTGGCAGCGGCCAAGTCTTTTGCTTGGGCTCATGATATTCCCTTGATTCCGGTCAATCACATGGCTGGACACCTGATGGCAGCCCAGAGCGTGGAGCCTTTGGAGTTTCCCTTGCTGGCTCTCTTAGTCAGCGGTGGTCATACTGAGCTGGTCTATGTCAGTCAGGCTGGTGACTATAAGATTGTGGGGGAAACCCGAGACGATGCGGTCGGTGAAGCCTATGATAAGGTCGGTCGAGTCATGGGCCTGACCTATCCAGCAGGTCGGGAGATTGATCAGCTGGCTCATCAAGGGCAGGATATTTATGATTTTCCGCGGGCCATGATTAAGGAAGACAATCTGGAATTTTCTTTTTCTGGTCTCAAGTCGGCCTTTATCAACCTGCACCACAATGCTCAGCAAAAAGGAGAGGTCTTGTCTAATCAAGACTTGTCAGCAAGCTTTCAGGCAGCGGTCATGGATATTCTCATGGCCAAGACTAAAAAAGCGCTGGAAAAATATCCAGTCAAGACTCTTGTCGTGGCGGGCGGTGTTGCGGCCAATCGAGGGCTGAGAGAACGCTTGGCAGCTGAGATTCAGGATGTTAAGGTGATTATTCCGCCTCTTCGCCTTTGCGGTGACAATGCTGGTATGATTGCTTATGCTAGTGTCAGCGAGTGGAATAAGGAGAATTTTGCCGGTTTGGATCTGAATGCTAAGCCGAGTCTGGCTTTTGAAACGATGGAGTAAAGGAGAAGAATGCGCGGACAGACATTTAAACAGGGTGCAAAAGCAGCTGTGCCAACAGCTCTGGGCTATATTGGAATTGGTCTAGCTTGCGGCATTATGGCGGCACCTCATATGAACCCCTTGGAGATGGGGGTGATGAGTATTCTGGTTTATGCCGGCAGCGCCCAGTTTGCCATGATTGGTTTATTTGCTCAGCAGGCGCCGGTTTTAGTCATCGCACTGACTGTTTTTCTTATTAATATTCGACATCTTTTACTCTGTCTGCATGCGTCAACTTTTTTTCGGAAGTCTAGCTTGATGCAGAATATTGTCATTGGGTCTTTTTTGACGGATGAATCTTATGGAGTTTTGATGGGGGAGCAGGTGCATACAAAAGAGATTGCTGCTAGCTGGATGATGGGGAACAATTTCATGAGTTATGCTTCTTGGATTGTGGGAACTGTTTTTGGGACAGCCCTAGGCGCCCTTCTGCCCAATCCTGAGAGCTTTGGCCTGGACTTTGCCCTAGTCTCCATGTTTATCGGTATCTTCTCTTCTCAGTTTACAATCATGTTGCGACGGGTCAAGATAAAGAAGCTCTTTTTGGTTTTGAGCGTGGTGGGCCTTGCCTACTTAGTCCTAACTATGCTACTTCAAAATTCGCTAGCGGTGCTTTTTGCAACCTTGCTAGGCTGTACGGTGGGGGTGATTTTGGATGATAAGTAAGTATATTTTGCTGGCCGTTCTTTTGTCAGCCCTGGTCACTTGGATTCCGCGGGTTTTGCCCTTTATCCTAGT
>CAUVRI010000022.1:0-22953 GCA_963554405.1 uncultured Streptococcus sp. | reverse complement strand
TTGGTACCTTTAGTTTGTCATCTGGTTACTACGATGCTTACTACAAGAAAGCTGGCCAAGTCCGTACCCTCATTATCCAAGACTTCGAAAAAGTCTTTGCGGATTACGACCTTATCCTTGGTCCAACAGCTCCAAGTGTAGCCTTTGATTTGGATTCGCTCAACCATGATCCGGTTGCCATGTACTTGGCTGACCTCTTGACCATTCCAGTCAACTTGGCAGGTCTTCCAGGAATTTCGATTCCTGCAGGTTTTGCGCAAGGTCTTCCAGTTGGTTTGCAGTTGATTGGTCCTAAGTATTCTGAAGAAACTATCTACCAAGCTGCAGCTGCCTTTGAAGCTACGACGGATTACCACAAGCAACAACCCCTTATTTTCGGAGGTGACAATTAATGAACTTTGAAACAGTCATCGGACTTGAAGTCCACGTTGAATTGAATACAAACTCAAAAATTTTCTCACCAACCTCTGCTCATTTTGGGAACGAGCAAAATGCCAATACCAATGTGATTGACTGGTCTTTCCCAGGGGTGCTTCCTGTCTTGAACAAGGGTGTTGTGGACGCTGGTATCAAGGCTGCTTTGGCCCTGAATATGGATATTCATCAGCACATGCACTTTGACCGTAAGAACTATTTCTACCCTGATAATCCAAAGGCTTACCAAATTTCGCAATTTGACGAGCCAATCGGTTACAACGGTTGGATTGAAGTACAATTGGAAGACGGCTCAACCAAGAAAATCGGGATTGAACGGGCCCACTTGGAAGAAGACGCCGGTAAGAATACCCACGGAACAGATGGATTCTCTTATGTAGACCTTAACCGTCAAGGGGTTCCATTGATCGAAATCGTTTCTGAAGCAGATATGCGTTCTCCTGAAGAAGCCTACGCCTATTTGACAGCCCTCAAAGAAGTTATCCAATACACTGGTATTTCAGACGTCAAGATGGAAGAAGGATCGATGCGGGTGGATGCCAACATTTCCCTTCGCCCATACGGCCAAGAGGAATTTGGTACCAAGACGGAGTTGAAAAACTTGAACTCCTTCTCAAACGTCCGTAAAGGTCTTGAATACGAAGTTGAGCGTCAAGCGAAAATCTTGCGTTCAGGTGGTGTCATTCGTCAAGAAACACGCCGTTATGATGAAGCCAATAAGAGCACGATTCTTATGCGTGTCAAAGAAGGAGCTGCGGATTACCGTTACTTCCCAGAACCAGACCTTCCATTGTTTGAAATCTCAGATGAGTGGATCGAGGAAATGCGTACGGAGTTGCCAGAGTTTCCAAAAGACCGTCGTGCTCGCTACGTGGCAGAGCTTGGCTTGTCTGACTATGATGCCAACCAATTGACAGCGACGAAAGTTACTTCTGACTTCTTTGAAGCAGCTGTAGCCCTTGGTGGCGATGCCAAACAAGTGTCTAACTGGCTCCAAGGGGAAGTCGCACAATTCTTGAACGCAGAAGGCAAAACGCTGGAAGAAATCCAATTGACACCAGAAAACTTGGTTGAAATGATTGCCATTATCGAAGATGGAACCATTTCATCTAAGATTGCCAAGAAAGTCTTCGTTCACTTGGCGAAAAACGGTGGCGGTGCGCGTGAATACGTCGAAAAAGCTGGCTTGGTACAGATTTCAGATCCTGAAGTCTTGATACCAATCATCCACCAAGTCTTTGCAGACAATGAAGCAGCCGTAGCTGACTTCAAGTCAGGCAAACGGAATGCGGACAAGGCCTTCACAGGCTTCCTTATGAAAGCAACCAAAGGCCAAGCCAACCCACAAGTAGCTCTTAAACTACTTGCCCAAGAATTGGCGAAGTTGAAGGAAGAGTAATAGAAAAAGAACCAGCCGAGAGGTTGGTTTTTACTATCCATAAAATTGTGTTAGAATAGGAAAGACCATTACATATCAACTATCATTAGGAGGAGTCACATGAACAAATTTTTAAGAGTTTTATTTATCCTAGTCATTATCGCTATGTCTGGAGCGATTATCTTCCAACTATTCTTTCCATCCTATATGGGAAGTCATTCGGGATATGGTATTTCTGTCGGTTGGCAACGGGAGATTGGGATTTGGAATATGGCAGTCCTTGTGATCTTGATTGCCGTCAATCTCAAATACGATTGGTTTTATCTTCGGACGGTACTAGTGGCCTTGATCATTGGTGGGTTTGGAATTGGGACCAATCATCTTTTCAGTTATTTTCACTATCATCTGCCGGTCAATGGGATTGGTGCGCTTGAAAATTATCTCCTTGTCCTTGGTTGGATTGTTGGGTGGAGATTGGAATCTTCTCGGATCAAGAAGAAATAAGAAGGAGCAGTCAAAGGGCTGCTCTTTTTCATCTTCAGTTTTTCCTTGACAAACAAAAGGAAAACGTTTACAATTTTAAATATAAAGTTTCCTGAAAAGAAAACAAAAAAGGTGAAAACAAGGAGATCATCATATGGCTACTATGAAAGCAGCTCGCTGGCATGCAGCAAAAGACGTTCGTATCGAAGAAGTGGAAGTACCTGAAGTACAACCACATCAAGTAAAAGTGGCAGTTAAGTTCACAGGGATCTGTGGGACTGACTTGCATGAATATTTGGATGGACCGATCTTCATCCCAACTGAAGAACATGTGTATTCTGGTCAAAAAGCACCGGTTACTTTGGGACATGAATTCTCTGGTGAGATTGTAGAAGTCGGAAGTAATGTGACTCGTGTCAAAGTTGGCGATCGTGTAACCATCGAACCAATTCTTGCAGAGCACAACTTGATTGGCGATTATAACCTTGATCCAAACTTGAACTTCGTCGGCCTCGCTGCAGATGGTGGTTTTGCGAAATACTGTGTCCTTGATGGTGATCTTGTCCATGTGATTCCAGATAGCTTGAGCTATGAACAAGCTGCTCTTACAGAACCTGCTGCTGTAGCTGTGTATGCAGTCCGTCAATCTGCTTTGAAAGCTGGGGATACAGCTGTTATCTTTGGCTTGGGTCCAATTGGTCTTTTGATCGTTGAAGCCCTTCGTGCAGCAGGCGCATCAAAAATCTATGCGGTTGAATTGTCTCCTGAACGTCAAGCGAAAGCAGAAGAATTGGGAGCAATTGTTGTTCGCCCAGAAGAAGGGGAAACAGTCGTAGAGGCTATCCATCGTTTGACAGGAGGTGGAGCAGATGTTTCTTACGAAGTTACTGGGGTTCCGGTTGTTTTAGGCCAAGCCCTTGCAGCTGTTCATAAAGCTGGGGAATGTATGGTCGTATCTATCTGGGAACGTGAAGCTAGCATCAATCCAAATGAATTCGCTATCCAAGAAAAATCTCTCAAAGGAATTATTGCCTACCGTCATATTTTCCCTAAAGTATTGGAATTGATGGAACAAGGCTACTTCTCTGCTGAAAAATTGGTTACCAAGAAAATTAAATTGGAAAATATCGTTGAAGAAGGATTTATTGAATTAACACAAGATAAATCTCAAATCAAGATTTTGGTTCAACCTGAATAAGCGAATAAATTTATATGAAATATATGAGGCTGAAACGTTTCGTTTCGGCCTTTTATGATACAATAAAAGTAAGGAACAGATTTAGGAGGGGACTATGTCAAAGACGATGAAAGGAACACTCATGACCTTGATCGCCGGGATCGCTTGGGGACTATCCGGAGTTAGCGGGCAATATTTAATGGTTCATGGATTTTCGGCTATTGAGTTAACAAATCTCCGTTTGCTTTTTTCTGGAATTGTCCTTATTCTTCTTTCCTACGTTGCAGATAAGGAGAAGTTTTTGGCCTTTGCCAAAGATAAATCTTCCTACCTTCCCCTTCTTATTTTTGCCTTTTTAGGATTGTTATTGACTCAGTTGACCTATTTAGAGGCGATTGCTGAAACCAATGCTGGGACTGCTACGGTGTTACAGTATCTCTGTCCAGTGGGAATTTTAGCCTATACCTGTATCATGGATAAGGTGGCCCCTACACTAGCAGAAGTGTTTTCGATGCTTCTAGCGATTGGTGGCACATTCTTAATAGCAACCCATGGTCAACTCAATCAATTGGCCATCAATCCCAAAGGTTTGGCTTGGGGAGTGGTGTCAGCATTTGCCTATGCCCTTTACATCATTCTACCTCTGAACTTAATTCAAAAATGGGGAAGCATGCTGGTGATTGGAGTTGGGATGACTATTCCAGGAATCCTAATGCTCCCTTTTAGTGGTCTTCTCTCTTCTTCTGGAAACTACAGACTCGATACCTGGATGGCCCTTTTTGGCTTGGTGGTGATTGGGACGATTTTTGCCTATACAGCCTTTCTGAAAGGAACCTCTTTGGTAGGAGCCGTTAAAGGAAGCTTGCTGGCGTCCTTTGAGCCTGTTTCGGCAGTTTTCTTTGCCTTTGTCATTATGAAGGAGCATTTTTTTATGGTTGATGTGATTGGGATGGCCATGATCCTCCTTGCAGTTCTCTTGATTTCCCTCAAGGATTTCATGATTCAAAAAGAAAAAGGCATCTTGTAAAATCAAGACCTATCATATTTTAGTTAAAAGGTTGAGACGAAGGTCTTGGCCTTTTTATGATAGGGAAGAGTTATCACTATATAGCGTATACATAGATAGAAAAAGATGTTAAAATAGAACAAAACTTTTTTAAGGAGATAAGGATGAAAAAGATTTTTAAATGGACCCTATTTGCTGTGGCGACATTGAGTCTAGTAGCTTGTGGCACCACTGCTCAAAAGACAAATTCGCAGCAATCAAAGACGGAAAAAGCGGCGAAAAATTCAGCATCTGACGGTCAAGTAGAGCTGAGCCTAAAAGGAGGGCAATACATCAAACCGCCTGTCCTCAATGACTCAGAAGACGGCACTTATTTGGCCCTTCAATTAGAATTTAAGAATGTTGCTAAAGAATCTATTAACGTGTCAGATTCAGATATCACCATTTACGATGCGGAGAATAACAAGGTCAAATTGCAGTCAGGAATTTATGACCAAACGGAAGCCTTCCAATTGCTCAAGAGTGATCAGTTGGCCCAGGATAAAAAATTAACCGGCTATATTGTCTTCCCAGTCGAAAAAGGCAAAAAATACGAAGTGCAGTATGAACGAAAAACCTATAGCTCTGATAAAAAAACGAAGCCTCTAAAATTTGCGGTGGATTCTTCTCAGTATGAGGACAAGGTGGAAGATTCCACCCTTCTAGCTGATGAATACATCAATCAAGTTTACTTTAGTGGCCAACGAAAGGTCAAAAAGGATGATGCTTTTGTTTTGGGAACTGATTTGAAAAAGGAAGCCAGTGATTTCCGTGCGAAATTTGCGGCTGATTTTACTCGTAAACTACACGATTACCAATTCCCAGAAGAAGAAGTGACCCAGTTTATCGATGCTTATGAAAAGGAAAATGCAAAGCGCGCTAAATTAACCTATAAGGTCAAACAATACTTCCCAGACAAGGTAGTCATTAGCCTGAATCCTGAGACAGTTAGCATGGAAAAGACGATCTTAAACCACATGCAGACCTTCTATCAAGAACATCGAAAAGACTATCCAGGTATCATCGAGGCGAATCAGGCTCAAAATAAAGCCTATAGAGAGGAAATGATGGCTTCTCTTGCAGATCGTCCCTTGACGACGCCGGATCGGTACGACTACCAGTTGACCTTTGTTAAGAAAGATGGCAAATGGGAAGTAGAAAAAGCCTATAATAGTGATAGCTTTATGGAAAAATTCGAGGGAAATCTTTCTTAATGCTGAAGTTGGCACTCCTAGGACATGAATCTAGGAGTGTTTTTATCTATAGTTTGAAACTATATCAAAACCCAAGAAACAGGAATTAGACGGAAACACCTATTAGTGATAAAATAATTTTAAGTTTGAAAGGAGATGAAGGCTTGTGTCTTTTTCTTATGAAGAGTTAGCAGAGATTCGCCACTATATCCACCAACACCCAGAATTGTCTGGTCAAGAATACCAGACAACCGCCTTTCTAAAAGAGCGTCTCGAAGAGTTTGGGATTCGTATTTTAGAGAGTGGATTAAAAACTGGTCTGATTGCAGAAATTGGGTCCGGCCAACCGGTGGTGGCACTTCGAGCAGATATCGATGCCCTTCCAATTTTGGAACAAACGAATCTGCCCTACCAAAGTCAGAATCCAGGCGTCATGCATGCCTGTGGCCATGATTTTCATCAAACCAGTCTTCTGGGAGCAGCAGCACTTCTCAAGGAAAAAGAAGACCAGCTTGAAGGAACTGTACGCTTGATCTTTCAGCCAGCAGAAGAAATCTCAGAAGGTGCTTCTGATGTTTTGGCAACAGGACTGTTGGAGGATGTTCAAGGAATTATTGGTTTTCACAATATTCCCCAGCTAAAAGCAGGGCAACTTGCCTTGAATGCTGGAGCCATGATGGCAGGGGTTGAGAAATTCAAGGTTACTGTGACAGGGGTTAGTAGTCATGCTGCGAGACCGGATTTAGGAGTTGACACTGTAACTGCCGTCACTACCATGGTTCAGAACTTACAATTATTAATTTCACGGACCGTTTCTCCCTTTGAAACAGCTGTTTTGTCCATTACGCATCTAGATGTGGGCTCAACCTGGAATGTGCTCCCAAAATCAGGCTATTTTGAAGGAACCATTCGTTCCTTTAATCCGAGTGTGCAAAGAGACTTGAAGGCACATTTTATTTCCATCATTCGACACATTGCAGAAAGTCTGGAAGTAGATGTAGCTTTTGAGTGGGGTTTGACCCCGCCCGTTACCTTTAATGATGAGGAATTGACGAAAGTGGTTTGGAAAGCTTCACAAGGTTTGGCTGAAGTGATTCCAGCGAATCCTTCTACAGCTGGAGAAGACTTTGCCTTTTACCAAGAGCGAATTCCTGGAGTCTTTGCCTTTATCGGTTCAAATGGAGAGCCGGATGCGCCAGACCTCCATCATGATCACATGACCATCGATGATGCAGCCTTTGAGGTGTCGGTTCCCTATTATGTTGAAAATGCGCAAGCTTTATTGCGGTATTTTAAGGCCAAAGAAGTGTGATAAAGAAAACCTATCACCTCCATAAAAAATATATATTGGGCAAGTAAATGCTTTTTTGATAAAATTAAAAAATACTTTTAAAATGGCGTTTTATGTGCCTGAAACGAATAAGGAGATCCTATGAATCTAAAAAAAGTGATTAAGTATTCTGCTTTAGGATTAGTTGCAGTCCTTGCAACTAGTGCTTTAGTAGCATGTTCATCTGGTAAATCAGCCAGTGGGAAGAAAACCATTGAAGTTGGGACTGTTGGAACAACCAAACCATTCTCTTACGAAGAAAAAGACGGCAAGCTAACCGGTTATGAAATCGAAGTTTTGCGTGAAATCTTCAAAGGTTCAGACAAATATGAAGTAAACTTTAACAAAACAGAGTGGTCTTCAGTCTTTGCTGGCTTAGATAGTGACCGTTTCCAAATCGGTGCCAACAACATTAGTTACTCAAAAGAGCGGGAAGAAAAATACCTCTATCCAAATCCATATGCTCGCAATCCATTAGTATTGGTCGTACCAAAAGATTCTTCTATTAAATCTTTGGATGACATTGGTGGCAAGAAAACAGAAGTTGTTCAAGGAACATCTACTGCTAAACAATTAGAAGATTACAATAAAAAACATTCAGATAATCCAACTGACTTGCAATACACAGATGGAACCATTCAAACCATCATGGCTAATCTAGCGGATGGTCGTACAGATTACAAGATCTTCGAACGGATCTCAGTAGATACTATCATTCGTGATCAAGGCTATGACAACCTGAAGGTTATCGAGCTTCCAAGCGACCAACAACCTTATGTGTATCCAATTATTGCAAAAGAAGATAAAGACCTTCAAAAATTTGTCAACAAACGTATCAAGGAACTCTATGACAATGGAACCCTTGAAAAACTGTCTAAAAAATACTTTGGTGGAGTTTATCTACCAGAAGCAAAAGATATTAAAGAATAATATTTAATTAAAGGAGACTTCAAAATGAAATTGAAAAAAATTCTTGGTTTAACAGCTCTTGCAGCTATTGCAACATTTGCTCTTGCAGCATGTGGTTCTTCAAAATCATCTAGCAAAGATGGTGAAACAACTGTAAAAGTGGGTGTTATGACTTTGAGCGACACTGAAAAAGCTCGTTGGGATCAAGTTCAAAAGAACTTGGATGACGCTAAAACGGGAATCAAATTGGAATTCACTCAATTTACAGACTACTCACAACCAAACGTGGCTGTAAAAGATGGTAGCGTGGATATCAATGCTTTCCAACACTACAACTTCCTTGATAACTGGAATTCTAAAAATGACAATGCCCTTGTTGCAGTAGCAGATACCTACATCGCTCCAATCCGTCTTTACTCTGGTACAGAAAACGGTAAAAACAAATACACTTCAATTAAAGAAATTCCTAAAGGTGGAACAATCGCTGTACCAAATGACCCAACAAATGAAAGCCGTGCCTTGTATGTCTTGCAATCAGCAGGTTTGATTAAATTGGATACCAAAGATGGTCAATTGGCAAACGTGTCAAACATCAAAGAAAATTCAAAAGATTTGAAGATCTCTGAATTGGATGCTTCACAAACACCATCTGCTCTTCCATCAGTAGATGCTGCTGTCATCAACAATACCTTCGTTCGTGAAGCAGGCGTTGATTTCAAAAAAGCTATCTATGTTGAAAAGAAAGACAACAACTCAAAACAATGGTACAACGTGATCGCTGCTAAGAAAGATTGGGAAAAATCTGATAAAGCAAAAGCAATCAAAGAAATCATCAAAGCCTATCACAAAGACAATGTGAAGAAAGTGATCGAAGAATCTTCAGAAGGAATGGACCAACCAGTCTTCTAAGATTTGATCTCAAGTGTATGAAGGAGGTGGAGAAGCAATTCTCTACCTCTTATCGTGTATTAGGAGGAATGCATGCCTTTTGCAACAGAAGCGGAACAAATCCGTAAATTTGAAAATGATGAGGTCGCACAACATTATTTTGAAGTGTTGCGAACCTTGATTTCAAAAAAATCCATCTTTGCCCAACAAGTTGGTCTCAAGGAAGTAGCCAACTATTTGGGGGAAATTTTTACAGCTGCAGGAGCCAAAGTCGAAGTGGATGATAGTTACACAGCCCCTTTTGTGATTGCCAAATTTTTCTCGCCAAATCCTGAAGCTAAAACCATCATTTTTTATAACCACTATGATACGGTACCAGCTGATGGAGACCAACCTTGGACGGGAGACCCTTTTACCTTATCAGTTCATTATGGGACCATGTATGGTCGAGGGGTTGATGATGACAAGGGGCATATCACAGCTCGTCTTACAGCTCTTCGAAAATACATTCGTGAAAGTGGCGATTTGCCAGTCAATATCACCTTTATCATCGAAGGGGCAGAGGAGTCTGCATCGACGGACTTGGATAAATACTTGGCCAAACACAAGAAACACTTGCGTGGGGCGGACCTCTTAGTTTGGGAACAAGGTACCCGAAATAATCAGGGTCAGTTGGAAATTTCCGGTGGTAGCAAAGGGATCGTCACCTTTGATATGGTGGTGAAGAGTGCAGAAGTGGATATTCATTCCAGCTATGGCGGTGTGGTAGACTCTGCTTCTTGGTATTTGTTAAATGCTATCGCCAGTCTTCGTGACAAAGAAGGCCGAATCTTGGTGGATGGGATTTATGATCAGATCCAAGAACCCAATGAACGCGAGCTAGCTTTGATCGAGCAATATGCCAACAAAGGCCCAGAAGATGTTGCAAAAACCTATGGTCTTACTCTCCCCGTCTTGAAGGAAGACTGGAAAGAATTCTTGCGCCGTTTCTATTTTGAACCAGCCTTGAATATTGAAGGTTTTGTTTCTGGTTACCAAGGTAAAGGTGTCAAAACGATTCTTCCAGCAGAGGCGCGTGCCAAGATGGAGGTGCGCTTGGTTCCAGGACTAGATCCCAAAGATGTCTTAGAAAAGATCAAGCAACAATTGAAGAAAAATGGCTATGATCAGGTCGAATTGGTCTACACTCTCGGTGAAATGAGTTACCGAAGTGATATGAGTGCCCCTTCGATTTTAAATGTCATTCGGCTGGCCAAAGATTTCTATAGAGAAGGGGTTTCAGTTCTTCCAACAACAGCGGGAACAGGGCCCATGCATACGGTATTTGAGGCTTTGCAGGTACCGATGGCAGCCTTTGGAATTGGCAATGCCAATAGCCGTGATCATGGGGGAGACGAAAATGTGAAAATTGCCGATTATTACACCCATATTGAATTGATAAAGGAGTTAATAGCAAGTTATGAGTAAAGCAATGATTCAGCTGGACCACATTGATGTGACCTTCCAGCAAAAGAAACGTCAGATTCAAGCCGTCAAAGATGTGACCATTCATATTAATGAAGGCGATATCTATGGGATTGTAGGGTATTCCGGAGCCGGAAAATCGACCTTGGTTCGGGTGATCAATCTCTTGCAAGTGCCTAGTGCCGGAACCATCACTGTGGATGGGGATGTGATTTATCAAGATCAGGTGACCCTAAAACCTGCTGCCCTTCGGGAGAAACGTCGGGATATCGGAATGATTTTCCAACACTTCAACTTGATGGCTCAAATGACTGTCGCAGAAAATGTAGCCTTTGCTCTTAAACATTCTAAATTGAACAAAGAACAAAAGAATGAGAAAGTGGCGAAATTGTTGGATTTGGTTGGTCTATCTGACCGTGCAGAAAATTACCCAGCACAATTGTCTGGTGGGCAAAAGCAACGGGTAGCGATTGCGCGTGCCCTTGCCAACGATCCAAAGATTTTGATCTCAGATGAGTCAACTTCAGCCTTGGATCCAAAGACGACCAAACAAATTCTAGCTTTGTTGCAAGAGTTAAACAAAAAACTTGGTTTAACCATTGTCTTGATCACCCATGAGATGCAAATTGTCAAAGATATTGCCAACAGGGTAGCTGTCATGCAAAATGGCGAACTGATTGAAGAAGGGTCTGTTTTAGATATCTTCTCGAATCCGAAAAATGCTTTGACGCAAGACTTTATCACAGTTGCAACAGGAATCGATGAAGCCATGGTGAAAATCAATCAACAAGAGATTGTTAAGAACTTGCCTGATGATTCGATTTTGGCGCATCTCAAGTATGCAGGTTCTGTGACAGATACAGCCATCATCAATGATATTTACAAGCAGTACCAAGTATCTGCCAACATTTTATTTGGGAACATCGAGATCCTTGATAACACGCCTGTCGGAGAATTGGTGGTCATCTTATCAGGTGAGACTCAAAATCTGGAAACGGCCAAAGCTGAGTTAGAAAATGCAGGAGTTTCCGTGACTATTGTGAAAGATGGGAGAAAAGCATGATCCAGTTAATTCAAACATATTTACCAAATGTCTATAAATTAGGGTGGTCTGGCCAGTATGGATGGGGAACCGCTATTTACTTGACTCTTTACATGACCGTTATTTCCTTCATTATTGGTGGATTTTTAGGTTTGGTGACAGGACTTTTGTTAGTCTTGACCCGTCCAGGTGGTGTCATCGAAAATAGAATCGTTTTCCAAATTTTGGATAAGATTACTTCCTTGTTCCGCGCCATTCCTTTCATTATCTTGTTGGCCTTTATTAATCCCTTGACCTACTTGCTCTTGAAAAATACCATCGGTCCTACAGCAGCCCTTGTTCCGCTATCCTTGGCTGTCTTTCCATTCTTTGCCCGCCAAGTCCAAGTAGTCTTGTCAGAATTGGACGGAGGCGTGATTGAAGCAGCACAAGCCAGTGGGGCAACCTTCTGGGATATTGTTGGTGTCTACCTTCGTGAAGGGCTTCCTGATTTGATCCGTGTAACAACAGTGACCATCATTTCCTTGATCGGAGAAACCGCCATGGCGGGTGCCGTTGGTGCTGGAGGATTAGGAACCTTGGCCATCAACTACGGGAAAAACATGTTTAACAATGATGTCATCTTTGTGGCGACCTTATTGATCCTGATTCTGATCGTTCTGGTCCAATTTATCGGGGACTTCCTTTCGAAGAAAATTAGCCACCGTTAGGATCGGTATCCAATGAATAGAATAAATGTGAATCAAATAAAACAAGTTGGAGCCTTCATTTTCCTCTATTTTCTTGCGATTGGACTGGGGGTCTTAGTTGGAAATCTGGTCGATCATCAAGGAAATATGTTTTATGCTCCTGCCTTTTCAGCCTTGTTTGGCGGGACGATCTACCGCTATTATCTAGAAAAAATAAAAGGAGTTGGATCTATCTTTATAGTTGGCTGCGTGATCGGATCCTTCTTCCTCTTTTCGCGTCATGGTGCAGGAGCCTTTATTCCAGCCTTGATCGCCGGAAGTTTTGCGGAGATGGTCGCCTCAAGTGGTCGTTTTCGCTCGAATTTACGAAATGCCTTGTCTTTTGTCATTTTTGCCTTTGCGACGACAGGGCCCATTCTTATGATGTGGTTCTATCCAGCCAGTTACCGCATGTCGTTACTGGATCGTGGTAAATCGATAGACTATGTCAATCGGGTGATGGTATCACCAGATCTAGCGACCATCACTTGGTTTGTCCTCACGGTCATACTGGGTGCTGGATTAGGATGGGGACTATCGAACTTCCTTCTTCCATTCTTGGTCAAAAAAGGAGATAAAGATGCACAATAATTTACTAGTTCTTCAGTCAGACTTTGGTTTGGTGGATGGAGCAGTATCCGCTATGATTGGGGTTGCTTTAGAAGAATCACCAACCCTTAAAATTCACCACTTAACTCATGATATTACCCCCTACAATATCTTTGAAGGGAGTTACCGTCTCTTTCAGACAGTAGATTACTGGCCAGAAGGGACGACCTTTGTTTCGGTGGTCGATCCGGGGGTCGGTTCCAAACGAAAGAGTGTGGTAGCTAAAACGGCGAAAAATCAATACATTGTCACTCCGGATAATGGCACTCTCTCTTTTATCAAGAAACATGTAGGGATTGTTGCTATCCGTGAGATTTCAGAGGTGAAGAACCGCCGGGCCAATACAGAGTTTTCTTATACCTTCCATGGGCGTGATGTATACGCCTATACTGGGGCTAAGTTGGCCAGTGGCCATATTAGTTTTGAAGACGTCGGACCAGAACTCAGTGTCGAACATATTGTGGAAATCCCAGTGGTTGAGACAGTTCTTGAGGACAATCTTGTTAAAGGTACAGTTGACATCCTAGATGTACGCTTTGGTTCTCTTTGGACTTCCATTACTCGAGAAGAGTTCAATCATTTGGCACCCGAATTTGGGGAACGTTTTGAAGTAACCATCTATAACAATGACATGCTGGTTTACCAAAACCAAGTAACCTACGGTAAGTCTTTCGCCGATGTGCGAATTGGACAGCCAATCCTTTATATCAATTCCCTTTACCGTGTTGGTCTTGCCATCAACCAGGGATCCTTTGCCAAGGCCTATAATGTAGGAGTTGGGGCTTCTTGGCATATCGAGATTAGAAAAATGGAAAATTAACAGGAGATATCAGAATGAAACAGAAATCATTATTTTCAATTAAAGATGTTGTAGCTATTGGGGTTGGAGCAGCCCTCTTTGTCGTGATTGCTATGTTGCAAATCCCTGCACCTGCACCGAATACGAGCATTCAGTTGCAATATGCCCTTCAAGCTCTCTTTAGTGTAGTCTTTGGCCCAATTGTTGGCTTCTTAATCGGCTTGATTGGTCATGCCATTAAGGACGCTATGTCAGGTGGGCTTTGGTGGACTTGGATCATTTCAAGTGGTTTGTTTGGACTCTTTGTTGGTTTCTTCCGCAAACAAATCGGTGAATTTAAAGGGGAAGTGACAAAGAAAGAATTAATTGTCTTTAACGTCGTTCAAATCGTATCCAACCTTGTGATCTGGGGCTTTATTGCTCCGGTTGGAGATGTCTTGATCTACAAGGAAAGTGCCAATAAAGTCTTCCTACAAGGTGTTGTTGCGGGTTCATTTAATGCATTAACAGTAGCTGTTGCAGGTTCTCTTCTCTTGATTGCTTATGCACGGACTCAAACAAAAGATGGAAGTTTGACCAAAGATTAAATGTACAGAAGATAAGAGAGTGGGACAGAAATCGGTAATTCGTTAGAATTCGATTTCGTCGTCCCACCTCCGCACAGTTGAGTAGGGCTGTAAAAGCTGATGAAATCAGCGTAGTAGAGCCCACTTAACCACTGCGTCTTGCTCGACAATCCAAAAATAATTGAGAGGCTAGGACTTTTGTCCCAGCCTCTTTTTTGTTTTATCAAAAATATTTTTTACAAAATGCAAGATATATATTGCAAAATAGAAAATATAGTGTATAATAAAGCTATAAAAACAAGAAAGGAAAATCATGTGGCGAAAAATCTCAAATTAAAAATGGCCCGGGTCGAGCATGATATGACCCAGGGGGATCTTGCAGATGCCATCGGGGTGACACGCCAGACCATCGGCCTGATTGAGGCAGGGAAATATAACCCAACCCTCAGTCTCTGCCTTGCTATCTGTAAGACCTTGGATAAGACGCTGGATCAACTGTTCTGGGAGTAACAGTTTTAATAGTAACAGTTTTAATAATAGAAAGAGGAAGAATATGAAACAAAAGAAAGAACCAATTGTAAAAGATGAACGGACCATGCTACTTGATGGAAAAATCGCAGGAGAACTTGTCCTTGGTATGACCTGCTTTATTGCCCTATCTGCCTTTGTGAAATCCAGTATCCTGGACTTAGACCTAGTCGCTTATCTCCCTGAGATGTTCCTTCTGATTGCCATGGGAGCCTATGCCTTTGTGAGAAGGATCAGTTCAGGGATTGATATCCGAGATATGTTAGATAAAGATAGCTGGTTGAGTCGCCTTGGGTCAGGTCTATTCTTTGCTGTGCTTGTGACAGCTATGGATGTGATTGGAAAGAGAGAAGCAATGAGCTTTATCTTGAGTCCCAAGTATCTGGTCAAAATTTTATTAGAAATTCTCGTCTTTGCCATCCTGACAGATCTGCTTGAAAAACCACTTGCTCTTATCAATCGGAAAAAACAAGAGAAGATCGAGGCAGAGTTAGAGGATGAAGAATAAGGAGGAAGAGATGAGATTACAATTGCTGAACAAACAAATCATAGATGAACGAGAAGAAGGCTTAGCTAATAAGGCTGGTGCTGAGACAGCTGGTTTTCTTTTCCTTGCCTTAACTGTTTTTAGTGTAGGATCCATTTTTACATCTAAGGTGGGGCTCAGTCCAATCATGGTGGTAGCCTTACTCATCGTCTCAGGATTGTATTACTCTGTTCGTTGTCAACGATTGGGTGTGAGATTTATCAGTTATAGCTATTTAAATGTGACGGGAATTGTAGCAGTAACCTCTATTCTCTCCTTGTTCATCTGGGCTCAAAATTTTCAATTAAACCAAGCTGTTTATCAGTCCAATCCTTTTCATTCAAAATTCTTACTAGTACTTCCTATTACCTTTTTACTGAATCTTCCAATTGTATGGGGAGTGAATACCCTTGTGATGCTTCTTGCAAAAGTTGAGAAAAAACGCTATGAAGCCTATCTGGATCAGATGGAAAAGGAAGAGTAGGAAAGTTGGAACCTTGGTGTCGTCGTGTAAAAGTCTGGAAACCCAGGCTTTTATTTTTCAGTCAAATAAATTGCATTCGTTTTCTTGGGAGAGTATACTGGTATAGTTGAATGAAAAATTCTGATAATTTAATCTTAGAAAAGAGAATATTATGGCAAAACCTATTCGCGTATTACTCTACTACCTCTATACCCCCATTGAAAATGCAGAACAATTTGCAGCCGACCACTTGGCCTTCTGTAAATCAATCGGCCTCAAAGGACGTATCCTAGTCGCTGACGAAGGAATCAATGGAACGGTTTCTGGTGACTATGAAACCACTCAAAAATACATGGACTACGTTCACAGCCTTCCAGGGATGGAGGACCTCTGGTTCAAGATTGATGAGGAAGAAGAGCAAGCTTTCAAGAAGATGTTTGTACGTTATAAGAAAGAGATTGTCCACCTTGGTTTAGAGGATGATAATTTCGATAATGACATCAATCCTCTTGAAACAACAGGTGCTTACTTGTCACCAAAAGAGTTTAAAGAAGCTCTTCTCGACGAAGATACCGTTGTCCTTGATACTCGAAATGACTACGAGTACGATCTTGGTCACTTCCGTGGGGCTATTCGTCCTGACATCCGTAACTTCCGTGAATTGCCACAATGGGTTCGTGATAACAAGGAAAAATTCATGGACAAGCGTGTTGTCGTCTACTGTACTGGTGGAGTCCGCTGTGAGAAATTCTCAGGCTGGATGGTGCGTGAAGGCTACAAAGATGTCGGTCAATTGCATGGCGGAATCGCCACTTACGGGAAAGACCCAGAAGTTCAAGGCGAACTGTGGGATGGGAAAATGTACGTCTTTGACGAGCGGATTGCAGTCGATGTCAACCATGTCGATCCAAGCGTTGTCGGAAAAGACTGGTTTGATGGAACACCATGCGAACGCTATGTCAACTGTGGAAATCCTTTCTGTAACCGTCGCATCTTGACCTCAGAAGAAAACGAAGACAAGTACCTCCGTGGCTGCTCACATGAGTGCCGAGTTCACCCTCGCAATCGTTATGTTGAAGAACATAACTTGTCACAAGCAGAAGTTCGTGAGCGTTTGGCCCTTATCGGTGAAACGCTTGATGGAGCACCAGCATAATAGAAACAAACAGTCTGAAAGCTCAGGCTGTTTTTATATGGAAATTGGTTGAAAATTGTGCTATACTTTAGGTAAGCGATTTCACAAAGGAGAAAACAAATGAGTATCGTGTTTTCAATCAAAAATAAAAAGAGCTTATTTGGCTATCAGAAAGTACTCGCAGCACAGGAAGTTCTTAAATTAGTGGAGGGGTTAACAACCTACAACTATGAT
The DNA here is from genome assembly GCA_963554405.1 of uncultured Streptococcus sp. Lineage (GTDB taxonomy): Bacteria > Bacillota > Bacilli > Lactobacillales > Streptococcaceae > Streptococcus. Next base: position 6,021 of record CAUVRI010000022.1, on the reverse strand, counting down.
CCTGCCACCCTTCATCGTCCCTTAAATGATTTTGAAGGCTTGAACTGTATCGTATTTGGTAAGAGCGGTCTTCCTCTGCAGTTACGCTATTTTGATGAGGAAGAGTCTTATCAGATTCAGGTGCCCTCTTTTGCGATAGAAGAAGATTGGCAGTTGGCCCTTCGATGGATCAGTCGCCTAGGAGAAGTATTAGGAACGGAGATTGTGGCTAGTGACGGCGTGAGCTATACTCCAGATTCTATTTTCCATTTTGATTATGAAGTCGTTATCCTAGAAACGCTGGGTAATGTGACGAAAGAAAAAGATCTAAAAGAGTTTGAAGTACAAGGCTTCGCTCATCCAGTCTATTTGGATCGGGATACAGTGCAGGAAGTCTTGAACCATGTCCATCCACTAGAAGCCTACTCTGCCTTTATCAAGAAGATTCAATATAGTGCAGCTTATTTCAGTCAAGTCCGTTTTTATCAACAGGAGGAGACAGGAGCCTTCTTAGCCAACTATAGCTTGACAGAAGATACGGATACGGTCTTGCCAAGCGTGCCACATGTTCCTGCAGAATATGTAGAAATTGTGGGTTTAGCGGGTATCATTGATTGGCAAGTTCTATTGGTTGCGATCGATGGAGATCCGGATAAGCCAGAAAATTACCATCCAATTGGTTCTCTTGCACTGAAGAATCTATTGGCAGCGCTAGAGCCAGATGAATACCAGCTGCTAGATGCTAGTCAAATTGAAATCAAAAAATTGTCCAAAGAGCGGTTGCTAGAATTAGCGCAATTGGAAAACAAGTAAAAAATATCGCAGTGAACTGTCCCTTCGACGTTTGATCCTAAAAATCTAACGTCTGGGAGCAGTTCTTTTTTATACTCTTCCTTTGATCAAAAACCAATGACTAGGCTAATTATGGTATAATAGGGGCCTAGAAGTAGAATGAAAGAGGTGCACGAAATGCTGTTAGAAGAATTTGATGCCAATCGACAGGCGATTATTAATCCACAAGACTTACACCAACCAATTGAAGGATTTCCCAAAGTAGTCATCTCTTGCTTTTCAAGAGTAACTTTTGCGCGCCTCCTTGAGAATTACGACCATGAGGTCATTGCAAGAACCTCCATGGCTAATTTTGAAGTCTGGGTCTATGGGATCACTATTGGAGACCAGCAGATTGGTGCCTTTAATGCACCCGTTGGGGCTGCTTCCTGCGTGGGGATTATAGAGGACCTGATTCAATTTGGAATGGAAAAACTCGTTCTTTTTGGGACCTGTGGGGTTTTAGACCGTGATATCGAAGCAACCTCCATTATCATTCCAACAGCTGCTCTTCGCGACGAGGGGACCAGTTACCACTATCTTCCAGCTAGTGATGAAGTGGAAGTGAACAAGAAAACCCTTCCGCTCTTCCAAGCCTTTCTGGACAGTCACAAGGTTTCTTATCAGTCGGGAAAAGTGTGGACGACAGATGCACCCTACCGAGAAACCATCGACAAGATGAAGCGACGAAAGGAAGCAGGAGCCATCTGTGTGGATATGGAATGTTCGGCAGTGGCGGCTTTAGCAGCTTATAGGGGCTTTGAACTCTGCCATTTCTTCTATGCAGCTGACCACCTCTCGGAAGAAAAATGGGATATCCGAACCTTATCTAGTCATGAGGATTTAGATAGCAAGGATCGCATCGCGGAGTTAGCCATCCAATTTGCGCTCTTTTGGGAAAAGGCAAACTAAATGAAAGAAGCAATGATTGAACTGAAGGATTTTTCCTTCCAATACAAGGCACAGTCTGAACCAACCTTGAAAAATCTCAACTTAACCATTTATAAGGGGGAAAAGGTTCTGATTGTTGGGCCATCTGGTTCTGGCAAGTCAACTATTGGCCAGTGCTTAAATGGGATTATCCCCAATATCTATAAGGGAACCAGTAGTGGGCAATTCCTCATTCAGGGGAAAGAAGCCTTTGATCTCAGTATTTATGAGAAATCTCACTTGGTCAGTACGGTTTTGCAAGATACAGATGGCCAGTTTATAGGTTTGAGTGTCGCAGAAGACTTGGCTTTTGCCCTTGAAAATGACATGGTGGAGCTGGGAACGATGAAAGAGCGTGTGCAGAGTTGGGCAGAACGCTTAGATTTGATGAATCTCTTGGATCATCGGCCACAAGATTTGTCCGGTGGGCAAAAACAACGGGTCAGCTTAGCAGGTGTTCTGATTGACGAAAGTCCGATCCTGCTCTTTGATGAGCCACTGGCTAATCTAGATCCCAAGTCGGGTCAGGATATTATTGATCTGATTGATCAGATTCATGAAGAACAGGGGACGACCACCATTATTATCGAACACCGTTTAGAGGATGTACTCTATCGTCCTGTCGATCGGGTTATCTTGATCAATCAAGGACAAGTTCTCTTTAATGGTCGACCAGATGAGTTGTTGAGAACGACACTTCTAGCTGAAAATGGTATTCGAGAACCTCTGTATTTAACAACTCTTCGCCAGCTAGGACAGGATATTGATCAATTGGAGCATCTAGATCGTCTAGAAGATATCGAGCTTACTGGTGTGAATCGTTCCATTCCAGAAGCGACCTTTACTAAAACTGGTGAAGCAGAAGAACTATTGAAGTTGGAACAGATTTCCTTTGCCTATCAAGAAAATCATCCGATCTTAAAAAATATATCCCTCACGATTCCGAAAGGGCAGCGCTTAGCGATTGTCGGGAAGAATGGGGCAGGGAAATCAACTCTTGCGAAAGCCATCTGTGGATTCATTACCACAGATGGGCAATACACCTCTAGAGGTGAAGATATCAAGCAGGAGAGTGTCAAGGAACGGGCTGAGCGAGTAGGCTATGTCCTACAAAACCCCAATCAAATGATTTCAACCAATATGATTTTTGACGAAGTCGCTCTAGGTTTGCGCTTGCGGGGGATATCGGAAGAAGATATTAAGGAGCGTGTCTATCAAGCACTGAAAACTTGTGGTCTCTATGAGTTTCGTAAATGGCCGATTTCTGCCCTCTCATATGGGCAAAAGAAACGGGTGACCATCGCCTCTATACTAGTTTTAGGACCAGAAATTTTGGTCTTGGACGAGCCGACAGCAGGTCAGGACCAGCGCAATTACACTGACATCATGGAATTTCTAGATAGCTTGCAAGAAAAAGGCCATACCATTGTCATGATTACCCATGATATGCAACTGATGTTGGATTATTCTGATCGTGCACTTGTGGTATCAGACGGACAAATTCTAGCTGATCTCTCACCTGCAGAGCTGTTCACTCATCCGGATATTTTACAAGAGGCTAATCTCAAAGAAACTTCGATTTTTGCCTTAGCCAATCGATTAGGAATGGATCCCTTGGCGCTAACGCAGTTTTATATGCAACAGAAAGGAGTAGATCATGAATCATCGATTAGTCGGCTACCATGAGGGGACGAGTTTTCTTCATCGCCTTTCAGGTGCGAGTAAGTTACTCTTTCTTCTTTTTGTATCTCTTGCCGCCATGTTGAGTTATGATACTCGGCTCCTTCTAGGAATTGGTGTGGGCGCCTTGCTGTTATTCTCTACAGCTCGAATTCGATTTCGGGATATTTCATTTGTACTTGTATTTGCTCTTGTTTTTGCACTGTTAAATGTTGTCATGGTCTATCTCTTTGCCCCTCAGTATGGTGTAGAGATCTATGGGGCAAAAACGGTACTGATGAAGGGGTGGGGTTCCTATAGTATCACCTCGCAGGAACTCTTTTATCTTTTTAATCTAGCTCTTAAGTATGTCTGTACCATACCTCTAGCCTTGATTTTTTTGATGACGACCCATCCTAGTCAGTTTGCTTCAAGCCTCAACCAAATTGGCGTATCATACAAGATTGCCTATTCTGTCAGCTTGACTCTGCGTTACATTCCTGACGTACAAGAAGAATATCAAACGATTAAATTGTCTCAGGAAGCTAGAGGGGTGGAATTGTCCAAAAAGGCCAAGCTGATCCAGCGGATCAAAGGCAATTTACAAATCATCTCTCCCTTAATCTTTAGCTCACTTGAACGAATTGACAGCATTTCTACGGCCATGGAATTACGTCGCTTTGGTAAAAATAAAAAGCGGACCTGGTATTCTCATCAAGCCATGGAAATGAAAGATTATGGGATGATTCTATCAGCCTTGGCTGTTCTGGTCTTGAGTATTGTCCTGATCTTTCTCAATCAGGGACGTTTTTACAATCCATGGAGGTAATGACATGTCAGAAACGATCTTAGTAACAGGAGCTTCAGCTGGCTTTGGTCAAGCGATTTGCCGTCGCTTAGTAGCAGATGGATACCGTGTGATCGGATCAGCTAGACGCATTGAAAAATTACAGGCCCTCCAAGAAGAGTTGGGAGAAACCTTTTATCCCCTGCAAATGGATGTGACGGATCTTTCTCAGGTAGATCATGCACTTGCCTGTTTACCAAAAGCTTGGGAGAGAGTGGATGTTTTGGTTAATAATGCTGGCTTGGCTCTAGGCCTCGCCCCAGCTTATGAAGCAGAGGTCGCAGACTGGCTGACCATGATACAGACCAATATTGTCGGCTTGACCTATCTGACAAGGAAAATCTTGCCTCAGATGGTGGAACGAAATGATGGCTATATTATTAATTTGGGCTCTACAGCAGGAACTGTGCCTTATCCAGGGGCCAATGTTTACGGGGCATCCAAGGCTTTTGTCAAGCAATTCTCCCTCAATCTTCGGGCGGATCTAGCTGGCAAGAAGATTCGTGTCAGCAATATTGAACCCGGTCTTTGTGAAGGGACAGAGTTCTCTTCTGTTCGCTTTAAAGGAGACGAAAAACGGGTAGAAGCCCTCTATCGTGATGCCCATGCCATTCAGCCTGAAGACATTGCTAACACCGTAGCTTGGTTGATCCAACAGCCCAAGCATGTCAATGTCAATCGGATTGAAATCATGCCGGTTTCCCAAACCTTTGGCCCTCAACCTGTTTATCGTGACTAAAAAGAGAAGCAACCACTCCACATGGGGTTGGTTGTTTTTTATCTTTCCTCTGGTATAATAGAAGGCAAAGTAAGGAGAAAAAGATGACAGCTGCGTTAATTATTGGTTCTACAGTTTGTGATGTGATGATTTACTTGGATCGTTTGCCAAGTCGTGAAGGAGATGCCCATATTGATCACCAGCAATGGTCTGTGGGAGGTTGTGCCTTTAATGTCGTTAATATCCTTCATTTTTTGTCGCAACCCTACCAGTTTGTCTCGCCAGTCGGTTCTGGAATATATGGTGATTTTATTCGGAGAGAGTTGAAACAATTAGGGATTTCCTCTAACATCTCATTAGAAGGGGCCAATGGTTGCTGTTACTGCTTTGTAGAGTCTGATGGTGAGAGGACCTTCTTATCGGACCACGGAGTGGAGTATAGCTTCCAAGCAGAGTGGCTAAAAGAGATCGAGACAGATTTGTTTGAATACATCTACTTGTGTGGCCTTGAAGTCGAGGAGCCAACTGGTCTTGCATTAGTCCAGTCTGTTTCGCAACTAGAGGGCCAGGTGATTTTCGCACCTGGGCCACGTGGACTCTTGATTCCAAAGGATCGACTGGAAGCAATTTATGATCTGCATCCGATTCTCCATGTTAATGAGGCTGAGGCACTGGCTTTCTCAGGATGCAGAGAGATCCAGCCAGCCATCGAATACTTGTATCAGAGAACGGGACAATTAGTCATTGTCACCTTGGGTGAAAAAGGAGCGGTTGCCTATGATGGCAACTGGTATGAGGCAGACGGTTTTCCAACAGAAGTCGTCGATACAGTAGGCGCTGGAGATAGCCATGTGGGAGCCTTCATATCCGCTCGTTTAGAAGGCTTAGATATGACGCAAGCCTTAAGATTTGCCAACAAAGTCTCTAGCCAGATTGTTGCAAGTAAGGGCGTTCATCTGACAAAAGAGCAGCAAGAAGCCCTGCGAACAGAATTGAAACAAAAATAAAAAAGAGAGTGGGACAGAAATCGGTAATTCGTTAGAATTCGATTTCGTCG
>CAUVRI010000021.1:0-23371 GCA_963554405.1 uncultured Streptococcus sp. | reverse complement strand
CGACGAAATCGAATTCTAACGAATTACCGATTTCTGTCCCACTCTCTTTTTTATTGTCATTTTTCCCAAAAAGGGGATGTCTGATCAAGCATTAATAATCCAGAGCATCTGAATGACCTTTTCCGTTTCCTACGAAATAACCCGTTTTGGCATTGATACTAAAGAGATAGGTTCCATCTGGTTTGAAGAGGTTGTAATAGCCATTACCGTTAATGATATTGACACGCTCTAAAATGTATTGATTGCCAGTGATATGTCCACGTTTACGAGCAATATTCAATACTTTTTCAAGGATCCCATCACCAAATACCCAAGCTGGGTTATTGACATCATTGATAGCTGCTTGGTTATATGGCACACGACTCAAGTTCCGCTGAAGTGGGACACCATCGCTTGGAAGACCGTACCCTGAATAGCCTGGGTTTGCCGTTCCTGCACTACCTGTAGCAGCATTGACAGCTGGGGCCGTAGGCGTTGCTGCTTGAGCTGGGGCTGGAGTTGCATTAGAAGTATCTGTACCACCTGTCCCTGTCACTGGTGCCGGTGTCGCAACTTGTTGTGAACGTCCTTGCGCAACCGCCTCATTCAATAAGCTATCTAATTTTTCATTGCCTGTCTTTGTTTCTGCAAAGGTCGCATCACTTTTCGCTTTGGCAGTTGCATCAAGAACTCCATCTTTGATGACTGGAGAACTAAATTGAGAATTCACTTTTTGAATGGCAGAAACTTGCTTCACAAGGTCTTCATATTTTGTTTTAGCCGCATTATAATCACTGCTTCCTTCTAATTTGTCCAGCAGTTTCTTCAGATTTTCCAAGTCTCCGAATTTATCATTTTTAAGAGCACTTTTTGATTCATCTACAAAAAAGGCATCGTAGGCTTTGGTAAACTCTTCCAATTTTTGAGCCTGTGTTTCACTGCTACTTGATTTAGAAGTAGAAGATGACTTGCTAGATGAAGACGATACAACAGTTGTACCACCAGATTTTCCACGACTGTGCATCCAGTTATAGGTCACAAAAATGGCCGAACCGACAATCGCAAGACCTAAGGCAGAGTATAGAACCGCTTTGATTCGTTTGCCCGCATTGCTTGGTGTTTCCTCAGGAAGTTCCTCAGCTTCTACAATTGGTTCAGTTGGTGTGGGTCCAAATTTAATCTTAGCAGGTAATTCAGTTGAGATAGCATCCATTTCAGGCCTTTGTTCCAAGACTGTTTCCGTTACTTCCGGTGCCTCCACTGCTTCAGCTACTTCAGCAACTGTTTCTGAAGCTGCCAACTCTTCAGCTTTAGCCAATTCTTCTTTGGCCAAAATTTTTGTATCGTATTTTTCAGCTTCAATTTCTGCCCGGTGTTGTTTGATGTATTTGTCTAAGACATTATCACCTTCAGTTACACCTGCTTCGATTTCTTCTGCCTTTCGATTGGCCTGCCCAATCGTCATCTCTTTAGCATCTTCAAAGTCTAAAATTGATTCTGTTTCTTGCTCTAATGGCTTTTTATCCTTCTCTGTCATAAAAATCCTTTCTATGCCTTTATCTGCCGTTTTACTCGTTCCCCAAAATATTGGTAGAGATCAACTTTTAGGGTTCCGTTATAAAGTTTTCGTTTTTTATCTGCTTTACTACCGAATTTAGATTCAAAACCTTCATCACTGGTTAGGATGAATTTACTCCAGGTTTTGAGAGGTGCAAATACGTGCCCCATTTCAGTATACAATTTCGTCACACCCTCATCATCGGATAAGCGTTCTCCATATGGAGGGTTGGAGATAATCACCCCGTTGATCTTATCTGAGTGAAGATCTTGGACTCGCATTTGTTTGAAAGTAATGTCACTGCTAACGCCCGCTTTCTGAGCATTTTCTTTAGCAATCTCAACCATCCGTGCATCGATATCGGTTCCCATAATATCCAATTCGATCTCACGATTGATTTTCCTGCTCGCTTCTTGACGAACTTCATGAATCAAGCGATCATCCATCCAGTTCCATTCTTCAAAAGAAAAGGTCCGACGCAATCCAGGTGCTATCTTTCTAGCAATCATCGCCGCCTCAATACAAAACGTACCAGAACCACATGTGGGGTCAATCAAGGGCTTATCTGGATACCAGTTTGACAGCAGAAGGATTGCTGCCGCCATATTTTCCTTAATAGGGGCTCCCCCTTTTTCGGTCCGATAGCCACGTTTGAAGAGGCTACTACCAGTCGTGTCAATCAAGACGGTGGCTTGGTCTTTAAGGATCGATACTTCAATCTTGAACTCTGCCCCATTTTCCATCAAGGGAACCCCTTCTGGTCGGGCATAGTGTTTTTGTAACTTTTTAACAACTGCTTTTTTCGAAATGGCCTGAACGCTAGGTTCATTATGCAGTTTTGATTTGACACATTTAGCCTTAGAAATAGGAAAACGTGCTCCTAAAGGCAAATAATTTTCCCAATCCAAAGCAAAGACACCCTGAAAGAGTTCTTCAAATGTTTTGGCTGGAAAAGTCCCAACCACAATTTTCACTCGATCAGCCGCGCGCAACCAGAGATTTGTCTCGATGATTGCTCGACGGTCTCCTTGAAATCGAACCCGTCCATTTTCAACCTGGCAATCGTAGCCAAGATCGCGTAGTTCTCGACCAACAACTGCCTCTAGACCAGCAGCTGCCGTTGCAATCAATTCAAATTGTTTTTTCATCTTATTCCTATCACTTTAAAAAAGGAGGTTGAGATCTCTCTCCACCTCATCAACCTATATGCAATTTTCTATAAGCCATGTTTTGTTCCAGAAATGACTAGGTACCATTTCCTTCGATAATCATCTGTCTACTGTTTCCAGTCAGAATGCTATGTTCGTTTCCACGCATTCCATGCCCCGACCAAAGTTTGGGTTGCTAGCTTGAGGGGTTTACCGCGTTCCACTTTTTAGGTTTCCCTAAAAACTACGTCACTGTGGCACTTTCAGAGCTACTAGAGCTTATCCTTAGACTTAGCTCCTTCACTCGCCGTAACTTGAATACCAAGTCCCTAGGCTTATGGATTCACCTAGCACAAACACTACAGGCATCACAGCCTGTGCTAGCATGGACTTTCCTCATGAGAGCATTCTCTCACGCGATTATCCAAAAATTGCACGATTTATGGGATTAATAATCGCGATCTACGATCTGTTTCCCAAAAACTTCTTTTTCCAAACGATTGAGACGTTTAAGAATATCAAAGTTCGTCGCTGTTGTCACTTGCGGGAATTCTTGCGTAGCTGTACTAACAATCGGAGATGTTTGTGGTGTTTGTGGTGTTTCCTGTGCTTTTTGGGCAAGTTCTTCACGAAGGCGGGCGTTTTCTTCACGCAATTCCTTCACCAAAGCAGCATAGGTTTCATAGTCTTTTATAACATCATCCAAAAATTCATTTACTTCATCTTTACTATAACCACGAACTTCTCGTTTGAAATCTTGATCAAAAATATCTTTCGCAGTAAAAATAATACTTGCCATTACTCTCTCCAATCTAGTTCATCATCTCAATTATATAAAAAATTGGTAAGAAAAATCAAGGTATAACACTTAGTTTTCGTAAAAATTTTCAGCAAGTTCATTTAAGTCATCAAAACTTAATTGTTTGACATAAAATAGTTCTTTTTCTCGCATCATTTTGTAAAGATACTTTAAATTGGTTTCATTTTCTGGATCGTAAAAAAGGTAAGCCCCATCCGCATTATCTATCAAAAACTGATTGTATTCTTTTAATTGACCCGGATTGCTATAGTGGGGATAGGCATATTTCACGAAATCCACTTGTTTGAAGCGTGCTAATAATTCCTGATTGCTTTCATTCCAATTTTCGCCAACATTCTCAAATAGGAAGATCGTCGCCATTTGAAAATCGTAATCTTTTTTTAATGCAAAGGCGACCTCTAGTACCCAAGCCTCAAATCCCAAATTACCAGAAAAGACTAGCCATTTCACTCCTTCTTCAAATAAACGACGAAGATCTCTTTCAATGGCTTTTTTGATAATGGTCAGTCGAGAGTCTTTATTGGAAAAGACTCCCACATCAAAACTCTTATAACCTGCAACAAGTATGGTATTCATTTTTTCCTCATTATTCTAATTTATGATATAATAGAGTGATGTAATTGTACCAATAAGGAGAACTATGGTCAACTATCCACATAAAGTAGCCAAAAAAACCTTGGTCTCTACACAAAGGAAACATCCAGTCGACTTTGCGAATCGTGGGATGACATTTGAAAAAATGATCAATGAAAGCAATCAATACTATCTTTCTCGAGGTCTAGCAGTCATCCATAAAAAACCAACACCGATTCAAATCGTGAAAGTGGATTATCCACGTCGCAGTCGGGCAAAGATTGTTGAAGCCTATTTCAGGCAAGCCTCAACGACGGACTATTCTGGAGTATACAAGGGACGCTATATCGATTTTGAAGCGAAGGAAACACAGCAAAAGCAATCCATGCCGATGAAAAATTTTCATCAACATCAAATCGATCATATGGAGGCAGTTGTCCAGCAAGGCGGTATCTGTTTCGTTCTCTTGCATTTTGCAAAGTTGAGTGAAACCTACTTACTTCCTGCTCCTGCATTAATTCACTATTACAACATCGATCATGGTAGTAAATCCATGCCCCTCTCCTATATTCAGGAGTACGGCTTTCTAGTAGATAAGAATCGTCTTCCAAGCGTTCCTTATCTTGATATTATCGAACAGAAACTTCTAGGCGGTATTTAAATGAATAAACAAACAGTCATTCAATGGTTGAAATATGTTGCCATCGCAGCCATTTCATTTTTCTTACTTTTATTTGTCCTCGGTGGACTGATATTTGGTTACTATGCTATGAAAGCACCAACCTTGTCTGAAAAAGATTTGGTTGCAACAACATCTAGTAAGATCTATGACAACCAAAATAACTTGATTGCGGATTTGGGGGCTGAGAAACGGATCAACGTCTCTGCCAATGAAATCCCTACTGATTTGGTCAATGCTATCGTTGCGATTGAAGACCACCGTTTCTTCAATCACCGTGGGGTCGACATCATTCGGATCGGCGGTTCCTTCCTTCACAACTTACGAGGAGGAAGTCAAGGTGGGTCAACCTTGACGCAACAATTGATCAAGTTAACCTATTTCTCCACTTCAGCCTCTGACCGTACCCTCTCTCGTAAGATCCAAGAAGCTTGGTTAGCAACCCAACTAGAAAAGAAAGCAACCAAACAAGAAATCTTGACCTATTACGTCAATAAAGTATTTATGGCGAATGGGAACTACGGAATGCAGACAGCTGCGAAAAGTTATTACGGAAAAGATCTAAAAGATCTTTCGCTCCCTCAATTGGCACTCCTTGCGGGGATGCCCCAAGCACCAAACCAATACGATCCATACTCCCATCCTGAAGCAGCGCAACAGCGCCGAAACTTAGTATTAAAAGAAATGCTCGATATGAAGACCATTTCTAACAAACAATACGAAGCAGCGGTCAATACACCTGTTACAGATGGTCTGCAAAGTCTCAGTTCTTCAAGCAGTTACCCAGCCTATATGGATAATTACCTAAAAGAAGTGATCGAGCAAGTCGAAGAAGAAACGGGCTACAATTTGTTGACAACCGGAATGGATGTCTATACAAACGTGGATACAGAAGCTCAAAAGAAACTATGGGATATCTACAATACAGATGAATATGTCAATTACCCGGATGATGAAATGCAAGTAGCTTCTACCGTTATTGATGTCAATACTGGTAAAGTCATTGCTCAGCTGGGTTCTCGTCACCAATCCAGCAATGTTTCCTTTGGTACAAACCAAGCGGTTGAAACGAACCGTGACTGGGGTTCAACAATGAAACCAATCACAGATTACGCACCAGCTCTTGAACATGAGGAATATACCTCTACAGCAGCTACTACAACAGATGCGCCATACAACTTCCCTCATTCATCAACGCCTGTCTACAACTGGGACCGTTCATACTATGGTAGCATGTCCATTACCTACGCAATTCAACAATCTCGTAACGTGCCTGCGGTGAAGGCCCTGGAAAAAGTTGGTCTTAAACAAGCTAAGAAATTCCTCAATGGATTAGGGATCGATTACCCAGAAATGGTTTACGCCAACGCTATCTCGAGTAACACTAGCGATTCTAGCAACAAATACGGAGCCAGCAGTGAGAAAATGGCAGCTGCCTATGCTGCTTTTGCCAATGGCGGTACCTATTACAAACCATCCTATGTTAGTCGGGTTGTCTTTAGTGATGGCACAACCAAGGAATTTGAGTCCGAAGGAACTCGTGCAATGAAAGCAACAACTGCCTACATGATGACAGATATGATGAAGACAGTTCTCTTGTCTGGTACCGGTACAAATGCTGCCATTTCGGGAATCTACCAAGCTGGTAAGACAGGTACATCAAACTATGCTGATAACGAAATCGGTAAATTGACAAAAAATGCTTATTCAAATATTGTAACACCGGATGAATTGTTTGTAGGCTACACTCCTGAATATGCCATGGCAGTATGGACAGGTTATTCCAATCGCTTTACACCAGTATTGGATAATGGAATACAGGTCGCAACGGATGTCTACCGTCAAATGATGCTCTATCTTGCTAATAATAATAACTCTGGTCATACGGATTGGACGCAACCAAGTGGACTGTATCGAAGTGGTTCTTATCTCTACTTAAACAATGGTAAGAACAACTACAATAACTACTACTATGAGCCAAGTTATTCCACTGATCAGTATTCGTATGAAGAACCATCGTCTAGCTCTTCGAACGAAGAAAATCAATCTAAACCATCTGAGCCTTCTTCGCAAGACTCTAACAATCATAACGAATAATAGAATGGAGAAGTCGGGCTTTTGCCCGGCTTTTTTTAAAACAATGGTTAAAAAACCAGAACGAATAAAATCTGATTTATTTAGTTAGACTTCCCAGCTTTTTTATTTTTGAGTATATAAAAAAAAGAGCCTTTCGGCTCTTATTAGAATGTAGACAAACTATTTTAAAGCAAAATAAGTTAAGTGATTCTGCAAAAAACAAAATTGAGTTCCAATATTTAAATCGATTTAAGAAAATACTGAAACTTTCCGCTGTGAGAAAAGTGCTTGAAACGTTATTGTTTCAGGCACTCGGAATTATTGAGACCTTAGACTCAATAATTAGTCATGGAACTTTAAAGAAGTTCGCTGACGTCCGTACTCACCTAAGGAAAGTTTTTAAGATATTTTGTCTTCAATCTGAAAAGAGCCTTTCGGCTCTTTTCTATATCATTATTTTGCTAAAGCTCCCATTGGATCCCACGGTGCTAGGACAATTGGTTCTGCTTCATAGGCTGCTAATTCGTCTGCTGTTAGGAATTCTTTACGAACCACGATTTGATAGGTATATTCATCCATCCAAGCATCAGAAGCCACAAAGTAACCATCTGTACCGACCTTGTCTCCCCATGAATTTTCAACCTTCCATTTACGAGGCTGACCTGCTTCGTCTAAATCAACCCCTGTCAAGACCATAGCGTGTGTCATGAGACTTTCTGCATAGTCCAAGCGACCCGCCTTGTCTTGTGTCAAATGAATGTCCATGCCTGCTTCAAAATCGTAGACATCTGTTGCCAGGATTCCGGCTTTACGGTTGCTGACTTGGCCTACATCTGAACCAAACCAGACAGTTTCTCCTGCTTTCATTTGAGCAATAGCTAATTCTTTCAATCGATCCATTGGAACATTTAGGTAGCGGACTGGACGGCTACCAACCACATTGCCCAGCATATCTACGGTGTAAGATTTTCCATATGGCTTATCTGTAGTTGGGGCATTGATAATGGAGACGTAATCGTCTAATTGAAGGTCTACATATTTTTTGTAGAAGCTTTGTGGAGTTAAGCCACTTTCGGTATGGAATTGGTTGTCCTTATCACGGTATGAAAAGTCAAATTCACGCGGAGGCAATCCTAAAGACATAGCCAAGAAGTTAAAGATTTCTTGCAACAAGGCTTGTTTCTTGCTCGCAACTGCCTCACTATCTGCGCCTGAGTGAATCAAGTCACGCAAGATTTGCGCATCTTGACGCAAGAGTTTATTGAGGTAGGTGTTCAATTCCCGGCTATTACTTGAAGAAATCGATTCCGGATAAACTGATTTTGGAACCACTCCGTATTTCTCAAAGAGGGATACCACCATATCCCATTGACCACCATCTTGTTGTGGGGTTTGTAGGAGAAAAGCCACCTTACGGCTGGTCAATTCTTGATCTGCTGTAGCAATCACTTGCTCCAAAAACCAGTTTGATTTTTCATACTTATCCCAAAAGAAAGTATGTGCTTGAGACAATTCAAAATCCTCCAATTGGAAGCTTGAAATCATCTTGTGACGGAAGGTATTTAAAGCCGCAAACATCCAACAACGTCCAGATGCTTTTTGGTTTGTCACCTTATCCTTGGTCAAATCAAGTGAAAAAACTGGTGTATTTTCTACTGCACTCTTGCGCGTTTCAAGCGATGCATGGATCCCATTGTGGGTAACAGCATTTTCAAGAGCCGCATATTTCACATTTGCTTCATAATTAGCATAGAGCTGGTCTGTAAATTCTTTCGTTAATTCTGACATAGCAATCTCCTTTTTTCATTATTTACTATTATAATCCTTTGAGCAGAATCTTCAAGTAAAAATCACCCTATAGAGAGGGATTCTGTTTAGAATAGATGATTTTATCCCCGCAATATCCTTTGCGTTGAATGGCATGAGGGATGGTTTCTACATACTGCATTCCTGCCTTTTCCATGACTTTCCCTGAAGCAGGATTTAAACTGACATAAGTGGCTTTGATTTCTTTAAATCCGACTTTGTTCAATAAGAAATCCAAAACAGCTATGACGGCTTCTGTCATGAATCCCCGCCCCCAGAATTTCTTGCCAAGGATATAACCTAGCTCGCATGATTGACTTTCCTGGTCTTGAGAAACCACACTAATATCTCCAATTACCTGATCCAGTGATGTTTTCAAACAAAGCGCCCATTTATAAGTATCTGGTTTACGATACTGTTCGATCCATCTTTTGATCGATTCTCTGGTTCTCTCAGTAGATGCATGGGCATCCCAAGTGACATATTTCAGGGTTTCAGGATCCGAAGCCCAATTTTCAAACATCGCTGGTGCATCTTCCAAAACGAAAGGCCTCAAGTATAAATGCTCTGTCTCTATGACAAGACTTCCAAGATGATTCATAGATTGTCTCCCTTCATTTTTTCATGCAACTTGAACGTTGCAAGTTGGTTACTTTAATCTAGAAGAAAAGGACGGATGAAATCGCCCTTCTTTTTGATGCTTTTCACAATATTGTATGGTGAGACTACGAAATCGAACTCTGCGAGTTACCGATTTCTGTCTCGTTTTCCTATTTTAAGACTCGGGCTAAAAAGGTCCAGTGGACCTTTTTACTCCCAGAAATGATCAAATACTGTGATTGGCAGGTGGCGTTTGTGTTGGCCTTTGTACCACCATTTTTCAATAGTGGCTTGAGCTTCTGGGCTCACTTGTTTGCCTTCTAGGTAATCATCGATTTCATTATAGGTGACACCCAGCGCTACTTCGTCTGCTATTCCTGGTTTTTCTTCTTCCAAATCTGCAGTTGGGATTTTCTCATAGAGAGCAGGATCAGCTCCCAAGGCTTTAAGCAATTGTTTTCCTTGGCGCTTGTTCAAACGGAAAAGGGGTAAAATATCTGCACCACCATCTCCAAATTTTGTGAAGAAACCTGTAATATTTTCCGCTGCATGGTCCGTCCCAATAACGGCTCCACTCCGCGCACCTGCTAAAGCATACTGAGCAATCATGCGACTGCGAGCCTTGATATTGCCCTTGTTGAAGTCGGAGATATCCGTTCCTGTTGCTTCGACAGCGCGTTCCATGGCATCAACTGATTCCTTGATGTTAACGACTAGGCTGACATCTGGCTGGATAAAGGTCAAAGCTTTTTGAGCATCTTCTTCATCTGTCTGTACCCCATAAGGAAGGCGAACAGCAATAAATTGATAGGAGGCATCTCCTGTCTCTGAGCGCATTTCTTCCATGGCTAATTGAGCTAATCGCCCAGCAAGAGTCGAATCTTGTCCTCCTGAGATCCCTAATACAAATGTTTTCAAGAAGGGATGTTTTTTTAGATATCTTTTTAAGAAATCAACCGAGCGGCGAATCTCTTCCTGAGGATCAATGCTAGGCTTGACACCCAATTGTTGGATAATCTCTTCTTGCAAACTCATTTTGCTTCTCCTTCTCCATTGGCCTTGTTACGCATTTCCTCGATTAGATCCATCTTATCCTGCCAAATATCTTTTGCCAAGTCAACTGGGTAATGCTGTGGATTAAGGACACGCTTGTATTCATCCCACAATTGATCGTAATTTTTACGAGCATATTCTTGAATTTCTGATAATGGTGGTAGTTGATAAACCAATTGCCCCTCTTTAAAAATATCCACTAAAAGAGGAATAGCCTCAAAGTTTCGGACCGTTTTATTGATGTAGGTATAAGTCGGATGGAACATTTTAAGTTCTGTCAGTTGAGAAACATCTACTCCATCATAAGTAATGTAGTCCCCTTCTGACTTACCTTTTTCACGACTCGTAATCCGCCAGACTTGCTTTTTACCTGGAGTAGAAACTTTCTCTGCATTATTAGAAAGCTTGATGGTATTGATCATCTCTCCTGCTTCGTTTTCAACAGAAACAATTTTGTATACCGCCCCAAGTGCTGGTTGATCGTAAGCCGTAATTAGTTTGGTTCCCACACCCCATACATCAATTTTTGCTTTTTGCATTTTTAAGTTGAGGATGGTATTTTCATCCAAGTCGTTAGAAGCGTAGATTTTAGCATTTGTAAACCCAGCCTCATCTAATTGCTGGCGAACTTTTTTAGAAATATAGGCAATATCTCCTGAATCAATCCGAACGCCTAAGAAATTGATCTTCTCTCCCATTTCACGCGCTACCTGAATAGCTGCTGGTACCCCAATACGAAGGGTATCATAGGTATCGACGAGGAAGACACAATCTTTATGGGTTTCCGCATAGGCCTTAAAGGCTTGGTAGTCATTTCCATATACCTGTACAAGAGAATGGGCATGGGTTCCTAAAACAGGGATTCCAAAGAGTTTTCCTGCCCGAACATTACTAGTCCCATTAGCACCTCCGATGACTGCCGCACGAGTTCCCCAAATCGCAGCATCCATTTCTTGCGCGCGACGTGTCCCAAATTCCATCAAAGGCTCATCTTCAATGACCGAACGAATGCGTGCAGCCTTTGTGGCTATCAAGGTTTGAAAGTTGACTATATTTAAGAGGGCTGTTTCCACCAATTGACACTGAGCCAGAGGACCTTCGACCTGGACAATTGGTTCATTGGCAAAAACTAAGTCACCTTCTTGAGCCGAGCGTACTGTCAGTTCCAATTTAAGATCACGGAGATATTCCAAGAAGGCTCCATGATAACCAAGTGACTCTAAATAGGCAATATCGCTCTCAGAAAAACTCAAGTTTTCCAAATATTTCACAATTCGCTCTAAGCCAGCAAATACAGCATAGCCGTTTTTAAAAGGCTGTTGACGAAAATACACTTCAAATACAGCATGTTTATTGTGGATACCTTGATCAAAATAGACCTGCATCATGTTGATTTGGTATAAATCAGTATGCAACGTTAAACTGTCATCTGGATACATATGAATACCTCTTTTTTTAGATTTGTTCTATGAATTCCTACCATAAAATTAGTACCATTATAGCACATTTCAGCCCCATTGAATACTGAAAGGAAAGCACAAAAAAAATCTGAGACAGGAAGCTCAGATTTTTTGGATTAAAAGTTTTCTGTGATATATTTATAAACTTCTTGGCCAGCAATCGCACCGTCTCCGACGGCTGTCGTCACTTGACGCAAATCTTTTTGACGAACATCGCCAACTGCAAAAATACCTGGGACTGTGGTTCTCATATGATCATCCGTGACCACCCAGCCATTTTCATCTAAAATACCAAGTTCTGTCGCAAATTCACTGACAGGATCTAAACCGACATAGATAAAGACACCTCCGAAAGACTGCTCTCTAACCTCTCCTGTCTTCACATCTTTTAAAAGGACAGAGGTTACTTTTTGTTCACCCTTAATTTCTTCAACAACCGTATTCCAAGCAAAGTGAATTTTATCATTGGCAAAGGCACGATCTTGAAGAACTTTTTGGGCACGCAATTGATCACGACGATGAGCAATGGTCACTGTTTTTGCAAACTGAGTCAAAAAGACAGCTTCTTCTACTGCTGAATCGCCACCACCAACGACCAAGAGATCCTCATCTCTAAAGAAAGCTCCATCACAAACAGCACAGTAGGAAACCCCTCTACTATTCAATTCCTCTTCACCAGGGACATTTAATAAACGGTGGTTGGAACCTGTTGCAATCACAATAGTTTTAGCTTCAAATTCTCCGTCATCTGTGACAATCTTTTTGGTTGCTCCGAGGTCTTCGATGCGCTCTACCTGACCAAACAAATGTTCCACGCCAAGATTTTCTAAAGGCTCAAACATTTTTTCAGCCAAGTCTGGGCCACTAATATTCGCATAGCCAGGATAGTTTTCAATGTCAGACGTATTGTTCATTTGACCGCCTGGAATTCCTCTCTCAATTAATGCGACTTTTAAATTGCTTCGTGCTGCATAAAGGGCAGCAGTCATCCCTGCAGGACCTGCTCCAATAATCACTGTATCAAACATACTCAACCTCTTTCTGTTTTGTTGTAACCATTATAATTCTAACACGGTCTTTTTGCAATTATCGTGCTTGAAAGATAAACAAAATCCCTATGACCGCAAAGGTTAAAATAGGAATCGTCATGATATCAATTAAGAGGATATCATACAAATGGGCTTGTCGTTGCTTGGCTGTTTTATCTTTCTTCTTAAGGGCACGGTAGCCAATCCAAATACAAGAAGCGATCCCAACTAAAATCGTTGTCGTCACTAAACTTTGTAAATATAAGGACAATAATTTATTTAACATCACGACTCCAAATATTTTTACATTTTCAGAAAACAAACCCAGCTAGCATCGCCAGCTGAGTCTTACCTCTTCTCTATTATATCAAACATAGGTCCGTTTGTAACTAGCAAAGAATTCTTTTGTCCGTTCTTCTTTTGGATGTTGCATGATTTCCTCTGGTGTTCCAGATTCAATAATCCGTCCTTTATCCAAAAATAGGACCTTATCTGCTACTTGCGCTACAAAAGACATATCATGGCTGACCAGTACCATGGTTTGTCCCGATTTTGCCGCATTGGCAATGGATTTTTCAACTTCTCCAACCAATTCTGGATCCAAGGCTGAAGTCGGTTCATCCAGCAAAAGAACCTCTGGTTTCATGGCCAAGGCACGAGCCAAAGCCACCCGTTGTTTTTGTCCACCTGAGAGGTGACGAGGATAGTGATTTTCACGATCCGATAAGCCGACTTTTGCCAGTTCTTCTCGAGCAATTTTCGTTGCTTCTTGATCGGATAAGCCCTTCACAACAATGAGCCCTTCTTTCACATTTTCAAGGGCTGTTTTTCTACCAAATAAATTAAACTGTTGGAACACCATGGCCAATTTTCTTCTTAAGGTTAAGATTTGATCTTGGGTAATGTGCTCAAAATCAACTTCGAAATCATCAATCTTAATTCTACCACTGTCTGGAGCTTCCAAATAGTTTAAACTGCGTAAGAAGGTTGATTTACCAGCTCCCGAAGACCCGATTAAGGCCACGACTTCCCCTTTTTGAATTTCCAAACTTAGATTATTTAAAACCTTTTGACCTGAAAATGTCTTTGATAATTCTGAAATATAAATCATTAGATCCGGACCTCCTGATCTGGTAAATCAATTGCTACGGGAGTCTCAATATCCAGTCGACGTTCAATGTGACGGCCTAGTATTTCAATGAGAATGTTCACAATCCAGTAAACAATCGATACCGTGATAAAGCGTTCAAAGTACTTCAAATCGCTCCCCCCAACAATCCGTGCTTGGGCAAAAATTTCAACCACACTGGCACTAAAGGCTAGCG
The DNA here is from genome assembly GCA_963554405.1 of uncultured Streptococcus sp. Lineage (GTDB taxonomy): Bacteria > Bacillota > Bacilli > Lactobacillales > Streptococcaceae > Streptococcus. Next base: position 9,266 of record CAUVRI010000021.1, on the reverse strand, counting down.
AGGTCCCCTTGGTCAAGCCAATGAGAGAATTGATTAAGGTTGGAGTTGCAACGACTGCTGCATTGGGAATAATAATCCGTCGATAAACTTGACGGTTGGTCATCCCAAGACTACGTGCTGCCTCAATTTCACCAGGGTCCACTGATAAAATAGCTGCCCGGATGGTCTCACTCGCATAAGCCGCCTCATTAAAGGCAAGAGCCACAATTGCGAACAGCTCAGCTGGAATAGCATTAATGTTAAAAGCTGTTCCATAAGACTGATTGATCGCTTTTAAAATAAGAGGAATCCCATAATAGGTCAACATCAGCTGAACCAACAAAGGAGTCCCACGTAAAAAACTGACAAAAACAGCTTGAATCGGGTAAAGAATTCGTACACGATTAATTTTGACCAGAGCAAAAATCATAGCAAAAACAATCCCAAAAAATGCGCCTCCTAGGGCTAATAAAATCGTCACAGGCAATTTTCCTATGACTGCCGGAAATGCATCCAATACGGCTCTCAAACTAAACAGCTTGCTATCTGGAACGTGTTTTAAAAAGTCAGCATACCAGTTGGCAGTTAAAAGATTAGTTGTAAACATTTTTGTTACTTCCTTTCTCGAACATAAACATTCTATCACATTCACTATCGGAATTCCAAAAATTGCTACAGAAATAGAAAAATGATAGACTACTCAAATTTAGTCTATCATAATTTTAGACAAGTTCCTAATAGTTTTTCTTTATGGAGTTCATAAAGAAAATCTATGTTTTCTTCTGAACATGTGAAAGAAGGGGTTAGAAAGTTTGGCGTTTGGCCTTTCGTTCCGCCCGACCACGCGCACGGTTTTCAGCTCTTTTAGCTTTTCTCCGCTTTTCATCAACTGCCCATTTGATTTTTTTCTTGTAGCCTGGTTTGATTTTTTTCTTTTTCTTCTTCACCAGACCAATCATTTCGATGTCGAGTTTCTCTTGCTTTTTCTCACGATTGGCCCGTCTGTCCCGATCATAAGTATCTTCAATAACCCCATTTTTCAACACTTTCGGTACGAAACGAATTCCCATTTTTTCTAGTTCACGGATATCTGAATCATCACTTGGTTGATAAAGAGTAATAGCGACACCTGGTAGACCATTGCGTCCTGTCCGGCCAACACGGTGAACAAAGAAGGAAAGATCTTGTGGAATAGCATCGTTGATGACATGGCTCACTCCTTCGATATCAATTCCACGAGCCGCCAAATCGGTGGCCACAATATACTCAAAATCAAGATTTTTCACCTGGTTCATGATCCGTTTCCGTTCACGTGGTGGGATATCTCCGTGAATCTTCGCCACTTTCAATCCCTGAGCCACTAAATAGGCATGGAGATCATCTGCTCTCGTTTTGGTATTAACGAAAATCATAGCCAAATAAGGTTGCAAGGTCTTGGTCAATTGGTAAATTTGCTCATTTTTATCCCGACCCTTGGTCGAAACCAGCCAATTATCGATGGTATCTGAAATCACCGTCTTAGTCTTAATTTGCTCCATGACTGGGTTTGAGAGATATTTTTTCAAGAAAGGCTGCAATTTTTGCGGAATGGTGGCTGAAAAAACTAAAAACTGCAGTTGTTGAGGTAGTCTTGAAGCAATCTTATCTACGGTAGACAAAAATCCCATATCCAGTGTCATATCTGCCTCATCTACCACAAAGGTATGAGCCTTATGAATAGCCAGATCACCGGATGCAACTAGATCATAGATCCGACCTGGAGTTCCAATCACGATATGCGGCTGTTTGACCTGCAATTTTTCAATCTGACGGTTTTTATCCGTTCCTCCAACATAATTTACAATCCGAATTTCTTTTTCAGAATGACTAGCGATTTGACGAGCAGCATGGTAAATTTGCGTTGCCAACTCCCGACTAGGAGCCGTAATCACCGCTTCAACTTGTTGGCTGTCTTCATTTAAGGTTTGAAAAATCGGTAAGAGAAAAGTATGGGTTTTCCCAGAACCTGTCTTTGATTCTCCCACTAAATCATTTCCAGCTAGGACAATCGGAATTAGTTTTTCCTGTACTTCGGTTGCTTCTCTAAAATTGATTTCTTTCAGCGCCTCTTGAATATAGGGCTTAAAATTAAACTCTGTAAATTTCATTTTCTCAGTTCCTTTCATGATCTCTATTATTATATCAGAAAAGCTGTCTTCTTGCCTCTCTTATGGGTCATTTTTCCTAACCAGCGAAGTCTCTCTGAGTCAGCAAAAAAACGATGGGCAAGCCCACCGTCGTTTTATAGGTAGAGAAGGACTAGAGTCACGACACTTGTCACCAAGGCAATGCTCCACATAAAGGCATCCACTTTCCATTCTGACCAGTTTTGCCCATTGCCAAAAAGGCCACCCAGTTCTAAATGATGGTGGAAAGGAGTCATTCGGAAAATCCGACGTCCTTCCCCGTAACGTTTCTTGGTCCATTTGAAATAGGTCACTTGTAGCATCACTGAACCTGTTTCAATGACATAGACCAGACCAATCAAGAGCAACGTCCACTCGACATGCAGAGCCATTGACAAGGCTGCAAGCATCCCTCCAAGAGCTAGACTACCGACATCCCCCATAAAGATTTTAGCTGGCTTGTGGTTGAAGACAAAAAATCCTAGCAAGGCCCCAATCATACTCAAGGTGACAAAGAGAATGTCCCATTTCCCTTGCATATAGGCAATAAAGGAATAGGCACTCAGGCTAATGGCAACGGAGATGCTGGCTAATCCATCAATCCCATCTGTCAAATTGACAGCATTTGAAAAACCAACCAACCAAAATAAAGCAAAGAGAATGTAGAAATGGCCCAAGTAAAGTTCATATCCGAAAACATTCAAAAGGCTTCCTGCACCGTGGCGTTCAGAAAAAATATAGAAGATGATTCCACCAACAAGTTGAAGGGCCAATTTTTGTTTTGGGTTAAGACCTTCATTAATCTTACGAAAAACTTTTAAAAAGTCATCCAAAAATCCAACAATTCCATAAAGAATCAAGATAAATAGAATCAGTTGAACAGAGCGCGTGAAATTTCCAGTCAATACGGTAACGACAAAACTAACTAGAACGGCTGTAATGAGAAATACAACTCCACCCATTGTCGGAGTGCCAGCTTTCGCTTTGTGTTGTTTCACATCTTCATGCATTTGTTGCCCAGAAATATGAGCACGATGGTAAAATCGAATAAAGGCTGGAATAGCAGCCACTGTTAATAGAAACGATACAAGGATCGTAGCAATATACATCTTAGTCTCCTAATGTTAACGTAATCTTTTTAGTTTTATTAAGTGAGGTGTTCATTTTGACACTTTGTTTGGTTACTTTCTTTCCACTACCTTTATAGGTAATCTCAATTCCAGTCCATTCTCCAAAGATGTCCGCATTTTTCTTTGTCCAACCGTACATATCTGGAACCGCATCAAAGTCTTCTGTCAATAACAATACTTGCTGATTGGCTTTGACTTTAGAGCCTACATCCACAGACATCTTGCGGATATTTTTCCCGGTTCCTAGGACAATTGGTTGCACCAAATTGCGACGCAATTCCTCTGAATAAGCACCTGGGCTCAGATTTTGTTTCAGATTCAACTCCTTAGAGAGAGTTTCTACTGAAGGGATTTTGTAGGTCGTTTCTTTGGTCACATCATCCAAAGTTGGTGCCTCTGATGTTAGATGCAATTCGTCTTTTAAAGCAACTGCATCTTCCAAAATAGGATTGACCAGCTCTTCCCAGCTGGTGAATGAGAATTTCACTTCTGGTTGTTGGACCGTCACATACATGATGAATTCAGGATCTTCTGCAGGTGTCATGGCTACAACCGAGTAGATATAATCATTTTCTCCTTGCAAGTATCCTTGATCTGTCGCCATTTGGGCAGTCCCTGATTTCACCGCAACGTTTTGACCGGGTACCTGAATGATGGGTCCATCACTGTACAAGGTTCCATACTCTGGATCTGTTCCGACGGTGATCATATAGTTCCGTGTCTGTTGTGCAGCTGATCCTGAAACTGGTTTTCCAACAACTTCTTTTTTTGATTTGCGGGCTGTGTCTGATTTTTTATCGTAAATAGCACTAATAAACTTCGGCTCCAACATTTGTCCATCATTAGCGATGGCACTAAAGGCCCGTAACATTTGAGTTTGACTGACGGAAATCCCTTGACCAAAAGAAGACATGGCTTGACTGACATAGTTATCCCCTGGAAGACCCCCGTAAGCTTCATTTCCCATTCCAAAACGGGTCGGAAGACCGAATTTAAAGCGGGTTAGGTAGTCCATCCAGACAGCATTTCCCATCTTTTGCTCCAAGCGGGTCATCCCCACGTTACTTGAGTAAGCAAAGCCTTGTGCGATATTCATATAGCGACCTTCAGACAGTCCCATATTGACATCCCAGTCACGGATGGTCGCATCTTTTACTTGTAGTTCGTTACTGTAGTATACTTCATTATAGGCTGGGAAGGTTCCATGATCAATCGCCGAAGCTAATAACATGACCTTCATGGTTGAACCCGGTTCATATTGATCTTGATAAAGGATGGTATTCCAGGTTTTCAAGTTTTTCAGATCCAACCCTTGTTTGGTATCCGCATTATAGGATGGACGTTGCGTTGTCGCTAGGATCTCTCCAGTTTTTGCACTCACAAGAGTCGCACTAACATACTTTCCTTTTACTTTTTCTTGGAAAACATCCATTCGCGTCTCAAGGTAGGTCTGTAATTCTGCTGAAATGGTCGTATAGACATCTTTTCCATCTTCTGTTTTGACAGAAACCTTATCTGAACCAGGAACGATATTGCCGTTTCGGTCTTTGTCATAGGTGATAACCCCATTTTGACCAGCGAGAATACGATCGAGGGATTTCTCCATCCCTGATTGCCCCTTCAGAGTTTTATTCCCCTCTTTATCTTCTTGAAGAGAGGCCTGACCTATAAATTGAGAAGCAAAAACTCCATTTTTATAGCTTCGATTTGGACTGGTTGTAAAAGCAACCCCTTCAATCTTCGCCGCTTCCATGGCCTCACGGATGGCCGTCATATTGCTATAAGTTATGCCGTTTCCGTTCGACCCAAAAGAAACCTGTTTCAATTTCTTTTGCGACAACTGTTGAATGACGTAATCCTCATCCATCCCTAAGTACTGCTTAAAGATTTCTGCTACTTTTTTAAATTGGCTCTCTTCTACATAGAGGATTTTCCCGGTTGCTGATTTGTACTTTTTATCAATAATGGCATAAACATTATAGGTCGTCGCATCTTCAGCAATTACTGCTCCATTTCGATCATAGATCGTTCCACGTTTTGCAGGAACAATGACCGTCTGCTCATGGACTTTCTTGGCTTGATCCGATAAGGTCACACCAAATTTTTTGTCAGTCCCAATGATCATTGCAAAATTAATCAGAAAGAGAAAAAAGAGGAAAATCGCCAGTACACTGAGATTTTTCCCAACTTGTTTTCGATTCTGATCCGGCAAGCGACGTTTCTTTATCGAATACCCGATCAAAAATTTTTTGAATTTATTCATCACTACTTGCACTCACTGTTTTTCGATTTTCTTTTTGCAGCTTCATTCCTTGGGAGCTAGCCAACTGTGATAAGCGGTCATAACGTGTTAATTCATTGACCTCTTGACGAACATCTGCCAATTCCGTCTTTTTGGCTTCTAGTTCCGTATTCAAATCAGTCAGTTCACTTTGAACTTGTAAAATCCGTGTCTGCATAAAGACAATACTAATGGCTAAAATCACAGCTGTTAGGACAATCGACCCATAAAAAGCCTTTTCTACTCTAGAGAAACGGCGAAAGCGGTCTTGCAGTATCTGTGTTCTTGTTCTCTCATCTCTTGCTGCCATATCAATTCCTCTTACTTGTGTATTTTTCGAGCAACCCGTAATTTTGCTGAATGGGATCGATTATTATCCTCAAGCTCTTCATCACTTGGCAAAATAGGTTTCCGGTTAACCAACTCCATCTTTGGTTTCAAATCATCTGGAATAAAGGGAAGCCCCTTTGGAACCTCAACCGTCGAAGCTTCTTTAAACAATTGTTTGGTCAATCGATCCTCTAACGAATGAAAGGTAATCACAGAAATACGACCATCGAGGGCCAACAAATCCATGGCTTGCTGAATCGATTCATCCGCCGCTCCCAGTTCATCATTGACTTCGATACGAATGGCTTGGAAGATCTGTTTAGCAGGATGACCCTTTTTCTTGAGCTCCTTAGCTGGTTTAGCAGATTTAATAATCTCTGCTAATTCAGTCGTTGTTTCAATCGGTTTAATTGCTCGTGCTTGCTCAATTTTCCGCGCAATTTGCTTGGAAAATTTGTCCTCTCCATATTTGAAAAAAATACGGACTAGATCATGGTAATCGTAACTATTTACAACCTCATAGGCGGTCAAAGAAGCTTCTTGATTCATCCGCATGTCCAGTGGCGCATCTTTCTTGTAAGAAAATCCGCGTTCCCGTTCATCTAACTGAGGACTAGAGACACCTAGGTCATAACAGATTCCATCAATTTCAGTCACACCCAATTCGTTTAGACGTTCCTTCAAATGACGAAAGTTATCCTTAATGAAGGTCACCATGCCTTTCTCGATGAATGGAGCTAAACGAATCTTAGCATTCTCAATTGCATGCTGATCTTGGTCAAAGGCATAAAGATGGCCCGATTCATTTAATTTTGTTAACAAATATTCGCTGTGGCCTGCCCCACCCAATGTGGCGTCTACATAGATCCCATCTGGCTTAACATCCAGCATATCGATCGTTTCATGAAGCAAAACCGTTACATGATGAAATTCTTTACTCATATCTTTACTATTTTACCACAAATGGGACCAAGATGCACTCCTGAAAGAAAATTCACTAACTAACCCTATCGGACCTTTTCAGATCCTACAAAATACTTAGAAAGGCTTGATTTCATTTGTTTCCTCTAGAATTTATGATACAATATTCTTATGAAAATAAGAAAACAGATTCTCATCCCACTTTTATTGGTCGATGCTATCGCTCTCTACTTTTTTCTAACCACTATTGAGGCTTGGATTTTTTGGCTTGCTGCCCTGATCCTAGTCGGTTCACTTTGGTGGTTCAAAAAAGCCATTCAAGGACAAAAAACAGAGATGGAAGAAAAATAATTTCTTCCATCTCTGTTTTTCTTTTAATCACTCCAAGAAATTTCTTAAAAAAAGCAAACTAGCTCTGAAATAAAAACTCACCTAAGGGTGAGTTTTGCGGTTTATTTACTATGTTTCCAATTGCTGTAAATCCCAAAAAGAATGATCCAGATGGTTGCTCCAATCGCTCCAATGTATGTTGATTCTTGCAAGAAGAGACAAACGAATACAAAGAGGAAGAAAACAATGGTCAATGGATTCAACACTTTATAGGCTGGCATGACAAAACCATCTGGCATAAATTCTTTCGATTTACGGTACTTAAGATGGGCAAGCATGGTCAAAATGTAAATAGCAATGTAGACACCAGAAGAAGAGGCCGTAATCAAGGCAAAGGCATCTGAGACACCTGGCAAGACATTGATAAAGGCAGAAACAGCAACCACAATCGCAGAAAAAATAATCGCGCGACTTGGAATCCCCATACGAGATAAGCTATTCAGTTTCAAACGATTCATCACTTTGCTGTTTGGTGTTTCTTTTGCAATCTGGTACAAGTGACGCCCTGTTGAATAGAGGGTGGAATTCAAGGAAGATGCAGCAGCTGTCAGTACAACAAAATTAATCAATCCTGCTGCCCACTTGATTCCAACCATCTGAAAGACCGTTACAAATGGTGATTTATTGACGGGAAGCTGTTGCCAAGGGAAAATAGCCATAATCGCCAACAAAGCCCCTACATAAAAGATTACAATTCGGATTGGAATTTCTTTAATGGCTTTTGGCAATACTTGGCGGGGATTAGCTGTTTCAGAAGTAGTAATTCCAACAAACTCGATCGCTTGATAAGCAAAGAAGACCATTTGGAAGGCCATGACGAACTTGACCCAACCATTTGGAAACATTTGAAAACCACTGGTAATATTGGTTAAGCTAGCGTGTCCAGCTGGTGTTTCAAAATTCGTCGTCACCATAAAGATCCCTGTTGCGATCAGGGCTAAAATAGTGACAATCTTGATCATTCCAAACCAGAATTCAACCTCTCCAAAAACCTTCACAGCGATCAAGTTTACACAACTTAAAAGCGCTAAAAAGATAATTTGAATCTGCCAGGCTGGCCAATTTGGAAACCAAAGCTGGACATAGTTGGAAACAGCGGTGATCTCTGCCATTCCCAAAAATACCAAGGAGACCCAATAGGACCATCCTGAAAAATAACCCCAACCTTTTCCTAGATACTTGGTGATAAAGTTGATAAAGGTGTGTTGATCAGGGTCCATATAGAGCATTTCTCCGATCGCCCGCATCATCAAGTACATGAAGGCGCCAGTCAGCATATAGACTAAAATAATAGAGGGACCTGTCAAAGAAAGGGAACGACCGGCTCCAAGAAAGAGTCCTGTCCCGATGGTTCCTGCAATAGCGATCAGCTGAACATGCCGATTTTGCAGACCACGAACCATCCCATTTTCGGTTTCTTGACTAGGATGATGTTTTTTTGACATATGATTACTCCAATTCTTTTTCTGTACATTTTCAGAAAAGTATACTTCAAATTTTCACACAATCTACTATACCATGTTTTTAAAAATTGGTCAATCTGGTCCAGAATATTCTGAATTTTAAAGATACAAAAGAGTGCTGGAGTCTATTCCAGCACTCTTTTGATTATGAATTAGGATCATCGAGACTACGGCCATGCAAACCTTTTTCCCGTTGCACTTGGCGTAGTTTCTCAGGTGTTACATCGTTACCTTCTTCATCCACAATTTTGATACCTTCAATGTGGTGACGAACGGAGCGACGATAACCTTCAATGTATTCTTCACGAAGTTTTGCTTGTTCCACTGTTTCTTCTGGAGTCAAACCTTCTGTTTTTTTCTTTTTAGCCAGCTCATTGATCCGAGCAATTTTTTCAGGTGTCATAATAAAACCTACTTTCTACCTGTCATCAGGTACTTATTTTGTGTTCAATTGATTAAAGGCTGCGACAGCATTAGCTTTCGCTACAAGGCCTGCAAGAAGGGCCAAACGGTTGTTTTTAACAGCCTCATCTTCTGCCATCACCATGGTATTGTCAAAGAAAGCATCAATGACTGGGCTAAGAGCAAAGAGTTGAGCCAATTTGTC
>CAUVRI010000020.1:0-24865 GCA_963554405.1 uncultured Streptococcus sp. | reverse complement strand
GTAGTAGAGCCCACTCAACCACTGCGTCTTGCTCGACAATCCAAAGACAATTGAGGACAATTGAGAGGCTAGGACTTTTGTCCCAGCCCTCCTTTTCTTTCTATTTACCACTTTCCGTCCTATTCTTTTTCAAAGAACGAATGGTAAACCAATAGTATATAACTAGCCCAAAAACAATGACGCCTGTTGGCAGGAGGACAGTCATACTAGGATTCTGAATTCCTTGTGCCAAGGTCCAGCGATGCAAGAATCCCACTACTAAGAAGGACAGAATAGGAAAGATGAAAGCACGAGCAAACTCTTCTTTCCACTGCCACAGGATAAGTCCTGCAGAAGCCCCTGTAATCAGGAAGGCATCCCATGGATTCGGTACCGTCAACCAGGCAAAAGCTGGCAAGAAACGGACCCCAACTATTTCACTGATAAAATAGATACCCAGAACGAGAACGGCTACTCCATAAATTGCTTTCTTCGCTTTCTCTTCTGCAAAAATGAGGCGACGAAGGAGATAGAAAATCATCCAAACAGCTAGGAGTCCCAAAATGACGTCGGTTAAATAGACTAGTGGCTTGAGCACAAGGACCGCTTGCGAAGCAAAATCACTTAGGAGGCGATAAAAAATCACAATACCCGAGATGATCGCCCCATATTTCAAAACAGACCTCGTCGATTCTTTAGGCATATTTTCGATGATTTGGTCTGCCATTTCCTTTGGATCGAGACCAAAATAGTCCTTTGCTGTCAATCCATCACCGCTTGCTTGCGAAAAATCTAGTGCTAAATTATAGACCTGCTCTCTTAAGGCTTTCTCCTCATATAAGAAACCTGCAAGATTGAAATAATCCCAGAGATCTTGGAAATAAACTTGATCCTCTTGGCTAAAAGTTTTCATCAAGGCCTGCGTTTCTTCAAAATACATTGCTGATTTCATGCTTCTTCCTTCTTTCTTTGGAGACAAAATACAATAAGGGTCAGGACTAGTCCCATGAGAGGAAGTAACCAGCCTATTAAATGAGCAGTTTCCTGATTCACAAGACGAATCCAGCATCCTGTAACTAGGAAAGTCAGGCCCATGACTAGTAGACTCGTCATCAAACGCTCCCTGCTTCTATAAGCCATAACCGCAAACCCAAGTAGGACTAGGACAGCAAGAACAACCGCCCAACCATCTGATAAGAAGAGACTCCCAATGTGGCCAAAATAAATCGAAAATAGTCGTACGATGTTCAGAAATACCATCAGGCAGATCACACTGATAAAAATAGCCCAAGGCCTCTTCATTTCCCCATAGCTCTGTTTGGACCATAGCCACGTGATGAACTGGCTAAACACCAAGAAATTGAATAAAATAACAACATAGGTCAGGGGTTCGATTTTCAGTGGTGTCATCCAGGTAAAATCCATTAAATAACGCATGCCAACTAAGATCACTCCAAGTAGGAAGACGAGTCCCACATAAGATCCTAGAGAGCGTTTAGGCAAATCTGAAAGAACTTGATCCACCATCGCCCGTGGATCCTTTCCAAAATAATCCACTGCCCGAATGCCTTCTTTTTCAGCAACTTTCAGGTCGCAAACCATATTGTAGAGTTGTTCACCGAGTGCTTCATCATCATAAAAATAGGACTTAGCCCCAATATAGGCCACCATTTTTTTCACATAGGCTTGATCCTCTTTGTTTAGATGAATTAATTCATCTGACATTTTTTCAGTATAACTTTCTACCATTCTTCTCCCTCCTTCTTGATACGTTCTACTTTCGTGACTAGCTCCTGCCACTGGTCCCAAAATTCCCCTAAACGCTCTTTTCCAGCATCACTGAGTGAAAAATACTTACGATCAGGACCATCTGGAGACGGCCTCATTTCCCCATGAATAATTCCTTGTTTTTCTAATTTTTGTAGTAGGGGATAAATGGTCCCAGCGACAATCTTATCAAATCCCATCTCTTTGAGACTTTGAATCAATTCGTAGCCATAAATGGCCTTTTTGGAAATAATCTCCAGCACACAGCCCTCCAAGACTCCCTTTAGTAATTGGGACTCTTTCATCCTTCTCACCTCTTTCTTCACATATTCACTAGTTTGTTTTACATACTAGTTTATTCACTATCAGTATACTCTTTCTCAACTAGTATGTAAAGCAAAATAGTAACTTTTTTAAAAAAATTTTATTCCTTAAAAATCCTTTAAAATCAAGGCTTTCACTGTATACTGGTGTGTAAATATACAAAAAAAGTTCAAAAAACACTTTATTTTATAGATTGATTGGAGTATAATAATTAAAATTATTCAAAAGGAGACACGAATATGAAAAAATCGAAGCTTGCTCTTTTAGCAGGTGTTGCCGCTGCTTCAACGCTTTTCCTTGCTGCATGTGGCTCATCTTCTAATGCGTCAAAGGGAACAACCTACAACTACGTGTATGGTACAGACCCTGATTCCTTGAACTATTTGACTTCAAATCGTTCAACTACAAGCGACATTACTACCAACTTGGTCGATGGTTTGTTTGAAAACGACCAATACGGTAACCTAGTGCCTGCTCTTGCTGAAGACTGGTCCGTTTCAAAAGACGGTCTGACTTATACTTACAAGCTTCGTAAAGATGCGAAGTGGTATGATTCAGAAGGAAATGAATACGCTGACGTCACTGCACAAGATTTCGTGACATCTCTAAAATACGTAGCAGATAAAAAATCAGATGCTCTTTACTTGGTTCAAAACTCAGTCAAAGGCTTGGATGACTATGTAAACGGGAAAACCAAAGACTTCTCAACTGTTGGGGTAAAAGCTGTTGATGATCACACTCTTCAATACACTTTGAACCAACCAGAATCTTTCTGGAATTCTAAATTGACGACTGCTACCATGATGCCAGTCAATGAAAAATTCTTGGAATCAGCTGGGAAAGACTTTGGTAGCGTGAAACCAAATGGTATCCTCTACAATGGTCCATACATTTTGAAATCATTCACTTCAAAATCACAAATCGAATTGGATAAAAACCCTGATTACTACGACAAGAAAAATGTTCACATCGATACGGTTAAATTGACTTACTTCGATGGATCTGACCAAGACTATCTTGCTCGTAACTTCTCAGATGGTAACTTAACTACTGCTCGTCTCTTCCCAACAAGCTCAACTTACAGCACAATTGAGAAGAAATTCAAGGATAACATCGTTTATTCTCAACAAGATTCTACTGTCTACTACGCTTACTTCAACGTCAACCGTCAAAACTACGGTCATACGAAGAAGACTTCTGACGAACAAAAGAACAGCACTAAGACAGCTCTTCAAAACAAGAACTTCCGTCAAGCCTTGAACTTCGCTTTAGACAGAACTTCCTACAGCGCTCAAGTTAACGGGAAAGATGGAGCATCAAAAACTCTTCGTACACTTCTAGTTCCACCTACATTTGTGCAAGCAGACGGGAAAGACTTCGGTACGCTCGTTGAAGAAAAACTTGCCGCAACAGGAGATGAGTGGAAAGGTGTGAGCTTTGCTGATGCTCAAGATAGCTTGCATAATGCGGATAAAGCCAAAGCGGAACTTGCAAAAGCAAAATCTGAATTGCAATCACAAGGTGTTCAATTCCCAATCCATATCGACTATGTTGTAGACCAATCTTCTAATGCTCTTGTCCAACAAGCAGACTCTATGAAGAGCTCAATCGAAGCGGCCCTTGGTAAAGACAATGTCGTGATCGATGTACAAAAATTGTCTACAGACGATGCAGATAACGCTACTTACTTTGCCCAATCACCAGAGCAAAAAGACTTTGATATGGATATCACTGGTTGGGGACCTGACTTCCAAGACCCATCTACTTACTTGAATATCTTGAACCCAACAGATGGTTCAACCTTGACTGGTATGGGACTTGATCCTAAGAAAGACCAAGCGCTCATCGAGAAAATTGGTTTGAACCAATACAAAGAATTGCTAGATGCTGCCAATGCTGAAAAATTGGATATCAATGCACGTTATGAAAAATACGCTGATGCCCAAGCTTGGTTGACTGAAAACGCAATTGTTCTTCCAATTTACTCTAAGGGTGGAGTTCCATCTATCACGAAGGTAACACCATTCTCTGCACCAAATTCTGCTATTGGTATTAAAGGTGAATCAACCTTCTTCAAATACCAAAAACTTCAAGATAAGACAGTTACAACTGCCGAACATGAAAAAGCTTATAAGAATTGGTTGAAAGAAAAAGAAGAATCAAACAAAAAAGCGCAAGAAGAACTTGCAAAACACGTGAAATAATCGTGATAGAAAACACCGAGGATATAATCCTCGGTGTTTTTTGTGCTAACAAAATGTTGTATGTTTCATCTTATTTCTAATCTTTTATAGACTCGAACGCTATCTCACGACAATCTTCCGATAACTTCTAGAAGTCAGAAGAAAGACAAGGACATAGGAGATGAAGAAGACAGCGCAGATGGAAAGAGTTGTTTGAAGGACCAAGCCCGCATTGGTTGCTCCTAAGATAGCAACGATCTTTGCGATCATCTTGTAGGCTACTCCTAGGTAGAGGAAGGAGAAGAATAATGGAAGGAAAAAGACAGTGAGTATCTGTTTGCGAATAGTGGTGGACGTTTGCTTTTGGTCCAATCCTACTTGTTGCAAGATCACAAAATTTTCCCGGTCCTCATAGCCCTCTGAAATCTGTTTGTAGTAAATGACAAGAACTGTAGCTAATAGAAAGATCACCGATAGAAAAATCCCGATAAATAGAAGAGTCCCTGCTGTTTCACGCCAATCTTTCTCTATACTGTATCGATCAAATCCACCAAAATAAGTCGCACCATATTGACTGATTTTGTCTGTCGAATACAGCTCTTTGATCAAGCCAGAAATAAAATCTTGGTTATCTTTATTTTTAGCACTAATAGAGAATTCCAAATTTTTATCAACTTTTAGTCCCAGTTGGTTCAAGTCAGGGAGGACCAGGTACAAGCCCATTTGGTGTTGAAACAGGTCGGATTGAGGGAGTTTCCCTTGGATAAAATTGGAGTTTAGTTTTTCTTTAATCGTGAAGGTCTTCCCATTGATTTCTAATTGTGCGTCTAATCTTCCAGGATACTGATATCCATAGGCTAAGATTTCATTTTCCCCAAGCTCAACTTTTTGCCCGGTCAGTTGCTCATAAGTCGCCTGATCAAAAAAGTAGACTGTTCCTTCTGACTTCAACTCCTGACCAGTTGATGGAGTGGACTGGTCATTCACCTCTAAGCTCCTTCCATCAATCTTTCGAATTTCAGCCGACCAGTATGTTGTCTGTGCCACCTGATAATCTGATAGATGTGTCGCATCGGCCACTTTCTTAATTTGTGCTTGAACATCTTCAATAACCGGTTCTGTTTCAGCATCTGAAGGCATATGCCCCACACTAATCATGTAATCAGAAGGGTAAACAGTATCTAGGTAATTCTGCCCTCCAATAAAGATATTGAGCGACCCGGTTAAGGTGACCAAGACCATGGTGGATAGAATACTAATCGTCGCAAGACCCGCTGCATTTTTTCGCATCCGAGCTATTAAGTTAGAGACAGATATAAAATTCTCTGGCTTGTAATAATAGGATTTCCGACCTTTGAGAAATCTTAAGAAGGTAATGGATCCTGCGTTGAATAAGAGATAAGTCGCTAGAATGACCAAGATGACGGCAATAAAGAATCCTTGGACAGCCGCAACTGGCCGCTCAACGGTTAGCGCTATATAAAAAGCAATTCCTAAGAGCCCTAGTCCTAACAGAGTTTGAACCAGCAAGAAGCGTCCCTTCTTCTCCCCTGCCTTTTTCTGTTGCATGAGGTGGAGGGAACTGTAGCGCAAGAGGCGGAAAGAATTCAACAAGAGAATGAGGCCAAAAGCTAAGGCTAACCCAAGTAAAGTGTTAAGAACAGCCTCTATCTGGAAGGTTGATTGAATGACGACTGGTAAACCCATACATTTTAGAAGCAAGGCGAAAATCAAGCGATCAAACAAGAGTCCCAAACCCAGTCCTACTCCAACTGTGAGAACATAGAAGAAGAGCAATTCCCATAAGGTCATGATGAGGAGATGCTTCTTCTCCATTCCCAGAACACTGTACAAGCCCAGTTCTTTGGAACGATTTTTCATGACGTAGCCATTGGCATAAGCCACCAAAACGATGACGACCAGCTGGACGACGAAACTGCCAAAACCAAGAACAGTTCTCGCCGATCCCCCTCCGTAAGAATCCTCTAAATGAGGGGTCAATGACAAGGCGATAAAACTATAAAGGATCATGGTCGTTAAAATGACAGCTATAGCGAAAGGATAATACAACTTGCGATTTTGTTTGAGGTTGGAAAGTGCTAATTTACTTGTTAATTTAAACATCACGATCCTCCTTTCCCGCCATGACCGTCAAGGTATCTGAGATTTCTTGGAACATCTGACGCTCTGTCTTTTCCCCGCGGAAAATCTGGTTGTAAAGGATCCCATCCTTGATGAAGAGCACGCGCTTGGCCCGTGCTGCGGCTGCGGTCGAGTGGGTCACCATGAGAATGGTTTGACCCATGGTATTGATATCTTCAAAGACATCTAGTAACGTAGCTGAAGACTTGGAATCCAGCGCCCCTGTTGGCTCATCGGCCAGGAGGATTTCTGGCGAGGTAATGATGGCCCGCGCTACGGCTACCCGTTGCTTTTGTCCACCAGAGATTTCGTAAGGGTATTTTTCAAGCAGTTGGTGAATGCCCAACTCTCGACTGACGCTCTCCACCTTGCTCATCATTTCCTTGACCGGTCTACGAGAAAGCACCAGAGGCAGGAGGATATTGTCCTTGACAGACAAGGTATCGAGCAGGTTGAAATCTTGAAAGACGAAGCCAAGTTTTTCCCGGCGGAAGCTCGAGGCGTCCTTGTTCTTGATAGTTGAGGTATCTGTGCCATTGAGGTAAACCCGCCCTTCCGTCGGCTGATCCAGCATGGCCAGGATGTTGAGGAGGGTTGATTTCCCAGATCCTGATTCCCCCATGATGGCCACGTATTCGCCCTTCTCAACAGTGAAGTGAATATCTTTTAGGGCTTCGACCTGCGTTCCTTGAAAGCGGGTTTTGTAGATTTTTTTGATATGTTGAACGTCTAGTAGGGTCATGGTCCATTCCTTTCTAGCTCGATAAAAGCTTCAATCGTTTTTTACAAATCTATTGTACTAAAACTGAAGCGCTTTCACCATAACATAACCTTACATTTCCCCCTTTATTTCTTACATTTTTGTAAGAAAGCAAAAATAGGCTAGGATAAAAGTCCTAGCCTATTTTCATTTATGAATTATTCAGCTGATTTAGATGAAGAGATATAAGGTGAAATCATCTTATATGCACTTTCAAGAGCTTGTTTCATAGTGTCACGTCCAGATTTCAATTGTTGTGCAAAAGCAGTACGTCCTTGTTCAGGAACAACTGTATCATCTGAACCACCAGTTGAAAGCGCCGTATCAAATTGAGTTTTTGATTCGTCCAATGTCTTGAGAGCTGGCTCTACTTGTTGAGTATATATAGATCTATGTGATTCTGGAATTTGATCGCCAAGATCTTGAGCATATTTTTTATAGTTATCCACTAATTTACTATAAAGAGTTTTCATATCACCAATTGTTTTGGCGTTATCGATTTCTTCATCAGTCAACAAGACAATTTCTGGAATTTTAACAGAAGAGGTTGCTGATTTAGATGATTTTGATGAACTGCTTGATTTGCTTTCTGAAGTAGATGATTTTTCTACTTTGCTAGAAGAAGCTTTTGCATCTTTGCTTGATGATTCTGAAGCAGTTTTACCAGAACAAGCTGCTAACGTTGCAACTGACAAGAGAGCCACACCGGCTGTAAGAAGTTTTTTCATATTTTTTCTCCTATAAATAAAGAATGAATATATTTTAAATGATTTTCCTTTAATTGTCAAACATTTTCTGTTTTCAAATACTTATGCACCGCTAATTATCACTAGTTTTTAACATATTTTATATCCTAAAAATTATTTCTTTAATTGTATATTTATTCATTATTTGAATAAACAAAACCAGAAAAACAGTCTTTTTCTGGTTTATTCTTCTTTTCATTGATGAAGTAATTGATTGAACTCTTCTTGAAGTTCCTTGTTGTCCGTTGGTTTTAGATACATCTTCCCACCATTAGTCGTTGGAGAATGAAAGACAATGCCTTCTCCTGTATCTGTAATAGCAAAGAAATAACTATGCACATCTGGATACTTGTCCCAATTGCTATAGCGTTCCACGATGCGGTATTTTGCATTTCCTTGACCAGTATCTGTATAAATGGCATCCATCTTACTATTTTCCCCTAGAGTATAGAGGTTGTCTGGTCCTACATCACCACCAGCGATGCCTTTTTGATAGTTGGGTTGTCCCATCTTTTCTCCCCAGGTCTTCATAAATTCTGCCAATTTTGCTGATTTTTCAGCATTCCAAGGCGTTTTTTCCTGGCTTTGGCTATTTCCCGCTGATGGTGTGCTGTCAAAAGTTTGCCAATCGAAACTCTTGAGATCCAATTTTTCCTCATCCGATTTTCCAAAGAGGCTATTCAGATCTGAACCAGGTACTTGGACTTCTTCTTCCTGGACTTTGGTCGCAGCTTGAGGCGTCTTTTCTATCCGTGAGAGCACAGCTACCCCACGGCCAGTTCCTGACATCCAGCTGACTTCTAAGACTTCTCCTCCCTGATAGAGGGTCGTCGCATTGCGCGCTCCCCCGTGTCCAGCGACGAAACCTTCTGCTAGCAAGGTCGGTTTTTGGTCCTTGAGGTAATAAACTCCTGTCACAAAGTAGCTTCCATCAGTCTGCTGATTGGCGATGATCATCTCATCTACCCCATCGTTATTTAAGTCCTTAAAGGCATAGCGAACGGCATCTGGCTGATTGATGATAGTCTCGATCACCCAACTATTGATCATCCGATCTTCTTTGGCTAATGCATCATTCAATTTGGAAATAGCATCCAAATCTTTTGAAGTGGCAAAAATCTTTTGGTAGTCTGAAAAAACAGACTGGTATAATTGTTTGTTATCTGCTTTTTTCGCTTGTTTCTTTGCTGAAGTCTGGCTTGTTGCAGCCTCTTTTTTAGGACTGGACTGGCGCTGGTATCTCTGGTAACATCCTGTTAACATGACCATACTCGAAGCCACTATTCCTAACTGCACCCATTGTTTTCTTTTCATCTTATTTCCTATAATCTCCCTTATTTTCATACTAAACTTTATTATACTAAAAAAAAGGTGAGGAAGGAATCCCTTCTTCACACTTAGTTTATTTTATTCGGATTTCTTCTACGATCCATTTGACTTTCAATATGCTGTTTGACGAGCGCAACGACCTCAAAATTTCTGGACTAAATACTTGGTCATAGGGTCTCCTATTCAGTTTTTCGGAATGGATCACGTGTATTCATTTCTTCTTATTATATCATACTGGTGGGCAATCCCTTTCATTTTTAGAAGCAGCATCTTTTGAGAATACTTTTATAATTTTCAAAACTTTTCAAAAACTCTTTGACAGGGGTCTTCATTTCCTCTATACTATTTGTTAGCTAACAAAACGATGGATCAGGTTACCGTTGGTCGTGCTATGCTCCTAGCGATTGGAGCTGACGGAAAATCAGATCGTAACCATGATTTTTATACCATAGTCCATATCTTTAGGAAGATTTAGGAGGAATCAGACACCTATGTCACAAGATAAAATTTCAGCCAAGGTCCTGTTTGCAATCTTTGCAACAGGGATCCTTTCCTTTTGCGGGGTGGCTGGAGAAACTGCCATGAATATCACCTTCCCAATATTGATGAAGGAATTTGAAATCAATACCGCAACCGTTCAGTGGGTCACCACCATCTATCTTCTAGTGGTTGCCTGTGTAGTCCCCTTATCTGCCTACCTCAAACGCTCCTTCAAAATGAAGTCCATCTTTTTAGTTGGAAATCTCCTGTCTGTTTTAGGTGTTCTCATTGACTTCCTAGCTCCAAGTTTTGGCTTTGTGGTTCTGGGGCGATTGGTTCAAGGAATGGGGGTTGGTTTTGCTCTTCCTCTGATGTTTAATATCATTTTAGAGCAGGTCCCAAAACGCAAGATCGGTCTCATGATGGGAGTGGGGACCCTGATTACAGCCATCGCTCCCGCTATTGGACCTACTGTCGGTGGTCTCTTGACGGCTAACTTCGGTTGGCGGTCCATCTTTTTAGTGCAATTCCCGATCCTTTTGGCTTCACTGGTTGCAGGGCTTCGCTCCATTGAGCAAATCAGTACAGTCAAGCGGGAAACGCTTGATATCATGAGCCTTCTCGCCATTATTGCTTCATTTTTAGGCTTGATTCTAGGCATTCACGGTCTCTCTGACCATGCTTTCTTTAGTTTTTCTGTCCTTGGCTGGCTGATGATCGGAATCTTGGGACTGGTTCTCTTAGTCTGGCGGTCCAATCAGTTGGAGACTCCCATTATCAACCTTTCCATCTTAAAGAACCATCTCCTCACTGGCCATGTTCTTGCCTTTTTCACTTTCCAACTAGGTTCTCTGGCCATGAGTTTCCTCTTGCCCAATTATATCCAGTTGGTCAACCACTCTAACACCACACTTGCAGCTTTGATGCTGCTTCCAGGAGCCATCATCGGAGCTGGCTTTGCTCCCTTCTCTGGTCTCATTCTAGATAAGTTGGGCGCCCGCAAACCGATTCTCCTTGGAGCTGCTTTAATCCTTCTGGCCCATTTCCACTTTACCCTCTTTGGCCTGAAGCTGACAAATGGCTTGATTCTTATCTTTTACATGATCTTTATGACTGGTATGGGACTGGCCTTTGGTAATATCATGACCAACGGACAAAAACAACTCTCTCTGGAAGAGCAACCCGATGCGAACGCGATTTTTAACACCCTGCAACAATTTGCAGGGGCTGTCGGAACAACCCTGGCTTCGCTGATCGTTGCCATGAGCCAAGCTAATCAAAAGATGGACTTCACCCAAGCCACTGCTAAAGGAAGTCGCAACGGTTTTATGGTCCTCTTTGCCTTAGGCATCTTCCAACTCCTTCTCTTATTTTGGGTTGTCGGAAAAGAAAATGAAACGAACTAATTTATCTCATTAAAAAACAGCAAAATTTGCTGTTTTTTTATTATCCTTTTCTGACCCGCGTGACAATGCTATCAGGATCTTCAAAGGTAAGGCCACTTCCGCTAAATAAACCTTGCTAGAATAGGCGTATTCCCTATTCTTTCTTTTTTGCTTGCAATGTCAAAGATTATAACTTAAATTTCATTAAATTGTCGAACTTTTATCATTTGAGTTAAAATCCTTGCTTTCTTTTTGTATTTTATTTATAATCATTCTAAATAAGATAAAGGAGACATTGTATGACTGAAATGAAACATGGAGTAGATGAATCATTTAACGACCGCTTGAATATCTTGAGAGCCGCTGTTCTCGGGGCCAATGATGGGATTATTTCTATTGCTGGGGTGGTGATTGGGGTAGCCAGTGCCACACCAAACATCTGGATCATTTTCCTATCTGGCTTATCGGCGATTCTGGCAGGTGCCTTTTCGATGGCGGGCGGTGAGTATGTCTCTGTTTCCACACAAAAAGACACGGAAGAAGCTGCTGTGAACCGCGAACAAGCCTTGTTGGATCGCGATCCCAAGTTAGCTAGAGAATCTCTCTACCACGCTTATCTTCAAAATGGAGAATGCGAAACTTCCGCAAAGATTTTGACAGAACGGGCCTTTCTGAAACATCCCCTCAAAGCCCTAGTCGAAGAGAAATATGGCATCGAATATGAGGAGTTTACCAATCCTTGGCATGCTGCTGCATCTAGTTTCCTTGCCTTTTCTATTGGTTCCCTTCCTCCAATGCTCTCTATCATTCTCTTTCCAACTGCCTATCGTATTCCAGTGACAGTCTTCGTTGTTGGACTATCCTTGATCTTCACTGGCTATACCAGTGCAAAACTAGGAAAAGCACCAACCAAGCCAGCCATGCTTCGCAACCTCATCATTGGACTTCTCACCATGGGTGTGACCTACTTCTTCGGGCAACTCTTTAGTATCTAAAAAGCTGAGACTTCTGTCTCAGCTTTTTCTTATGCTTCTAATAGATCTTGTGCTTGTTTTTCCAGTCCTGCGACTGCTTCATCTGTCAAGACTAATTCACCTGTTCCCCAAGCTTCTGGGTTAACAGTTGTTCCAGTGAACTCTCCAACTACTTGAGTTCGAACGAATGGCAAGAGCGCTTGGTAGGCCGCAAACATTGGCTCGTGTCCTGCATTGGCTACTGAAGAAACCGTTACGATCTTGTCTTGAAGGGCAGATGGACCACGAGTTTCTGATAGGTCAAGAGCACGGCTGAGCCAGTCGATCAAGTTTTTCACTACACCTGGAATAGCAAAGTTATAGACTGGCGAGAAGATCCAGATAGCATCCGCAGCAAGAACCGCATCACGCGCTGCTTGTACAGCTGGCAAGGTTGGTGTTTCCAAATCTTGGTTCATCATTGGGATGTCCTTGTAGTCCAAGTAAGTCACCGTTGCTTTTCCTTCAAGAAGACTTTCTGCTTTCTTAGCCATTTGGTGGTTAAAAGATCCTTGACGAAGAGATCCGACGATAAATAAAATGTTTTTCATAGTTGTTTCCTCTTTCTGTTGTAAGATTATTTATTATATTAACTATTATATATGCCCTAGATGTAATGTCAAGAATTACAACTTGGGATTTACTAAGCTTTATTAAATTCACTAAGCAAGGGCTAAGACAATTGAGAGGCTAGGACTTTTGTCCCAGCCTCCTCTCTTTTATGCATGCTCCAGCCCTTTTTTTGTGTTTTCCTTGATGGTTTCGGCTGAATGGAGTAATTTTTCTTTTTCTTCTTCTGTCAAATGCAAGTCCAATCGTTCGATAATTCCTTTTCGACCTACAATCGCTGGGTAGCCAAGATAGGTTCCATATTCTGGACGATAGTTAGAGACCGGCATTTCCTCGTGGCTATCATTGATCACAGCTTCTGCTAAGCGTTGAGCTGCTGCCGCAATCCCAAAGTTGGTATAGAATTTACCAAAGAAAACCGTGTGACCACCACGCAAGGACTCGTAGTTGATGGCATCAAGCTCTTCTTGAGAGAAGAGATCGGTAATGGCATGTCCTTTGACACGGACCTGACTCCAAGCGACAAATTGAGAATTTCCATGCTCACCAAGGTTATAGCCTGATACACTAGCAGGAGAAACCTGCAAACGATCGGCGACTGCACGCTTCATCCGAGCTGTATCCAGCAAGGTTCCTGTCCCAATCACCTGCTCTTTTGGAAGGCCGGTATATTGTTGATAGAGTTGAGTAACCGCATCGACCGGATTGGTCACTACCAATAAGACCCCACTAAAGCCAGAAGCCTTCAAATCACGCGCTACTTGCACCACTTGCTTGCTGGTAAAGGGAAGCTCCGCAAAACGGTCATCTGTGTTATTAGCCTGCAACTCGATATTTCCAAGAGTCGACACCACGACATCCGCATCTTTTAAAGCTGCGTAGTCATTGACCGTGATATGAACCGGATACCCCGTATTGGCAACTGTATCACAGAAATCCAAGGCATCTGCCTTGACCTTTTTCTCATTGGTATCAATCAAGACCAAGTGATCACAGGTGTGTTTCAAAATCATGCTGTGGGCCAAGGTGGCACCCACATGCCCCAAACCAATAATACCAATTTTTCTTGTCATCAGAATCCTCTTTTCTAGTATCGATCACACTGTTGGTGAGGATAGCTCTTTGTTGACTCTATTCTACCACAATTCTAGAAAGGCGGATTGAAAAACTAGGAAAATTTTCAAGTTTTTTCAAAAAAGAAAAGAGGCGATGCCTCCGTTAACGACTCAGGAAAGAAGAGTCTCAATCTCTTCAAGCGACAAACCTGTCATCTCTGAGATAAGCTCAGGTGTCATTCCTCGTGAGATCATCTCGCATACCAACTGTTTACGACCTTGTTCCAGACCTTCTTCACGCGCTTCGTCTATCGCCGTCTCCAGGGTCATATCATAATTTTCTTGAATACGAATTCGCTCGTCTATCATGGTCTTCTCCTCCTTGGTCCAGCTAGATGAATCTAATAATGAATCTGCGTGGGCGACGGCCTGACTGGGAGCTTTTGTGAAGGGAAGATTCCCAAAAAACTCTAGCCACTGTCTGCCTGCATCTGTCAGGTTCTCATCTTTATTATACTTGTCTAGCTCTAAAAAGGCAACCTGCAGAAGATTTTGGTGCTTGCCATTCTTATAATAGGCCTTAAGTTGCTTGCCGGACCGGCTATTGGTCAGCCAGTATTTATTGATGGCGGCCTCTTCGTCTAGCAAGAGCGACTTCTCCAAAATCGCAATCCCATAGACGGGCTCCATCTGCTCATACATCTTATGCGTCTGACCTTGCTGGCGCAGTTTTTGCACATTCTCCACCAGCTGATTGGCCAAATAATAGTGGAACCGATTCAAGAAATACTGCTGCTTGCGAATCTGGATCTCGATGATCACCTCGGTCCCGTCATGAAGCTTGGCTCTCACATCCACCGCAGTGGAGAACAAGTCATCCTCCTCATAGGCCATGCTGTGGGGCTGGTTTCCTTCCACAATCTGAGCATCCGCTACATCCAGCTCTAAAATATCCCGAATAAATGCTGCCGTCACCTCCGGCAAACTAAAAATCTTCTTGGCCATGATGTCCAAGGTCGGCGATACATGCGCGTGTCTCTTTTGCATCCCTGCTCCTTTTCGATAAAAAATAGAGGGAAGATCCCTCTACTTCTATTATTCGAAAAAAATTTGGGAAATAGTGAATAGAGTACCCTTTACCTACTCCCTATCTCCTCACACCCTAACCCTTAAACTCTTGGACAAATTTCTTGAGTTCGGCATCAGCTTCTGGTGTCGTTCCATGCAGCTGGCTGAGCATGTCTAGGAGGGAGGCTGTCTGGGTCTCAATAGTTGCGTTGGTTTGGTTGATCTTAGCCACAATCTCTGTCAGTGGCTCTACTTCTTCTTCCTCAAAGGTATCCACATAGCGTGGAATATTAAGGTTGTAGTCATTCTCGACGATCTCCTCAAAGCTAGCCAGATGGGCAAACTTATCCATGTCCTCTCTGCTCTTATAGGCCTTGAGGATCTTCTCAATATGGGCATCCGTCATGATATTCTGGTTCTTGCCTTTATCAAATTCCTTAGAGGCATCAATAAAGTAAACGTCTCGATTGGTCCGGTTCTTTTTGAGAATGATGACCGTCGTTGGGATGCTGGTATTGAAGAAGATATTGGCAGGAAGACCGATCACCGTATCAATGGCCCCTTCTTCCAGCAAGGCCTTGCGAATGGTTCCTTCAGCATTGCCACGGAAAAGGACCCCGTGAGGAAGGACGATGGCCATCACACCATTGTCTTGTTTCAAGTGATAGTAACCGTGCAAGAGAAAGGCGAAGTCTGCCTTGGACTGAGGCGCTAGCTTACCAAATGGGGAGAAGCGAGGATCTTGG
This sequence comes from uncultured Streptococcus sp., assembly GCA_963554405.1. Classification (GTDB taxonomy): domain Bacteria; phylum Bacillota; class Bacilli; order Lactobacillales; family Streptococcaceae; genus Streptococcus. The sequence goes on along the minus strand of CAUVRI010000020.1, from coordinate 9,318 downwards.
AGAAAACCAGAGCTTGCAGACCACTTAGCTGAGTATGGTGGGTTCATAAGGACCCCATCAAAGTTGGTCGGCTCTTGGGTCGGCCAGTCTTCATCCAGCGTATCGGCATTATGCAAGAACTGGTTTTCCACTGGAACCCCGTGTAGGATCATGTTCATCCGAGCCAGGTTATAGGTAGAGGTATTGAGCTCCTGACCAAAGTACTGAACGGTTTGTGGTTGATGGGAATACTTCTTGGCATTGAGCAAGAGGGAGCCCGATCCCATGGTGGCATCGTAGATGGTAAACCCCTGCTCGTCTTCACGCTCTAAAAAAGCAATCTGGGTCATGAGTTTGGCAACAGGCTGAGGTGTATAGAACTCACCAGCCTTCTTACCAGAGTCGGTCGCAAACTGACCAATCAAGTACTCGTAGGCATCGCCAAGCATATCACCCGCATGACCCGCCACATCTAGCACTGCCAATTCTTTCATAACCGCAGCCACTAGCTGGTTTTGCTTTTGAGGTGTCGCCCCTAGCTTTTTGGAATAGAGATCAATATCCTCAAAGAGATTCTCATAGAGGTCATCACTTTGCTCGATGTCTCGGAAGCCCTGAGCTAGATCTTCTAGCTGGAAAGTTCCTTCATTGACCCGGTCCACCAAGGCCGTAAAGGTCAAGTCTGGCTTGATGACATAGTTGAGCTCATCTGTGATAACGGAGATCAAGTCCTCTTGAGAGGCTGGATCTTCATAGTAGGATCGGTAAAGCGCCAAGGCTTCATCCAAACTCTCTGTCTCCTCTTCCATGGTCTCCGCCACGAAGAAGAGCAATTTATCTGAGAGGTACTTGTAAAAGATCATCCCCAAAAGGTAAGACTTATAGTCATTGGCATCCATTTTAGAGCGGAGCACATCCGCTGAATTCCACAGGGCTTGGTAGAGCGACTGGGAGGTTTGTGTTGTTTCCATAGTAATTCTTTCTGATTTCTTTTAGACCTTTTCTTGTTCCAGTGGGACGACTGCGAGGGTCTTGCCTAGACTGGCTAAGACTTTCAAAACTGTGTCCAATTGAGGGCTGGTCTTTCCTGTCTCCATCCGAGCGATGACCGGTTGGCTGACTCCACTGAGTTCTTCTAGTTTCTTTTGGCTAATGCCCTTTTCATGCCGAGCTTCGATCAGCTCTGTCATAATCGCGACCCGCAGATCACTTTCCAGGATTTCTTCCTTGGTGAAGAGCTCTGCTCTGACATCTTTCCAATTGCTGCCGATGGCACTATTCTTCATCTCTTAGCCCTCTTTCCTTCAAATCTTGCAACTCCCGCTTGGCTTTCTCGATCTCTCGTCTAGGTGTCTTTTGCGTCTTTTTGACAAAATGATGCAGTAAGACAAAGCTCCCATCCAGCCAAGCCACGAATAAAATCCGATCCCGCAAGGGTCTCAACTCCCAGATCTCCGCATCCAGATGCTTGATGTAGGGTTGGCCAGCACGTGTTCCATGCTGACTTAAAAGCTCGATGTAGTCGTTGAGCTTGTTGAGTTTGATCCGGCTGTCCTTATTATCACGACGAGCTAACTCCCTCATGTAGTCCAGGACCGGTTGATTCCCCTGTTTGTCCTTATAAAAATAAATAGCGTGCACAAAGCAACCCCTTTTCGAATTTATTATAACTCTAAAGTTATTAAAAGTAAATACTTTTAAGTTATTAAGTACTAAGGAGCACCCTTTGAAAGGATCAAAGGGGCTCACTTATACTATTCGAAAAAGGCTGTGATTATGGATACTGATAAGGACATTATTTGAAGGTTAAATAAACATATCTTGTAAGAGTTTCTTTTTGAGTGTTTCAAGCTGTGAAATTTTTTCTTGGTAAACAGCTATGAGGTTGTCGAGGTTAGAGAAATAGGCACCGATAGCTTGCTGTTCAGAAAAAGATGGTATAAGTACTTTTTTCGATAGTAATTCCACTTTAGTAATACCCTTTATTGATGTTCCTTGAAGTTGAGTAACCTCCTTTTGAAGTAATCTATAAAGTAAATATGCTGTGAATTCTATATTTGATTTAAGATTTGAGAGTGACAAAAAATCCTGACTTGTTGCGTATTCATGACGCATCACTGCTAACTTCCCAACTCCAACTCTCGTAACAACCGCAATTGAATCCTTTGGTATTATTTTGGCTGATGAATTTTTTAAACCTTTCTCAGAAATACTTTTTTGAACTTTAATTTCAAATAGACAATTTGTCTCTAAGTCAGATGATTGAATCCAAGGAATATCGCCATCCCAATATTCCTGAACATTTGTTTTTGGAGTGCCACCACTTTGAAAGTCATCAGCTAAATCATTAATTTCAAGAAGCTCCCACTCACCTTCAAATCCATCCAAACGAATTTCAGGAACGGTCTGTCCAGCCTTTGGAAACATCTTAGAGAGCATGGTCGCCTTGAGAGATTTGTGGTTGGCGAGATTGTTCTTGTAACTAGCCAGAAGGTCATCGAGGGTGCGGAAGAAGGAGCCGATAGCGGATTGTTCTTCTAATGATGTGGGTACACAAACCTTGAGATTTGATAAGGATTTTTGACTAACTCCTTTAGCAGTTCCTCCACTTGACAAAGAAGTTAATTCGTTAAATATTTTTGGGCTACGCAATAAAGTAGCTAAAAAATCTTCTATAATTAAATCATGTTTAACTTCAAAGGCAATCGTACGTTGACTTAGAATATACAAATCATCATTAGGAAGCTGTGCAACATTTCCCATTGGTGCTTCAGTAGTAAAAACAACTTGCCCTTTATGAAGGTGATTATCTCCCATCCATCGATCATACAATTCTTGATCTCCATAATTTGCATCAGCATTAAAATCAATATATCCATTTTTTACATTTAATGCTGATAAAGCTAGATAACCTGTATCACTCCAACTTAAACCTAATTTTTTGGGCGTTCTACCTCTATAATCTAAAATTTTATCTATGTTGGATAATAAAGGTCTTTTAACCCAATCTTTCTTTCCTTCACTAAAAATAACTTTAGGTATCATTCTTTTCCTCAACTCTTATAACTCTCTATCTAAAAATTGTTTTAACTTTTTACGCAATTCATCATCCAATACCTCGTTTCTTTCTTCTTTTTGAATACTATTATATTTATTATTTATATCGTTTCTAAAAAGAAAAGTATAATATAAAGCCACTTGAATAGCTGAACCCCAGAGAAAGAAACAAACTATAAATAAAAACACGATATAAAAGACATTAAATAATGAATAAAATATAACATTAACAAATGATGTTAAAACAATTATAAAACTTGATAAAAAACCTATATTTACCATAGCAGCTAGTTTTTTTATCTCTTTATAAGATAGCTTAGAGACAAAAGAACTAGAATTAGAAGTTGTCAGTGTACTATAAAGTGAAAAGTAAATCCCTATAAAAACTGTGGATATTGTCACTAAATTTGTATTATCCTTATAAACAATATCAAGAAACCAACAGTATATTTTTTCTACACTACCTAATCCAAGAGATGAAATGATTATCACTATTATTATAGCACTATAAATGATCCAAAAATGCTTATCGATAATTTTTAACACATCGTCATCTCCTTTTCTTCAAATTAAATATTTTCCATAATTTTGATTTCAAATTCAGTCTCATCAACAGATAAAAGATTTCCGTGTGACAAATAATGATCATCTTTATCTCTGCCACATAAGTCATAATAATGTTCAGTCATTAAAGTAGATAGTCTTTGAAAATCGTCTGTTTTTAAGGAGTCTTGTTCAAGAATATAAAAACCATCCGTTTTTAAATCAATTTTCTCAAGCTTTCCAGAATTAGGATTCTTAAATTCAACTTTAGCCGATATAAGATTTTGATCATCAATGTTTAAAAAATTTAAGATTTCATATATTTTTTGAATTCTCATATCGCCTTTTATTCGCCCTTTTTTTAAGACTATTTCAGTATAATTTCCTCCAAGTTCTTCGGTAGCCTCAACTGGATACTCTACTAATTTTTCTAAAAGTGACTTATCTTCCTCCTCAATATTAGTAAACAAATTTGAAAGCTGAAAACCCTCATTTTTTATTTGAAATGTGATTTTTTTAATACTTTCGGAATCTACAATAAGTGGTTTTAAACTTTCTTTCGTAATTGGTTCAAATTTTATCGAATACTTTGCTTGAGGATTAAGGCTTTTTATAAAGCCCGATAAATACTCTCCTATTTGATTAATAGAAGGGCCTAAGAACTTTCTTTCCATCAAAAAAAGGTATGAGGTAGGGATAATCAAACAAACACTTGGTTCAAAAAGATCACCATCAATTTGCCTAATCTCCTCTTCACCTATTTTTCCTTCGTATGGTTTTTCGCTTCGATACTTTCCAATCCAGACTGTCCTATTACTTGGGAGATATTCAAAACCATCCAAAGAAGAACCACTCGTTCTACTGCATAAAGGTTCTCTGCTATCATTCATAAAAATCGTTTGTTGGCTACCTAATTTAACAGTTCTTTCCATAGGAGAAAACACTCGAATTATATCAATTAATTTGGACAAATCATAATTTGTCTTCTCACCATTTCTACACAAAAAAACATTAAAATATTGAATTTTCATTTCTTGCAATCTCCTATTAGTTTACAATTATCCATTTATCACTTTTATAGTCAATAAGTCCTTCTACCTCAACATTTGGTACAAAGACATTAAAATCTAATAATTTATTTTGCTTACAACTACTTCTAATGTGAATACCTCTAGGTATTATCTCCTCAGAGTCACAGTATATCAAATCAGCTCTATATTTTACTATTGCATCTGGAGTCTTCTCTATAATTTGATAAATAATAAAATTCTCAAAATACGTTTGATTATGACCATGAACTGCCGTATTGTGATTTCCTCTATTAGACCACTTAGTTTGCTTATAAATATTATTCTTATTCTTTTTACTAGTATTAAAGTTGGTTCCTTTAAAAAGCTGTCTTCCTAAAATATGGCCAGCATCAAAACCAGAACCCTTAAACGGAGATGTCCCTTTTGGACCTCTCCCTTCAACTTCACTTATTGAACTAAAAGATATATTTCCAACACCACCAATAGGTAAATTATTCTTAAGCTCAAAATTTATAGGATTTCTAATATCAATTTCGTTGTAACATTCTAGATTATTGATTGGTGTCAATATCCTAAAACTACCTTTTTCAAAATTAAGATCTTTAATTGACACTACACCCAATTCTTTAAGCATATCATCTGTAAAAAAATCTATAAACAATCTTTCGTTTGGATAATTACACATAACATTCTCTCTTACCTCCCCACTCTCAGCGGTTCAATCACCTCTTCTATCAGTTGGGTATAGGCTTCTTTGATTTGTTTTTTGTAGCTGAGTGGGTTGAGGGCGTCTGCTACTTCTGCCTTGTAGTCTTTGTAGCGTTGGCTCTTGGTCAGCTGGCTTTCGCCGGCTTGTTTTTTGGCACCTTTGCGGTAGTGTTGGATATAGTAGCGGAGTTCGTCGGCTCCGATATACCAGTTTTTGGCAAAGCTTACGATATGGCTTTCAATGACGGATTCGATCATCTGGTCCAAAACTCCGGTGATGGATTGTCCTCGGTAGCGTTCGGGCTCTTCTTGGACTTGGGCCCAAAGGTTTTGTATGATCTCTGCTAGGCTTGGATTGGTCCGGTTCAGGCTCTCTATATAGCTATCCACGGTTGCGATATCCTTATCACTCAGGGTCTGCTCGTCATTTTCCTCCTGCTGGATCATACTTTGGATCAGCATCAGGATATAGGCATAGTTGATCTCATCGACTTGGACAGACTCCAGCTCATAGTGGATATCCAGCTCATCCTCGCTATCCACTTCTGGATCCCTGCTCTTGATCTCTGCCAGGATATTTTGATAGAGGCCTAGATAGGCTTCGAGCTGACTGTCGCTGAGACCTGTTTCCCGATAGATCTCTTCCTTATCGTACTCTGAGTAGACACGGATCGAGGATTGGTACTTGTCAAAGACCTGATAGGCTTTGGCAACCTTGCGGAGCTGAGCCGTTGGGGCCTGCTCGAGGGCGACTCCTTCATCTTCGAAGTCTGTGACTTGGCCTTTAAACTCTGCCCAGGCTTTTAAGAAGTTGCGCTTCTCTTCTTCCCAGCTAGGTGCCAGGACCTCATTTTCTCCCCCATTAGAGTAGAGTTTGAGGGCATTGTCGACGGCTTCCTTAAAGGCTTGAGGGCGCTGGAAGGTGATGATATGGCCGAAGTGCTTCCTGTCATCAAAGATCCGATTGGTCCGGCTAAAGGCCTGGATCAAGTCCTGTGGACGCATAGGCTTGCGATCGATAAAGAGCGTAGAAAGACAAGGAGCATCAAAGCCGGTCAAGAGACGGTCAACCACGATAACCAAATCCAACTGCTCATTGCGGTAGAGGTACTTGTCCTGCTTTCTGGCCAAGCGATTATTGACATCGGTGTTAAAGCCCCGCAGATCCGCTAAGCTAAAATGCGTGCCAAACTCTTGGTTGTAATCCTCCATGACCTGCTTCATGTGGTCTTGGTAGCCGATGGACTCTTCTTCGTTTTCAGACACTGAGTAGGTGATGGTAAACTTTGGAAAATCTGGTAGGTATTGTTTGACTCGCTTGGAGACCTTTACCCGCTCCTTGCCAGCGAGTATGCTCTTAAGCAGATTATAATAGGCCTGAGCTCGTGGGATGGACTTGACTGTCAAGATAGCTTCATAGGTCTTTCCAACCCCTTTTGGGATATTGAGCTGTTGCTGGCTCTTATTGAGGATGGCATCTAGGACTTCTAGCATGTGCTCCTTGTCCTCATAGGCCTGGTCTGGGATCTCTTCTTCTAGGAGATCCGAGATGATGGTATTGCGGTAGTCTACCTTAAAACCTAGAACCGCCCCATCATGGATGGCTTCCTTGACCGTGTATTCATGTAGGCGATCGCCATACTGTTGGTGGGTGGTCTGAGCCAGATCTCCCACTTGTTTGCGTTTATTTTCCTTGAAGATCGGAGTCCCTGTAAAGCCGTACCAGAGAGAATTCTTGAAGTAGGCCTTGATGTCTTTTTGCGTCTGTGGCGTGACCGCCCGGTGGCACTCATCCACGACAAAGGCCACGCGCAGATCCTTGATCTTCCCAGCATCCCGCTGGTACTTCCCTTCTTCAAACTTGCGCATCATGGTCGTGATTTTCTGAATGGTCGTGACCACCACGCGCTTGTCATTGCCCCCTAGGCGCTTGACCAGTTCATGGGTATTGTCCGTCTCGTCGATGTCGATGACATCATTGGCCGCATAAGAGAGGAAGGACGAGGTCGTCTGCTGGTCCAGATCTCTGCGGTCGACGACAAATATGGTCTTTTGGATCGCTGGGATCTGCAAGAGATTGCGCGCCACCTTGTAAGAGGTCAGGGTCTTGCCTGATCCAGTCGTATGCCAGATATAGCCCGACTCTTGGCGACGAGAGGCTTCCTGTACAGCCTCGATGGCATGGATCTGGTAGGGACGCAGGAGGATGAGGGCCTTCTTGCTATCGTCGATGACCGAGTACTGCATGACCATCTGGTGGGCCCGAGGGATAGAGAGGACCTCATGAGCAAAGCTGTTGAGATCGATCATGGGCTGGTTGTCCTTATCCACCCACTTGGTCAGAAACTGCTTGTTTAGCTTGCTTTCACGCGCTGCCGCGATATAGCGTGTATCGACCTTATTGGTCACGACAAACATCTGCAAGCTCGAGTAAATGCCCCGGAACTTGCCTTCACGGTCGTACTTTTTGATCTGGTGAAAGGCATCTAGAAAGGCTACTCGTGGGCTCTTGAGTTCGATATGGATGAGGGGCAGGCCATTGATCAGAAGGGTCGTATCAAGCCGTCGATCCTGGTCTAGCGGATAGGCCTTGTCGCGTTCGACTTGATTGACCACTTCATAGCTCGACTTACCAGCAGCGATATTGTCCCGCCAGATGACCGCCAAGCGGATGGTCCCCAGACTGGCATCTTCACGCTGGACTTCTACCTTGGCGATACCATTTTCACCAGCTAGCCACTTGGCCGCTTCATAATAGCTGACAAAGTTGAGCTGGTTCTTGATCTGGCGCTTTTCCTGATCAGTCAAGGGATGGTCCGCCAGCACAGCGACATTGTTTTGCGCCAGCTTGTCAAAAAAATTTTCCCACAACTGGTCTTCATTCTTGAGATCCTCGCGATAGGTCCACTGACTTTCTCCTGAAGTCAACTGCTGGATCAACTGTTTTTCAATCTCAAGTTCTGGAGTTGCTACTGCCTTCATCCGTCTATCCTTTTCCTGTACATAATCTCCTATTATTATAGCATGTTTGGGAAAGAAATTAACGCTTTCAAAGCATTTTGTTTGTTTTTCGCGCAAAAAAACGAACCAGGTCTGGTCCGTTTTTCTTAATCTAAATGAATCCCTTTTTCTGCTAGGTTCTCCAGGCATTCTTGGAGGTAAGTAGCCTGATGCTCAGGATAGATAGGGGTGCTCAAGGCTTCCTCTTCCAGTTCTGAATAAGCAGGGCAGGTCTTGCCTCTGTAGGTCGACTCCCACCACTCTGGGCTGACCTTGTAGCCACGAGCGGTCATCTCCTCCATGATCAGGCGGTGATAGGCATAGAGACGATAGGGCGAGTAGTCAAAGACATAGTTGACCGTCGCGTGCTTCTTGCCCCAGCCATTGCCTCGAAGGGCGCAGCATTCCCGATGTTGGCCCAGGAGCTGGGGACGAGGGAGTTTGGGAATCAAGTCTTGGTGCCAGAGTCTCATCTATTGACCTCCTAGTAGTGTCGAGTCTTGCAAGTAGCGATTAGGATAGCGCTCAAGGAGAGTCTGGATTCCCTTGATGAGATCTTCTTGCTGGGCTTGGCCATGCTGGTATTTCTCAAGTAGCAACATAAAGTCCGCCTTTTCCTCTGCAGTCGCCTGCTTTTTGAAATAGCCCCAGATATGCTGAAAGGCATTGGAGACCTGCCCACGATTTTCCGGCAGGGCTAGCGCTTGCTGGATCAGGTCCTCGACGTGGCTGACCTCTACCTGGTCTTGCTTGAGGTATTCCCGGATTTCCTTGTAGATATTACTGGAACGACTGAGCACCAAGTATTTATTTTTCGCCCATAGGACTTGACAGTGATGTTTTTGATCCACTCTTGTCTCCTTTTGATCTTCTCTATGAATAGTCCTCCCATTATACCATGGAAATGCTTCATTCCATCAAAAAGAGGCTGGGACAAAAGTCCTGGCCTCTCAATTGTTTTTGGATTGTCGAGCAAGACGCAGTGGTTGAGTGGGCTCTA
>CAUVRI010000019.1:0-25047 GCA_963554405.1 uncultured Streptococcus sp. | reverse complement strand
GGGACGACGAAATCGAATTCTAACGAATTACCGATTTCTGTCCCACTCTCTTTTAGTTTAGATGTTGCATGAAGAACTCAATCAGTTTCATGATTTGTGTAAAGAACCAAGGCAGAAATAGAAGAGCTAGGAAGGTAACATGCCATTTCCAATAAAGTGAAACCAAGCCAACGGTTTCTCGAATCCAAGCGGATGGGAGATAGTAAAAAGCTGTTCTTGAACCGATACTTCGACCAGGTATTTTCAATCGTCTCATAAAGACACCTGCACGGAGCGCGTGAAAAGAATTGGTTACCACAAGGACTCTCTTGCCAAGCCCCTGTTCTTCAAGGATATGCTTGCTAAAGGTCAGGTTTTCAAAAGTAGTACGAGAGCGATTCTCGATGAGAATGGCGTCTTCTGGCACCCCATGTTCCATCAAGTATCTGGCCATAGCTTCCGCCTCTGCGATGAGCTCATCTGATCCTTGACCACCAGAAACAATCAGCTTTGGTCGTTCCTTGAACTGCTCATAAATGGCCTTTCCCTTCTCAAGACGTTGGGCCAAGAGTGGGGGAACCTTGTCTCCGATCAAACCTGAGCCAAGGATGATGATGGCGTCTGGCTCTTTGCGAACCGGAAAGAGATTGCAAAAGGTCCCATAGGATACATAAGAGAGGTAGAGAAAGGTCATGTAAAACAGGGCAAAGTCAGTCAGATAAATGAGGATGTCATTCCCTGGGAAATAGGGTAGAAAATGTAGTGCCAAAGCTCCGATAATAAACAGTCCATAAAGCAGAGAGAGGAGGTTGGCCAGTCTTTTTCCTTCAAAAAGCATCATTTGACGGCCGTTAAAAAGGAGAAAGATAGATGAGAAAATAATGCTGAGAAAAACGAGGATGGAAATCACTACAAAAACAATCATTGCAATTTGTTGATTAAACCATAGCTCAGTTCGAACGACTAGTAGAAATGCAGAAATCAGTAGAAGAAGCCCCAGGTTTATCGAAAAGAGATAAGCATTGAAAAGCCTTCTGCGATCACTCATAAAGAACAATAAAAAAATAAGAGCTGGAAATAACCAGAATAGATATAGATACATGTTTTGCACCTCGTAAAATCTTACATCCATTGTACCATAATGACTGATAGAACTAGCGGATTGTTCATGCAAATAAGTTGCTTTCTTCAAATGAATTTGATAAAGTTAAGATTATCGTTTTTTTAAGGAGATCGTATGTTACGAAAAGGTTCCCTGACAGGTTTATTACTGTTTGGTATTTTTTTTGGTGCTGGAAACCTGATTTTCCCACCGACTCTTGGTGCTTTATCGGGTAATCAATTTTGGCCAGCTATTGCTGGGTTTGTCCTTTCAGGCGTGGGAATTGCCATTGTGACCTTGATTATCGGTACACTTAATCCCAAAGGATATATTGATGAGATTTCTCGTAAGATTTCACCTGTTTTCGCGATTGTATACTTAGTTGCGCTTTATCTTTCGATTGGTCCTTTCTTTGCCATTCCAAGAACGGCGACGGTATCTTTCGAAGTGGGGATAGCCCCCTTATTAGGTGGAATGAATGCCAGTTTAGCACTTTTCATTTTTACCCTGGTCTACTTTTTGCTAGCCTTTCTGATTGCTTTGAATCCATCTAAGATTCTAGATCGGATCGGTCGTATTTTGACCCCGATCTTTGCGATTCTCATTTTGATCTTGGTCGTTCTTGGGGCTCTGAAATACAGTGGACACGCTCCAATGGTGGCCACCAAAGCCTATCAGGCTTCTGCCTTTGGGCAAGGATTTTTAGAGGGCTACAATACCTTGGATGCCTTGGCATCTGTTGCCTTTAGTGTGATCGCAGTGACTACCTTGAATCAACTTGGATTTTCAAGTAAGAAAGAATATATCAAGACCATTTGGTTGGTTGGAATTGTTGTAGCCCTTGGTTTTAGTGTGCTGTATATTGGCTTAGGATATCTGGGAAATCATTTTCCAATTCCAGCTTCTGTTATGGCATCTGATACCAATAAAGGGGTGTATGTATTATCAGAAGCGACCAAAGCGATCTTTGGTCCGACTGCTCAGATTTTCCTAGCAGGAATGGTGACGGTAACTTGCTTTACCACAACAGCTGGTTTGATCGTCTCTACCAGTGAATTCTTCCATAGCACTTTCCCTAAGGTTTCTTACAAGGTCTATGCAAGCGTCTTCACTCTGATTGGTTTTGCGATTGCCAACCTTGGCTTGAATACCATTATTGCTTTCTCATTGCCAGTCTTGATGATTCTTTACCCAATCACCATTACCATTGTATTGATTGTGATAGTGAATAAATTTGTGGCTCTTTCAAAACCAGGAATGCAACTGACTATTTTCTTGGCCAGCTTGGTCTCTCTTGCAAGTGTTCTGGCAAGTACCTTTAAAATTTCACTAGTAGAAAAGGGGATTGCTTTGCTTCCATTTGCGGCTCAATCTCTTCCATGGTTAGTGCCAGTAGTCATCGGGATTCTTTTATCGCTCGTATTACCAAATAAACAAACGGCAGAAGAATAAGTTATATTAAAAACTCTAAAGGTTTGTGCTTTAGAGTTTTTCTTTTGAAACTAGTATCTAAATCCAAACTTTAGTAAAAAAACGTAGCAGAAATTTTTATTTTTTGTCAGTCAATGTTATACTGAATGTAGCATATCAATATACGGAGTGAACTATGAATCCAATCGTTTTTTCATTGACAGTTTTTCTTGCGGGTATTCTGTCTTTCTTTTCTCCCTGTGTCTTTCCTTTGCTTCCGGTTTATATTGGAATCTTACTAGGAAGTGATCAGGAAAAGGCTATCCAATTGTTCGGGAAAAAAATTCGCTGGCATGGCTTGCTGAAAACTCTTTGTTTTATTGCCGGTATTTCTGTTATTTTCCTCCTCATTGGTTTTGGAGCGGGCTTGCTTGGAAAGATCATGTACACCAATTGGTTCCGTTATCTGATGGGAGCCCTCATCATTATCCTTGGTCTTCATCAAATGGAAGTCTTTCATTTTCATTTCCTTGAAAAGCAAAAATCAGTAGATTTTGGAGCCAACAAACAGAAGAATGAATTGTTTTCAGCTTTTCTCCTTGGTCTTGGCTTTAGTTTTGGTTGGACGCCTTGTATTGGTCCGGTATTAGGATCAGTTCTTGCTTTAGCAGCATCAGATGGGCAGGATGCTCTTATGGGAGCTGTTTATCTCCTAGTTTACACCTTGGGAATGGCTCTTCCGTTTTTACTCTTGGCCTTAGCATCTAGTCTGGTCCTACCTTACTTTAATCGTCTCAAACCCCATTTGTTGTTGTTGAAGAAAATCGGCGGAGCCATCATTATTCTGATGGGAATTCTCTTACTCTTGGGACAATTGAACAGTTTGTCATCTATCTTTTCATAAAAATATCGGAGGTTTAACGCATGATGAAAGGTATTAAATACGCTTGTTTCTCAGTACTTTCTCTGGCTTTGCTGTCAGCTTGTTCCATGAATCAATCCAGTGAGAGTAGTATGGACAATCAGCCAACAATGAATACAACAACGAATAAGCATCCTTTGGTAGGAAAAGACGCTAGTGACTTTGAACTAAAGGATATGCAGGGGAATACGGTCAAACTTTCAGACTACAAAGGGAAGAAGGTTTATTTGAAATTTTGGGCAACCTGGTGTGGTCCTTGCCGGCAAAGTATGCCCGAATTAGAGAAATTGGTCAAGGATACGGATAGAGACTTTGAAATTCTGACCATTATGGCACCAGGACTCCAAGGTGAAAAAACAGAAGAAGAATTCGTTAAATGGTTTGATCAACAAGATTACAAGTCAGTACCGGTCTTGTATAATCCAGATGGTTCTGCATTTGCAGATTATCAGGTTCGCTCTATTCCTACAGAAGTCTTTATAGACAGTCATGGGAAAATTGGACATGTCCAATTAGGGGCTATTTCAAACGAAGATGCTAAGAAGATCATCAAAGACTTACAATAAAAAAATGAAGCATGAAGCTTCATTTTTTTCTAGTTTCTTAGTTGCTTGCACCAGAAGTGGCATCGGCATCTCCGTGCCCTCCGTCACCATGTCCTCCAGCATCAGAAGCACCAGAAGTTGCATCTGCACTACCGTGTCCACCAGCAGGAGCAAATGGACCGCTTCCGCCAACTAGACGTTGACCTGTTGTTTGCAGGTACCAGTCCAACCATGGTTTGAAGTTGAAGACAATCTCATTGATACCAGCGTATGAACCATCTTCATAGTACATAGCTTGGTAGTTGTGAGTGTTGATCACGCCTTCAGGAGATCCTGGAACAATAGTCCGAACATAGTCTTGGTTACCGTTACGAAGGGTACCAATCACCCATTCCACGTTTTTCATACGTGCTGGTGGTAGGGAACCATGAACGGTTGACATCCGGCTTCCTGATTGAGGTGGCACGCGTTTGGCAAACATGGTATCAGGATCTTGATGGGCATTGTTGTAGTAGAGGAATTGGTTGTTATCATCGGCATAGGTCAATTCAAATGGCATAGCCTTTAAGAACATATCAATTTGGTTAACGGTTAGGATACCGTGGTCGAGTTTGACATAGGTATCGCCGGAAACGGCACCAGTGATTTCAGCTACTTTTTCTACCCAATCTGGATCGTCAGGATCGACTTCAGTAACAGTTGTAGCGATTGGATGATTACAATCCAAGTCTTCTGGTTCAATTGGTTTTGGTTTTTTCAATTTAGATACAACCTCAACGTATTTCATAAAATTATCCAAGCAGGTTTCAAGGAATTTGACGGTTCCCTCGTTAATGATATTGCCGTTTTCGTCAAAAGCTTCTTTTGCTTTTCCAAGAAGGAATTCATTTCCTGGAAGGGTATAAGCATTGACACCTGGGGCATCGAGGATCTTACGGAGGTGAACTTGCGCACGTGAAGTCCCTTGATCATAGTAAGAAGCACCGACGATCATAACCGGTTTGTTTTCAAATGGATGCACCTCGAAAGATAGCCATTCAAGAACAGACTTGAGAGCAGCAGAGATCGTATGGTTGTGCTCTGGAGTGGCAATGATCACACCATCTGCACGAGTGATTTTGTTATATAAAAGACGCAATTGGAAACTTTCGTCCCATTTTTCATCTTGGTTAAACATTGGAACTTCGTCGATTTCAAGAACTTCCAATTCAAATTTGATCTTAAATTGGCGGCGAATGAATTCCAAAAGTTTACGGTTATATGATTGATCGTAGTTCGATCCTACAAGCCCAACAAATTTCATTCTTTTCTGTCTCCTATCTTACAAGTTTTCCCAGTCAAATTCTTCAGCATCTTTGCGAAGTAATTCTTGGGCATTGCGCAATTTGTCTGTAATTTTCACAAACACACGGAAATCATTGAAGATGGCATCTAATTTTTGAATGACATCTAAATCTACCAAGTCTCCATTTTGATCAAAGGCTTGCAAGGAATGAGAGAGCAAGAATTCATCTGGCAAGACATTCGCTTTGATTTCTGGAGCATTTAAGATTTGGCGAAGTTGGAGTTGGGCGCGTGAAGATCCCAACGTACCATATGAAGCCCCAGTAATCATGACTGGTTTATTCAACAATGGGAAGACTCCGTATGAGAGCCAAGCGAGAGCACTCATCAAGACCGCTGGAATAGAGTGGTCGTATTCTGGAGTTCCAATAATGACCCCATCAGCCTCCTCAATTTTTTCAACAATATCCAAGACAGCTTCAGGAACTTGTTTGTCGGCTGGTTTGTTAAAGACAGGGATATCTTTAATTTCGACCAATTCGATCTCAGCCTTATCAGCAAAATGTTTTTGCATGTATTGAAGCAGTTGACGGTTTGTAGAACGTTTGGAGTTAGTCCCCACAATCGCAATAAGTTTTATCATGGAAAATTCCTTTCTGATAGGAGAATTATAAATAAGATTGAAGCCCACTTGTATAGGCGATCTTGCCTGATTGAGAAACCAATAAGGTATCTATACCAGGAAGTGATTCAACAGTGTTGAGGATAGAAGCAGGAGATTCCCCGAACAAGCGGGTAGTCCATATCTCCCCGTCTACGGATCGATCAGATATGATGGTGATACTGGCTAAGTCTGTCTCGACCGGATAGCCCGTCGCGCTATCAAAGATGTGGTGAAACGACTGGCCGTCCACTTCTAAATGACGCTCGTAGATGCCAGAGGTGACAATAGATTTATCCTTGACAGAGAGGACCAGTAGGTGCTGACCTCTTTTTTCGACTGGATTTTGAATGCCAATCCGCCAAGGTTGCTGTTTGACGGGATGTTGACCGACAGTGAGGATATTTCCTCCAAGATCGATCAAGGCATCTGTTACTCCCTGGCTCTTTAAAAAGGTCGCAATGCAGTCTGCACTATAGCCCTTAGCCAAGGCACCTAAATCGATC
Source organism: uncultured Streptococcus sp. (assembly GCA_963554405.1). Lineage (GTDB taxonomy): Bacteria > Bacillota > Bacilli > Lactobacillales > Streptococcaceae > Streptococcus. The sequence continues at coordinate 18,638 of CAUVRI010000019.1, read as the reverse complement.
TTCATTCCAGGACGCATAAGAAAGACCGTATGGTTTTCTGGGTCGAGCTGAATTCGGTGAGGATCGATCATGGTCAGAGCTTGATTAATTTCCCCTTGCTGGGGACGTCTAGCATCTGAAAATCCAATTCGCCAGGTCTGTACAAGAGGACCAATGGCGATGTTTAAATGGCTGTTTTGAGCTTGACTATGCAAGGTTCCTAATGCAATCAGTTCAAAAAGATCTGGATGAACTTGGACAGGAGCAATACCAGCTTGGTAATTGACCTCCATGAGTTCAGAACTTGCATCATTGGCACTGAAGCGATGTTCGTAGGAGCGAAGAAGTTCAAAGCAGCGGGCTAAGAGTTCATTCGCTTGTGGGTGACAGATCGAAACAGTGATGGTCGTTCCCATCAAACGTTCGGATCGACTACTTAGGTCCACTAAAAATCTATCCTTTCCTATTTTCACTTACTTACAGTATATCAAAAAGATATCGTTTTCACAATCATTTCAAGCATATTGTTTGACATTTTTTGAAACATGTGAAGTGGGATTTTCTGGAAAATTGAAAAAAAGATCACAAATTCTGAGCAAAATAATTGTAACCGATATCATTTTTATGATATACTCAAGAAGTAAATTAAATTAAAGGTAGGATTTATTCTATGAGTAAAATCGTTGTTGTAGGGGCTAACCATGCCGGAACAGCTTGTATCAACACTATGTTAGATAATTTCGGAAATGAAAATGAAATTGTAGTTTTTGACCAAAACTCAAACATTTCATTCCTTGGATGTGGGATGGCGCTTTGGATCGGTGAACAAATCGATGGTCCTGAAGGTCTTTTCTACTCTGACAAAGAAAAATTGGAAGCAAAAGGTGCAAAAGTCTACATGAATTCACCTGTTCTTTCAATTGACTATGACAACAAAGTGGTTACAGCGGAAGTTGATGGAAAAGAACATAAAGAATCTTACGAAAAATTGATCTTTGCGACTGGATCAACACCAATCATTCCTCCAATTAAAGGAGTTGAAATCGTACCTGGTAACCGCGAATTCAAAGCAACTCTTGAAAATCTTCAATTCGTTAAATTGTACCAAAACGCTGAAGAAGTGATCGAAAAATTGAAAGACAACAGCAAACACTTGAATCGTATCGCCGTAGTTGGTGGTGGTTACATCGGTGTTGAACTTGCTGAAGCTTTCGAACGTCTTGGTAAAGATGTTGTCTTGGTGGATATCGTGGACACTGTTTTGAATGGTTACTACGACAAAGACTTCACTGACATCATGGCGAAAAACTTGGAAGACCACAACATCCGTTTGGCACTTGGACAAACTGTTCAAGCGGTTGAAGGAGATGGTAAGGTAGAACGCCTTGTAACCGATAAAGAAACCTTCGATGTAGATATGGTTATCTTGGCTGTTGGTTTCCGTCCTAATACAGCTCTTGCTGATGGTAAGATCGAACTCTTCCGCAACGGTGCCTTCCTTGTTGATAAGAAACAAGAAACGTCACTTCCAGGTGTATACGCAGTTGGTGACTGTGCGACGATTTTCGATAACGCTCGTAACGAAATGAGCTACATCGCTCTTGCATCTAATGCGGTTCGTTCAGGTATTGTTGGTGCCTACAATGCGACTGGTCATGAATTAGAGGGAATCGGTGTTCAAGGTTCTAACGGTATTTCTATCTACGGCCTTCACATGGTTTCAACTGGTTTGACTCTTGAAAAAGCGAAAGCTGCAGGCTTCAATGCCACTGAAACTGGCTTCAACGACCTTCAAAAACCTGAATTTATCAAACACGATAACTATGAAGTTGGTATCAAGATCGTCTATGATAAAGACACTCGTCAAATCCTTGGAGCTCAAATGGTATCACGTGATAGTGCCATCTCAATGGCTATCCACATGTTCTCACTTGCGATTCAAGAACACGTTACGATTGATAAATTGGCCTTGACTGACTTATTCTTCTTGCCACACTTCAACAAACCATACAACTACATTACAATGGCAGCTTTAACTGCTGAATAATGAATAATTGAAAAACAAAGCTAGCGGTGCTAGTTTTGTTTTTTTCTGCTTTTCCATGTATTCAGAGGCAGTGAAATAAGGTATAATGAATAGGATAAGAGTTTGAAGGAGTTAGGGAATGTCTGCTAAAGAAGAAGCCATTAAAAATGAATTTCAATTTGCCTCTAGTTCAATTGTGGCCCATATTGTCAGAGGTGTTCTGGTTGGGATCGTTGTGGGCTGTATTGTCTCGAGTTTTCGTTTTTTGATCGAACATATTTTTCATTTTGTTCAAGGCGTTTACAAGGAGATGTCTGGTCAACCACTTTATTTGCTGGCGATGCTGTTGGGGTATGGGGTGATCCTACTGATTGCTGGTCGCCTTATTCGCACCAATCGGGATATCAAGGGATCGGGAATTCCGCAAGTCGAAGCAGAGCTCAAGGGCCTCTTGGCGGTGAGCTGGTGGGATACCCTGTGGAAGAAGTATATTCTAGGTGTCTTGGCCATCGGAAGTGGCTTGATGCTAGGTCGTGAAGGTCCTAGTATTCAATTAGGGGCAATGGGTGGCAAAGGAGTGGCCCATCATTTGAAGGTCAGCCCGGTTGAGGAGCGGTCTTTGATTGCAAGTGGGGCTGCAGCAGGCCTTGCCGCTGCCTTTAATGCACCTATAGCGGGGCTTTTATTTGTGGTTGAAGAGGTCTACCATCATTTTTCACGTTTCTTTTGGATTTCGACCTTGGCTGCTAGTTTGACGTCTAATTTTATTTCACTCAATGTCTTTGGTCAAACACCAGTGCTTCATATGCCACAAAATATTCCACCGCTCCATCTGTCTCAGTATTGGATTTATCTTTTTCTCGGTGTCTTTTTAGGGGCAGCAGGGTATGTCTATGAAATAGTGGTCCTCAATATCGGTCGCCTGTATCGTTTGCTAGAGAAGATTTTCCATGTTCCTTCACATTATTCTTCCTTATTTGCCTTTGTCTTGATTCTTCCAATCGGCTATTTTCTTCCTCAAATTCTTGGTGGTGGGAACCAATTGGTCTTGGATTTAGCTCGAGTACCGTATCCAGTGATGACCATCCTTCTCTATTTTTTGATCCGTTTCATTTGGAGTATGTTGAGCTATGGTAGTGGTTTACCGGGAGGTATCTTCCTGCCCATACTAGCATTAGGATCTCTCTTAGGAGCCATCGTTGGAACCTTCCTCCAAAACATTGGCTTTATCTCTCAAAACCAGCTGCCTCTTTTCATCATTTTAGGAATGAGTGGGTATTTTGGGGCTATTTCAAAAGCTCCTTTAACAGCGATGATCTTGGTAACAGAGATGGTCGGTGATATTCGCAGTTTAATGCCATTAGGCATGGTAACCTTGCTCGCTTATATGATCATGGATCTCTTCCATGGAGCACCAGTCTATGAAGCCATGCTCGAGCAATTGTTACCGGATAAGGCGCAAGAAGAAGGAGAGTTAACTTTAATTGAGATCCCTGTATCAGAAAAGATTGCAGGAAAGCAAGTTCATGAACTGCATCTCCCTCAAGATATCTTAATTACCACGCAAATGCGAAGCGGTAAGAGCTATACGGTCAATGGTGCGACCCGCTTGTATCTAGGTGATAGCATCTTTGTGGTGGTTAAAGAATCCGAAATCGGACGGGTCAAGGATATTCTTTTGTAAAAGACAGATTCTCAGAAAAGTTTTTCTATTATTAAATTTTCAGACAATTATTGAAAAATGAGAAAACATCTGGTAAAATAAGGGCAAGAACAAATGAGGAGAAGTCTTTCATGAAAAAATATAGTCTACTCTTATTGAGTGTTGCTCTTTTAGCAGGGTGTGCAAATTCTACTAGCAAACAGTCGAGTCAAAAGACGCAAACTAGCTCAACGGTGCAGTTGTCTAAGGCTGACCAGAAGACCTTGGACAATGCGACAGCTGAATACAAAGACTTTGTTGAAATGCAAATTGACCAATTGCTCAAGGATACAGAAGGATTCCGAGATACCCTAAAAGCTGGAAATTTGGAAGAAGCTAAAAAGCAATACCCCTTGATCCGTATGGCCTATGAACGTTCTGAACCGATTGCTGAAACCTTCGGAGAATCGGATGTCAAAATCGACTACCGCTTGGTGGATTATGTGGATGAAAATAAATCAGAAGATGGCTGGTCAGGTTTCCACCGGATTGAGCGTATCCTTTGGGAAAACAATACTACAGATGGAACAGACAAATACGCTGACCGACTGGTGAACGATATTAAGGAGTTGAAAGCTAAAATTGCTACAGTAGAAGTAACACCGGACATCATGTTGACCGGAGCTGTCGATTTGCTCAACGAAGTGGCAACGCAAAAGATTACGGGTGAAGAAGAAGTCTTCTCTCATACAGATCTTTACGACTTTCTCGCCAATATTGAAGGGGCTGAAAAGATCTTCTCTCTCTTTAAACCCTTGATTGAGAAAAAAGATGATAAATTGGTTAAAACCTTGGAAGCAGAATTCAAGAATGTGAATGCTTTATTGGACAAACACATGACAGATGATTCAAACTATAAGTCTTACACAGATTTATCTAAGGAAGATACCAAGGAATTGGCAGAAGCTGTGACCAAACTTGGTGAACCTTTGTCTCAAATGGGTGTGATTTTAGATGGGAAATAAGAAAAATGGCTGACGAAAAATTTTTAGATAAAAAAATGGACCGTCGTGAATTTCTTAAAAAAGCAGGTATTGGAGGGGCTGGTCTAGCGCTGGGCCTCTCTGGTGCATCTGCTTTTTTCGCTAATCAAGACAGTTCCAGCAAAAAAGCTTATGATGGGGATGAAGACATCTCCTTTTATGGCAAGCACCAAGCAGGGATTACGACGGCCATGCAGAAGGCTTGCTACTTGGTTGTGTTAGATCTTCACACGACGGACAAAAAAGAAGTCATCCAGCTCTTTAAAGACTGGACCGATTATAGTAGTAAATTAGTCGAAGGTGAGTTGGTCAAAAAAGATGGGGCCAATGCCCTATTGCCACCAACGGATACAGGTGAAACAGTGGGACTCAACCCCTATCGCTTGAGCCTGACGTTTGGGGTTTCGGCTACCTTTCTCAAGAAACTGGGCTTGGAAGCTAAACGTCCCAAGCTCTTTCGTGATTTGCCTCCATTTCCAAAGGAGCAGTTGCAGGAGAAATACACTGGTGGCGATATCGTCATTCAGGCCTGTGCAGACGATGAGCAAGTAGCCTTTCATGCGGTGCGAAATCTGATTCGTAAGGGTCGAAATACTATTACCATGAAGTGGAGCAAATCAGGATTTGCAGCTATTGGTGACCGAAAAGAAACGCCCCGCAACCTCTTTGGCTTCAAGGATGGAACAGCAAATGTCACGACGGAGAAGGATTTTGACAAGGTCGTCTGGACTGACAGCAAGGACTGGATGAAGGGTGGTTCCTATATGGCTCTTCGCCTAGTGCAAATGCACTTGGAAACTTGGGATCGAACCAATTTGCAGGAACAGGAAAATACCTTTGGTCGCTACAAGGAGTCCGGTGCTCCCTTTGGTAAAACCAACGAATTTGATGAAGTAGATTTATCTAAACTACCAGTTGATTCACATGTCCGTTTGGCCAAAGAAGTCGATCGACCGATTTTACGCCGGTCATATTCCTATTCGGATGGCATCAATGAACAAACCGGGCAATTTGATGCAGGCTTGATCTTTATCGCCTTTCAAAAGGATCCGAACAGCTTTGTCAAAATCCAAACCAACTTGGGCGCAGTAGACAAAATGAACGAGTATATCACTCATATCGGAAGTGGACTCTTTGCTTGCTTTGCAGGCGTTGAGAAAGGAGGGTATCTTGGTCAAGCACTCTTTGAATAAACTCTTGATCCTTTTAGGCCTTCTTGCCTTGTTCTGGACTCATCCAGTGGCTGCGGACTCTTATAGCGATCTCTTTATCAAGATCACGGATGCAACAACCGCTGTACAAAATAAGGACCAGAAAAAGGCCAAGGCATTAATCGCTGAGATTCAGGCTGATTTTGAATCCAAAGATCACCATGATTCCAAGGCAGGGAAAAAAGTTAACCAAGCCCTGGCTATAAAAGGGGAGGTAACCAAAGACGATCTTACCAAGATCTCATCAGCCTTGCTGGCTTTTGAAAAAGAGCAAAATCCGGTCGATTTAGAGGCGGAAAAAGACAAACTCGTGAGTCGGCTCGCACCTTATTTTAAGAACCTACAAGAGGCCATTACAGCTAAGGATCTGGATAAAACCCGTCAAACCTATGCTGATCTCAATAACACCTGGACGCGAAACGAAGCGGTGGTAAGAGATCACAGCACAGCCTACTATGGCAAAATCGAGACGGCCATTTCGCTCTTACGCAGTAGCATTGAAACAGAGCCTACTGATTTCACCAACATCCAGTCCTCTTATAATGACCTCAAAAATGGGATTGATGCCTTTGTAAAAGGAGAAGCCATTAGCAGTGCCAGTACGGATTTGACGCTGAACGATGGGATCAAGCTTTTGGAGAAGGCGCAAAGCCAATTCCAATCCGGCGACGATAAGTCTGCTGCAGCGACTATGAAGCAGTTCATCACGATCTGGCCAACCATCGAGGGAGATGTTAGCACGACCAATCCAAGTCTCTACACGCGCGTAGAGAGTGAATCCCCGGTTATAATGGTCAAGGGGAAAGAAAAGGCCTATCAAGAGAAATTACAAGCCTTGATCCGAGACTTGTCTGCGATCGATACGACAGCTTCTTACAACGCTTTTGATGCCATGTTGATTCTTCTGCGTGAAGGAGTAGAAGCCCTTCTGATTGTCATGGCGCTTGTGACGACCCTTAAGGCCGCTAAGATGAGGAAAGGTCTCAAATGGGTTTACGTTGGAGCTATCGCTGGTGTTCTTGCCAGTGCAGCAATCGCTCTTGTTTTGCAAGTAGCTTTTCCAGCCGTTACTTCGGGGTCTAACCGAGAAATCATTGAAGGTGGCGTTGGGATTTTCGCTGTGGTCATGATGATCCTCATCGGAATTTGGCTCCACAGCAAGTCCTCTGTCAAACAGTGGAATGCCTTTATGGACCGTCAAATGAAGACCGTGACGGCTACAGGAAGCTTTGTCTCGATGTTTGCCCTCAGTTTCTTAGCAGTCTTTCGTGAAGGGGCTGAGACTATTCTCTTCTATGTCGGGATCATTCCGCGGATTACAACCGCGAATTTCTTACTGGGAATAGGGTTTGCCATAGCCGTTCTCATCATCATTGCAGTGGCCATGACCAAGGCCAGTCAAGCTATCCAACCTCATCGAATCTTTTTCATTCTGACGTGGTTGATTTACGCTTTGGCCTTCAAGATGCTCGGTGTCAGCATTCACGCCCTGCAGTTGACCAATATCCTACCTAGCCATTTGGTCAATGGACTTCCAACCATCGATTGGGCGGGGATCTATCCAAGCTGGGAAGTTCTTCTTCCTCAAGGTATCTTTGTGGCCTTGATCGCACTCGTTACGGTGAGACAACATGGCAAAGAGTAGAGCAGATGAAATGACTATTGTTGAACATTTGGTCGAATTTCGAAAACGATTGATCGCAGTGGTCTTGTGTTATATTATCGTCTTTCTGGTGGCTTTTGTATTTGGTGGAGAACTCTACCAAGCCTTGACGGCTAGCCTCCATCAAAAACTGCTGGTACTGGGTCCAAATGATATCCTCTGGATCTATGTATCACTGGCTAATCTCACAGCTTTTAGCCTGACCTTGCCCTTTATTGTCTACCAGGTTTGGCAATTTGTAAGGCCGGCTTTGAAGGAGAAAGAGGCGCGTGCAGTCTTTGTCTACATCCCAGCTAGCTTTATTTGCTTTGTACTGGGGCTTGCATTTGGTTATTTCTTTGTCAGTCCAGCTATTTTAGAGGTCCTGATGCGTTTGGGAGAAGGGCTGTTTGATACCCAATTGACGGCACAAAATTATTTAACCTTCTTATGGCACACCACCTTGCCTTTAGGTGTCTTGTTCGAGTTACCAGTTTTGGTCGCTTTTCTGACCTCGATTGGGCTCTTGACACCACAGTTTTTAATAACCTATCGACGATATGCTTACTTTGTTCTGCTGGTCTTAGCCGTCGTGCTAACCCCTGCAGACTTTATCAGTGACTTGGCTATGACACTCCCTTTGATCCTCTTATTTGAAGTCAGTGTCGCCATCAGTAAAGTCATCTATTCAAGAAAAAGGAGAAACTAATGGGAATTTTACGTGATATTGGAGCACCAGGTTTGATCATCATCATCCTGGGCGCCCTCTTGATTTTTGGACCAAAACGCCTGCCAGAGTTGGGTCAGTCCATCGGCAAAATGTTTGCTGAATTTAAGACAGCTGTCAATAAAGGCAGTGAAGAAGCTGACCAAGACGCCAAAGAAGCTAAAGAAGAAAAAGAATAATCAGACAATTTTCAAAATTCTATTGAGTTCGATTGCATAAAAAGGTATAATAAGACAAGTACTTGCAATCGACGAAGGAGGAAACCATGATTATTACGATTTTGTCACTCATTTTCTATTTCAGCTATATCGGATTCTTATGCTGGTTGGTCGTAAAAATTGTCGAAAAATTGTTCAATTTCTTGTTGAACCGTTAATAAAGAAACAATCCATTTCACCCTGAGTGAGTGGATTTTTTGTGTCCAATTCAGTTAGAAAGATTCAAACAAAGAGGTTTTAACGGTCTCAGATTGAAGATAAAGTCATATAAAAAACTTTCCTTAAGTGAGTACGGACGTCAGCGAACTTATTAAAAGTTCCATGACTAAATCAAAATACAAAGGGCGTCTGCGGATAAAGTCAAAAGAGGAAATTAGAAAGCAAGTGAAACAACACAACAAAACCATCGTTTTACTGACTGTTTTGTTTATTGCTATGCTTTCCATTTAAATGTTTTTATATCTTTCAACTTCTAGTATTTCTTGTTACTAGTGATGGACTATATCGTTTGTTTTTCTTATTTATTTTAAAAGAATGTTAAGCTTAATAGAAATACAGTAATTACAAGATTGTAATATATTCTGTTATAGCTTTATGTGGCATGGGTATAAATTGATATGACTTTTATTATCTATGGTATAATGAGATAAATTTGGAGTTGTAGAGGCGAGCATTTGGAAGGACATAGACCTGATTTTAGAGATATTAAATCATTTGAAGAATTTAACAGATACTACTGGTATCGAGAAGAGCTTTCACAAATTTGTAAGTACCTTGGATTAGAATACAGATGTACAAAAAAAGAATTAAATCATATTATAAAACAATATTTTAAGGGAAATAGAGTAGAAAAATTTTTGAGGAAAAGAAACAAAAATCAAACCGAAATAATAACCCTAAATACATCATTACTTGAATGTGGGTTTTCCTTTAATCAGAAATTTCGTGATTATTTTTCAGCTGTAACAGGTGTTAATCCGTTTAAGTTTAATGCTGATATGGCAACTGCTTGGAGAAAAGTAAAACGGGACAACAACATAAATTTTACAATCAAAGATATGATTAAAATATACTATGGAGAGTCAGACTACGCCAAGTATGATAATTCAGCTTGCCAATGGAATCAATTTCTAAAAGACTTTTGTGCAGATGAATTTAGCAATCATTACTCCAACAAGTTAAAAGTTGCGGCTATCCTTTGGAATGAAGTTAGAGATTCAAAAAATAAAAAAATTTATTCACGGGGACTTCTAAAAGAATATAGCTACAAAATAGAGGAGTACTGTAAGTAAACAATTTCAAGTTTGTCGAACGGAATATAAAGTAATAAAGACGTTAGGAATAAAAAATCTATCGTCTTTTTCATGCCTATTTTCAATTTATATTGCTATCAATAAATAGGGAAAACTCGCAAGAGTTGCTAACTAGTATTTCAAACGCCTCTCACTAATATATACACGACAAAATGCTAATCTTCCTATATCCTATTTTTCGCAACTCTAGTATATCAGATGAACATGTCTTTTGTGTTGCACTTCATTTTTCAACAGGGCAAATAAAAAGATAGTTGAAAACTATAGAATATTGAAATTACGCTATTTTTAGTCCAACTGAAACTCATACTTTCCAAACCAGACTTAAAAAAAGCTCGTAAAGCATCACAATTTAGTAAAGGTTAATTCGTTACTGGAATTACTTACAAGATCTTAGCACTCTGTTTCTGCAGAGTGCTTTTTTGTTTTATAGAATATAAGAAAATAGAATACGGATATGGTATAATGGAGTAACAAGTATTTCATTAGAGGAAGTGGCCAGATGAAAATTATAGTTGATCGAGATTCAGTTTGTGCCGGAGATGATATTTACAACCATGAGATGACATTCGAGGTGCCAGAAAGCCTCACTGTTGCTGAATTCTTTAACTTCGTGCAGAACCATGGCTTCTTAGCTGCCATTCAAGGAAATGATGTAGCGTGGGGGCTTCAAAATAGCACGGGTAAAATCGGAGAGTATTTTACAAAAACAGGAGAAGTCACGCATTCAGAAATTAACATTAAAGATAAAATTGATGAAGCTGGTGGCAAACCTAATTTCTATGTACGCTATTATAGTAACCCGGAATGGTCAAGAGAAAACAGTAGTAGAGGATAAGCTTGAAGAAGAAAGAGTTTTTAGTCCGAATGAATTTGAAAAACAAATTGCTTAGTTAATAGCACTCCTTCTACGAGATTATAAAATTCATTTTACAATCTCGTAGAAGGGGTCCAGCAACCTGAGGGCGCTATCCTTCAAATTTTTCTCCCAAAATGTGTCCAAAATATTGACAGAATGCCAAGAAGACCTTCAACCTCTGTTAGAGGATTATTTGAGAGCTAATTCAGAATACTGGAAAGAATACCAAGATCAGTTCAGAGAGCTATTTGACAAGGATTTTTATCAAAAACAACGAGAAGAAATAATGTCTACAGGCTATGTGGTTGATAGTCTGAAAGCTAGTCTCTGGTGTCTAGGGACAACAGAGACTTTTGAAGGAGCTGCTTTAAAAGCGGTCAATCTCGGAAATGACACCGATACGATTGGTGGCATCACAGGAAGCTTTGCTGGAGCTCTCTATAAACTGGAAGGTATTCCAGATAAATGGGGACAACAATTGGTGAATAGAGAATTGATCGATGAAAAATGTCAAAAATTGATAGAGTGCCTAGGTCAGTTAGATCTATTTATGAATGTGGAATACTTGCTTTCTCTGCTAGATGATCTAGCAGAGAAAAATTTTTATTAGATATGACATCAGTCAGCTAAACCCTTTTAGCTGTCTTTTTTTGCTAGCGACTCGGTCACTAACTTGCTTGTCAAAGTATAATTCGGTATCATAGATATATAATGCTTGGTAAGTAGCCCTATTGTCAGTTCGGAACAAGTAGATAGGAGAAGAGGAGAAAAACTAGTGGATAAAGACCAATTGATAGAGAAACCAGAAATAAATATTGTTGGGGTTATTGCAAATCATCAGTTTAACTGGTATATTTGTTCAAACGATATGTGGACAATGGATATCGATAAATATATTCAGGCATACCAGGAAGCAGGTCTGAATGTTGATTTCTCCTATTTACCTGAGATTCAACAGAATCTTCATGTGATTACAAAAAGCAATCTTGAGAGCTACTTAGAAATGTATAAAGATGATTGGCTGAAGGTGACGGTTGAAGAATTGATCGAAATGATCAAACGCTCAATAGATTGTGAGGACTTACATTCAGAGATTATTTTTGAAGGAAAAGGTTTACTCCCGGATCTTTTAATCGATTTTGATAAAGAGGAGTTTTATTCAAACCATCTGGGGATGAAAAACTACGAAAGATATGTTCCGAACGGATGGAAGATTTTTTCAGGGAAATTCGATCATTTGATCCCAAAAGAGGAGCAATATTGGATTGAAAAGACTGGCGCTAACCAATGAAGGAATTAATTATAAAATAAAAAGGAAGAGACAAAACACATGCAGTATTATTTTATTGGTGGCTTAGGTGGCAATGGCTACCATCTAGCTCCACTTATTGAAAAACTAGGCTTTCCTGTGACTTTTCTAGATCCCTATAGGGAAATGATTCAGACAGAAAACGATCTTCGTGCTTGGTTTCAAGGTCGGATTGGCCAGGCGGAAGAGATCTGTTTATTGGGGCATTCCTTGGGTGGAGATTTGGCTCGTTATCTGGCTGGCGAGTTTCCTCAGATTCGAGCTCTGATTCTCCTGGATGGTGGCTATCTGGATATGGAAAAGATACTGCCTCTTGAAGAAGAGCTAGAAGGAACGGCGTCTTTCATGAAGCAGCAAGTCTTTGCAACTTTAGAAGAAGCCGTGTTATCCGAACTTGGTGATCAAGCAGATCCTACTCCTATAGCGCAAAAAGCAGTAGAGGCTAGCTATCGCTGGAATCCAGCGAGTGAACAATATGAATTAAATCTGGATCTCGAAAAGGTCATGGCTTTATTGCGTCTACGGCGTCAGATCAAGACTTACCAGATTCCACTGGTAGAACTGCCTGTCCTCTTTATCGGGCCTCGATACCAAGAAGAACCTGAATGGAGAAAAGATGCTCTGAAGCAACTAGATCCCCAGATCAAGCAAGTCTTGCTAGAAGGTTTGGGGCACGAACTGTATACAGAGGCGCCTGAAATTGTAGCTAGAGAAGTAAACAATTGGCTCCAAAATGTTCATAAATAAAACCTGTTTCTCTTTTTGAAACGGGTTTTTGTCTTGTAATTTCCGAACGTTATTTCCTATAAAATCATTCCCATTGCATTAGGTCCGTATCTTTGGTATAATCTATCAAGGAAACGTCAAGAGACGTAGCGATGCGCTTGCGCATAGGTAGGTCAGTTTTTAGAAAAGAGATTTTTCAATCTATGTTAAATGAATTTCCTATTTTCGACTATGAAGATATTCAGTTGATTCCCAACAAATGTATCATCAATAGCCGGTCAGAAGCAGATACAACCGTCCAATTTGGAAAGCATACCTTCAAGCTTCCAGTCGTTCCTGCCAATATGCAGACGATTTTAGATGAGAATGTCGCAGAGCAGTTGGCGCGTGGTGGTTACTTCTACATCATGCACCGTTTTGATGAAGCGGGACGGATTCCTTTTGTCAAACGCATGCATGATCAAGGTTTGATCGCTTCCATTTCAGTCGGTGTTAAGGAATACGAATACGACTTTGTGAGTCAATTAAAGGAAGATGCGCCTGAGTACATCACTATTGATATCGCACACGGTCATGCGGATAGTGTCATTCGGATGATTCAACACATCAAGAAAGAATTACCAGATACCTTTGTCATTGCTGGAAATGTTGGAACACCTGAAGCTGTTCGTGAATTGGAAAATGCGGGAGCTGATGCGACTAAGGTCGGAATCGGCCCTGGTAAGGTATGTATCACCAAAGTGAAGACTGGATTTGGTACAGGTGGTTGGCAATTGGCTGCTCTTCGCTGGTGCTCAAAAGCAGCGCGTAAGCCAATCATTGCGGACGGTGGTATTCGGACCCATGGTGATATTGCCAAATCGATTCGTTTCGGGGCATCTATGGTCATGATCGGTTCTCTCTTTGCAGGACATATCGAAAGTCCTGGTAAAACAGTAGAGATTGATGGAGAGTCTTTTAAAGAGTACTATGGATCTGCTTCAGAGTACCAAAAAGGCGCTTATAAGAACGTCGAAGGTAAGAAGATTTTATTACCTGCCAAGGGTCATTTGCAAGACACCTTAACGGAAATGGAACAAGATTTGCAAAGTTCGATCTCGTATGCAGGAGGCCGAAAATTAGCAGATTTGAAACATGTTGACTATGTGATCGTTAAGAATTCCATCTGGAATGGCGATGCACACTAATTGAATTACTTATTTATTTCACGAATGGGCGTGATGTTTCTACAAGGTGCCGGAACACCTAACAATAAGTAAGTCGGGATTATTTCTCTTTCTAGAGAGATTTCAAGGCTTGCTTAGCAGGCCTTTTTGTGTTTTGTGAATGAAGTAGAGGATTTTTTAAAAAGTAGGAGGAAGTATGAAATTACTTGAAGAACGCATCTTAAAAGATGGCAATGTTTTAGGTGAGAATATCCTCAAGGTGGATTCCTTTTTGACCCACCAAGTGGATTTCAAATTGATGAAAGAAATTGGTCAGGCTTTTGCGGACCGGTTCAAAGATGCTGGTGTGACCAAAGTTGTGACCATTGAAGCGTCTGGAATTGCACCAGCCCTTTATGTAGCTGAAGCCTTGGATGTTCCCATGATCTTTGCTAAGAAGGCTAAAAACATCACCATGAATGAAGGCATCTTGACGGCTGAGGTTTATTCCTTTACCAAGCAAGTCACCAGCACCGTTTCGATTGCGGGTAAATTCTTGAATCCATCAGATAAGGTTTTGATCATTGACGATTTCCTCGCAAATGGTCAAGCAGCCAAAGGCTTGATTCAAATCATCGAACAAGCCGGGGCTCAAGTCGAAGCGATTGGGATTGTGATTGAAAAATCCTTCCAAGATGGACGGGGATTGTTAGAAGAGTTGGGATATCCAGTTGTATCCCTCGCACGTTTGGACCGTTTTGAAAATGGTCAGGTTGTATTTAAGGAGGCAGACATCTAATGCAAAAACAAGAAAGCCATTCACAGGCGGCCATTCTAGGCTTGCAACACCTTTTGGCCATGTATTCGGGATCTATTTTGGTGCCGATCATGATCGCAGGAGCTTTGGGCTATAACGCTCATCAACTAACTTACCTCATCTCTTCAGATATCTTCATGTGTGGGGTAGCAACTTTCCTTCAAGTGCAGCTCAATAAATACTTTGGGATCGGTCTTCCGGTAGTCCTTGGGGTTGCCTTCCAGTCTGTGGCACCTCTCAGCATGATTGGAGCTAGCCATGGTAGTGGGGCCATGTTTGGTGCCTTGATTGTCTCAGGGATTTATGTCATCCTTGTCTCTGGTTTCTTCTCTAAGATTGCCAATCTCTTCCCATCAATTGTAACGGGATCTGTTATTACAACCATTGGTTTGACTTTGATTCCAGTAGCGATTGGAAATATGGGAAATAATGCGCCAAAACCAACTGTTCAAAGCTTGATCTTGGCTGTGGTGACCATTCTCATCATTTTAGTTGTTAATATCTATACGACTGGTTTTATTAAATCCATTTCAATTTTGATTGGTTTGATCGCAGGTACTGCCATTGCGGCTTCTATGGGCTTGGTAGACTTCACACCTGTGGCTCAAGCACCGGTCGTTCACGTTCCAACGCCTTTCTTCTTTGGAGCTCCTAAGTTTGAAATCACCTCCATCTTAATGATGTGTATCATCGCAACAGTTTCTATGGTGGAATCAACAGGTGTCTATCTTGCTCTTTCTGATATTACCAAAGATCCAATTAATAGCACGCGCCTTCGCAATGGTTACCGTGCTGAAGGGTTGGCTGTTCTCCTCGGTGGTATCTTCAACACCTTCCCTTACACTGGATTCTCACAAAACGTTGGCTTGGTGAAATTGTCTGGTATCAAGACTCGTCTTCCAATCTACTATGCGGCTGGTTTCCTTGTTCTTCTTGGTCTCCTTCCTAAGTTTGGTGCTTTGGCACAAATCATTCCAAGTCCAGTTCTTGGGGGAGCGATGCTAGTCATGTTTGGTTTTGTATCGATTCAAGGGATGCAGATTCTTGCGCGTGTTGATTTTGAACACAATGAGCACAATTTCTTGATCGCTGCTGTATCGATTGCTGCAGGGGTTGGTTTGAACAACAGCACCCTCTTCAATGGCCTTCCAACAGGATTCCAAATGTTCTTTGCAAACGGAATTGTCGTTGCCAGTGTCTTAGCGATCGTTCTCAATGCTATTTTAAACCGCAATAAACACTAATCTCACATGAACCGGAGGTCCTTGGATCTTCGGTTTTTTTGACTTTTAAGGAAACATATAGTAGAGTGGAAGAGGAGAGAATCTTATTTGATGAGAAGAGAGTTAGAATCATGTATTTAACCTATCACTTTAAAGAGCGCTTGCGCTTGTTTTTGAGTTTATTTTTGCCGATTTTAATCTACCAATTGGCCAATTATTCAGCCAGCTTTGTCGATACAGCCATGACCGGTCAGTACCGGACCCTTGATTTGGCTGGTGTTTCTACAGCTACCAGTCTGTGGAATCCATTTTTTACTTTCCTGACAGGGATTGTCTCTGCGCTGACACCGATTGTTGGGCATCATTTAGGCAAGGGAAATAAAGAACGGATTGCTGGCGATTTTTACCAATTCCTCTATCTGTCATTTGGTATGGCCATTCTCTTAATAGGCTTTGTTTGGGGGATTGCACCCATGATTCTCAAGCAGATCGGCTTAGAAAATGTTGTTGCTCAAATAGCCATTCGCTACTTATATTTCCTTTCTCTAGGAATCTTACCTTTGTTGCTCTTTAGTATCGTGCGGACCTTCCTCGATACCTTGGGCATGACGCGTCTATCCATGTACTTGATGCTCTTGCTTTTGCCTTTGAATGCTTGTTTTAATTATATCCTGATCTATGGGGCATTTGGTTTTCCTGAGATGGGAGGAGCAGGAGCGGGACTTGGAACCTCTCTGGCCTACTGGGTCTTGCTGGTTATTGCGGTTTTAATCTTGTGCAAACACCCTAAGGTAGCACCTTTCCAATTGTGGAAGCCGCAACCTTATGATTTTAAAGGGATGAAAGAAGTATTGCGACTTGGGCTTCCAATTGGTGGAATTGTTTTTGCAGAAGTCATCATCTTTTCGCTGGTTGGTTTGTTAATGGCAAGATTCCCATCTCTGACCATTGCGAGCCACCAATCAGCCATGAATTTTTCTACCCTGATGTATGCTTTCCCGGTTAGTATCTCGAGCACCATGGCGATTATCGTATCTTACGAACTGGGAGCAGGAAGACCAGAAGTGGTCAAACAATATTGCCGTTTGGGCCGGCTGACAGCGTTTGGGTTTGCCATTGTCACCCTCGTCTTTCTTTATACATTCCGCTTTCAATTGGCGGGGCTATACGGCAAGGATCCAGTCTTTGTGCAGCAAACTGCTATTTTTATGACCTATAGTCTCTTTTTCCAAGTAGCTGATACCTTTGCGGCACCCCTTCAAGGGATTTTGCGGGGCTATAAGGATACAACCGTTCCTTTCTTATTAGGAGTCTTTAGTTATTGGTGTATCTCTATCCCACTAGGGATTTTCCTTGACCATGTGACCACCCTTGGTCCCTATGCCTATTGGATCGGCCTTATTTCTAGCCTTGTCGTGAGTGGAATTTGTTACCAACTTCGGCTCTGGCAGATCGAAAAAAAGCAAACAAACTAAAATGAAGTCTGGGAAACCAGACTTTTTTGTGTACCGTGAATATTATAAATTTTCTGAAAGTTCTTGACAATTGATGTCAAAGTGGTAAGATTAGGAGGTAGAAATGAAGAATAAGAAGGAGAACAAGATGAGAAGTGATATGATCAAAATGGGGATCGACCGAGCACCAGCGCGTGGTCTCCTTTATGCAACAGGGCAAGTAAAATCAGCCAAGGATATGCAAAAGCCCTTTATTGCCATTTGTAACTCCTATATTGATATCGTTCCAGGACATGTTCACCTGCGTGAATTAGCAGATGTTGCCAAGGAAGCTATCCGCGAGGCTGGTGGGATTCCTTTTGAATTTAATACCATCGGTGTCGATGATGGGATTGCGATGGGCCATATCGGGATGCGTTATAGTTTGCCATCACGCGAGTTAATTGCAGATGCTGCTGAAACAGTCATTAATGCCCACTGGTTTGATGGTGTTTTCTATATTCCCAACTGTGATAAAATTACACCAGGTATGATTTTGGCAGCCATGCGGACCAATGTGCCAGCCGTATTTTGTTCTGGTGGACCTATGAAGGGTGGCGTTGACATGACGGGGCATCAGGCGACGCTCTCAAGTTTGTTTGAAGCTGTCGGTACTTATCAAGCTGGTGATATGGGCATGGATGAGCTGGATTTCTTGGAAAAAAATGCCTGCCCAACTTGTGGCTCTTGCTCTGGTATGTTTACTGCCAATTCCATGAACTGTTTGATGGAAGTATTAGGCCTTGCTCTTCCTGGAAATGGTACCATTCTAGCTGTTTCAGATGAACGTCGAGAATTGGTTCGCCAAGCAGCCAAACAATTGGTAGAGAATATTAAAAAGGATATCCGCCCACGGGATATTGTGACCAAAGAAGCCATCGACGATGCATTTGCGCTCGATATGGCCATGGGTGGTTCAACCAATACTGTTCTTCATACCCTTGCTATTGCGCGTGAAGCAGGGATTGACTATGATCTCAAAGATATCAACGAGATTGCCAAGAAGACACCTTATCTCTCTAAAATTGCACCTTCAAGTGTTTACACTATGCATGATGTACATGAAGCTGGTGGTGTTCCAGCCATTATCAATCAGTTGATCAAAAAAGGTGCCATTAAGGGTGATCGTATCACAGTTACTGGTAAAACCTTGAAAGAAAACGTAGCTGGTGCTGAAATCAAAAATGAAGAAATTATCCATCCTATCGAGCATCCGATTTCACCTGTAGGTGGTTTGTCGATCCTTTACGGAAATATCGCTCAAG
>CAUVRI010000018.1:0-26345 GCA_963554405.1 uncultured Streptococcus sp. | reverse complement strand
TCTAGGACTTCGCGAGCGTAAACATCAGTAATAATTGACATTTCTTACTCTCCTTATTGAGTTATATTTTTTACTCCTCTATCATATCGTAATTAGGCTATTTTTTCAAGAAAAAACAAGGAAATCTACGAAAATTGAGAAGTTTTTAACAAGAAAACGGTTCCACTATCTTATTTTCAGCCATTTCCCCTCCTTATTTAATTTTTTAGCATTCTTCTACTCTTCTGCTACGCTTTATGCTATACTAAACTTATGACAGATATTAATAAAACGATTTTAGAAAAAGCTGCTGGTCCTACTCGGTTCAATCCGGATGAACAGCGTCGATTTTTGGAGACATATGAGGAGCGTGTGATTGCATCATGTACCTTGGAGGAGGCAAGGGACAATCTCTATTTGGAGCACTATTCTTCAATTCTTACGAACATTTCAGAACGCTTTGAACCTGTACTGGTCAAGATTTCGCCTGCCTTGGATGAAAGCAGCCAACTTCAATATTTGAAAAAAACCAAGGACCTTGGCTTGGTAGCGAGCATCGTTTCGGATGACTGTCGCCATTCCCCCTTTGGTCTCATCATCCATACTGACCACCCATCTGGAATTTCACCAACAGACATGAATCTCCAGTATCCAAATTTATTTGAAAAGAAAGAAGAGACTGCCAGTCCAGAAAAGAAATCATTTTGGAAACGTCTCTTTAGCTAAAGAAAAACCAATGGAAGGCAACATCTCCTTTCCATTGGTTTTTTAGTTTGCTTTTATTTTTAAAAGGTTCCCAATATTTCGAGCACAGGAAATCAGATTCCTTTCAGCATGAGCGAGTGCATCTGCTACCTCACAAGGACCAGCTACGATAGAGAAGGCAGCTTCAATGTGATGACTAGGAAAAGCAGGCAAATCCTCCTCTAAGCTACCACAAATAGCTATCACTGGGATCTTCTCTGGTGTTCGTTTGGCCACCCCGACAGGTGCCTTCCCAGAAAGGGATTGGAGGTCCATCCTACCTTCCCCAACGACGACCAGATCAGCTTTTTGTACTTTGTGATCAAAGTCAATCAAATCGAGGCTTTTTTCAATTCCTGATGAAATCTGACCTCCCGCAAAAGCAACCAAGCCAGCAGCCATGCCACCTCCAGCTCCGGCGCCAGCCATAGACAAAATTCGTGCATCAGCTAGCTGGTAAAAATCCTGCATGGCCTGATCAACAGCTGGAAATAGAAGGGGATTCAATCCCTTTTGCCCACCAAAGATATAGGTCGCTCCTTGACTGCCACAGAGAGGATTGGTTACATCCGTTAAGACTTGGAGCTCGATGTCTTGTAAAGCTTTTGGAACCGCACTGGTATCTATTCTAGCCACACGACCGAGCGAAGCCCCTACAGGACGAAGCAGATGGCCTTGATCATCATAGAAGGCTACCCCAAGTCCAGCTGCCATCCCAATCCCACCATCATTCGTTGCAGAACCGCCAATTCCCACACAGATCGTTTTAACCCCTTGGTCAACCAATTGCAAAATAAGTTCACCAATTCCTCGTGTTTCCAGTTCAAGAGGATTTCGTTTTTCAGCTGGAATGGAGCCTAAACCGACAAGTGAAGCCATCTCAAAAAAGGCCATCTCATCTTTTTGGTAGTAAGACATTGAAACAGGCTGTCCAAATGGTCCGGTTACTTGCGTTTGGTACTCAGTTACATCTAGAACTCCAGCTAGGGTTTCCATGGTGCCTTCGCCACCATCCCCTATAGGAAGGAGGTCAAAAGTTGCATCTGGTAGAGCCTCTTGAAATCCTTTTTTCAAGGCTTCTGCTACTTGTTTGGCGGATAAGGATTCTTTAAACGAATCCGGGGCTAGTAGGATATGCATGCTATTTCCTTTCTTTGCTGGTCTAGAATTTCAAGAACAAGGCTTAGATCCCTCGTCTCGATACGATATGGGGCTCGCTCAGCGACGATTGGCTTTGCCATAAAGGCAATCCCGATACCGGCTGTTTCAATCATCGGAAGATCATTGGCACCATCTCCCATCGCAATCGTCTGACTTCGTGGGACATGATTTTCTTTCGCCCATGTCAGGAGGGACTCTTTTTTCATTTCAGGAGTCACAATCTCACCGAGGACTTCCCCTGTCAGACGGCCATCAGAAGTCCGCAAACGATTGGCAAGGACCAGATCAATTCCTAAAGACCTTGCGATGGGATCAATGACTTCATGAAATCCCCCCGAAACAAGACCAACCTTGTAACCTCTTTGATGGAGTTCCATGATCAATGTCTCAGCACCAGGCGTGACTTCCATCTGCTCCAAAATTTTCGGAAAGATAGAGGTCTCTAATCCCTTCAATAAAGCAACACGCGCCTCTAAAGATGCTGAAAAATCCAGCTCCCCATTCATTGCTTGTGCTGTAATCTCTGCCACTTTTTCTCCCACGCCAGCTTCTTGAGCTAGTAGATCAATTCCTTCCTGTCTTATCAAGGTTCCATCTACATCCATAACGAGGAGACCTGTTACTTCTTTCATCGCTTTCCTTTCTTATTTCTCCCTTACTATACAAAAATAGGGTTTAAATTTCAAGTTTCAATGATGATTTGAAGATAAAAAAATGACCTCCTAAAAGGTCATTTTTCTGTTATTAGAAGCGAATTTGCTCCCGGGTTTTTTCGTATGAAGTAACAAAGCGATCAGTTACGCCAGCTTCTACCATTTCCAAAGCATCTGAGATGACTTTGAAGGAAGCCGCATAGTCATATTCTCTTTCGAAAATATAAAGGGACTCATCAAAGGCTGCCTGTACATGATCATCAAATGAACGGTAACGGTTCGAGTATTGCAACAATTGTTCTGTCAATGTCGCATTTTGAACAATTCGATACGCCGCTTCTTCCAATTCATTCATATCATTGGTCAAGATTTCCAACAAACGATTGGTTGATTCGATGTTGATTTTATCCCCTTCCAACTCATCCATCAAAGCCTCTGTATTGTTGCTTGCTGTGAAGAATAATTCCAAGAATTCTTGAGGGATTCCTGGCAAGTTTCGTTTGTCCATATAGCGTTTAATGGCATGCAAACGGTTGGCATAGATATTAACTTTTTGGCGAGCATTGGCATCGTCTTTTTCAATTTTTGAAAGGGAATCACTTAAGCCAATTTGCTCATCTTCGATTTCTTTCAAGCGAGCTTCAATGGCTTCTAATTCTTCTTCTACGATAGAATAGGCCTTTTGTGTTTCAGATGAATCTTTCAAGGCATCTTCTACCACATTTTCTTGTGAAGATAGCTCAGCTTCCAACTCTTTTAACTGTTGGCTGAAAGCTTCATTCAAGACGAATGTTTTACCAAGGCGTTCCACTTCTGCTGCAAGGTTGCTATTGTTATCTTTTGCGTGTTTCAAATAGCCCGGCAGTTGTTTCACTAACTTCTTCACAACTTTTTGTGATTCAATTTCACGAGTAAAGATGTGATACAATGCATCGATTTCTTCTTGAATTTGTTCATTTTCGTAAATGGCATTGTCCAATTCAAGGGCGGATACATTTGCCATATTGTTCTTCAAGGAAGCATGCAACTGTTGGAAACGAGATTCAATATCTGTTTCAGTGAAGTGGTAGCCAGATTCCAAAAGCTTGCGGTAGCCACTTTCCAAATCCTCTAATTGGTCTGGAAGTTTTGACTGAAGAGCAGTGACAATTTCTGGCACTCGCTCAACAATTTGTTTTAAGGCCACAATATGGTTCTCAGCTGTATCAAGGATTTCAGCTGCTTCAACAGGGTCACCTGAAGAATTCAAGGTGACAAATTGTGAAAACTCAGATTGAATATTTCCAATTTGCTTTTCAATTTCAGGAAGTGCACTGCCATAACGATCTGGATCTGAAGTGACTTCTTTTTGAAGCTCTTCAAACATATCTAAGGCATGAACCACGCGTCCGCTATTTTTTTGTTCTTGCTCTTCAAGATCTGAAAGGGCTTGGCGAATCGCCTTGATATCTTCGTCGATCAATTGGATCTGACTTTCGATATTGTCAATGGCTTGTTTAGCCTTCATGAAACGGAAAGAATTATTGTAGCCTTCCGCCTCAAACAGATTGTTTTCAATATCAGCAAATGAATTTAAGGATAAATCTACCCATTTTTGATTCCATTCACGAAATGCAACTTGACTTTGACCAATCAAATGCATGTTTTTTACGGCCTCAACTTCATCGTTGACCGGAAGGTTATATAACTTTTCTTTTCGTTCTTCCAGTGCTGCCAGTAAGGCCTCGTTTCGTTTTCTCAAAATGACTGCAACCACATATCCTACAATCAAGATAAGGGCGACAATAAAGATGAGAACAATTAGTCCACTAGACATATAAAAACTCCTTCATCGTATTACTTGAACGTAATCCTAGTAATTATACCATAAAATATCCATTAATGGGAAGCGTTCGTTGAATTTTATACATCGAGTGTACTATATTCAGCGTTTTCTTCGATAAATTCCCGACGTGGTTCCACGCGGTCCCCCATCAACATATCAAATATCTTATCTGCTTCCGCAGCATCGTCTACTGATACCCGTGCCATCAAGCGGTGTTCGGGGTTCATAGTTGTTTCCCATAATTGGTGATCATCCATTTCCCCAAGACCTTTGTAGCGTTGGATGGTTGGTTTTGAGCGACCTTCTGAATAGCGTTCCAAAGCTGCAGCTAATTCTGCTTCTTGGTTCGCACCAGGTTGGATATATTCTTTGATCTCACTACCGACTTTGACCCCATAGATTGGTGGTTGCGCAATATAAACATATCCCGCTTCCAAGACTGGTTTCATATAGCGATAGATCAAGGTCAACAGAAGAGTTCGAATATGTGCGCCATCGACATCGGCATCGGTCATGATGACTAATTTTTGATAACGCGCTTTTGTGACATCAAATTCAGCACCAAATCCAGTTCCCATAGCAGTAAATAAACTACGGATCTCTTCATTGGCAAGAATCTTGTCCATACTTGCTTTTTCAACGTTCAAAATTTTACCACGGATTGGAAGAATTGCCTGAAATTCACGATTCCGACCTGATTTAGCAGATCCTCCAGCCGAATCCCCTTCGACGATGAAGAGTTCTGTTTCTTGTGGGTTGTTTGAAGAACAGTCTGCCAATTTACCAGGCAGGTTAGAAATCTCAAGTCCCGATTTCTTACGGGTCACTTCCCGTGCCCGCTTAGCTGCTACCCTAGCTTTCGCTGCTAAAATCCCTTTTTCAACGATTTTCTTAGCGATTTGTGGATTTTCCAAAAGGAAATCAGAAAAGGCATCACTAAAGAGTCGATTGGTAATTTTTACAACTTCTGAATTTCCAAGCTTTGTCTTGGTTTGTCCTTCAAACTGTGGGTTTGGATGTTTAACTGAGATAACTGCTGTTAAACCTTCCCGAACATCCTCTCCTGTTAAATTGTCTTCGTTTTCTTTTAAAAGTTTATTTTTCTTAGCGTAATCATTGATGACACGAGTGAGAGCTGTACGGAAACCTTGCTCGTGAGTACCACCTTCATGGGTATGGATGTTATTCGCAAAACTCATGACGGTTTCATGGTAGCCCGTAGTATATTGCATCGCCACTTCAACGGTAATATCATCCATTTCCCCATCTGTATAGATGGGTGTTTCAAAGATGACATCTTTATTTTCATTGATATATTCGACGTAACTAGAGATCCCACCTTCGTAGTGGTAATGCTTTTCCTGCTCTAAGCCTTCGCGCTTATCCGTCAGGGAAATACGCAAACCACGATTCAAAAAGGCTAATTCTTGAATCCGTTTGTTTAATTTTTCAAAATCATACTCAGTCGTTTCCGTGAAGATTTCTGGATCTGGAATAAAGTGAACAGTTGTCCCTGTCCGATCTGTCTCACCGATGACTTTCAAATCATCCACAACTTGTCCACGACGATACTCTTGGTAATGGATACTGCCGTTTTTATAGACGCGAACATCGAGGGATGTGGAAAGGGCATTGACAACAGATGACCCTACCCCGTGAAGACCACCAGAAACCTTGTAGCCACCTCCGCCGAATTTTCCTCCCGCGTGGAGCACGGTAAAGACAGTTTCAACGGCAGGTCGACCCGTCTTTTCTTGGATATCCACTGGAATTCCCCGACCATCATCGACAACCGTGATAGAATTATCTGCTTCAATGAAAACTTCAATATGGCTAGCAAAACCAGCTAAGGCTTCGTCAATCGAGTTATCCACGATTTCCCAGACCAGATGATGAAGACCTTCTTTTGAGGTAGATCCAATATACATCCCCGGACGCATCCGAACTGCTTCTAGTCCTTCCAAGACCTGAATCTGACTGGCATCATATTCTTGCGCTTGAATTTCTTGCTGTTTATCCTCTGTCATAATTTCCCTTTTCTATTCAAATATAAACTGGTGTAAGTGGGGCATGGTATCAAATAAATAGGTTGAAAGCCCTGCAGCCTTCCCAGCTTCAATATCGATCGGACGATCTCCGATGACCAGACCGTCTTGAATGCCATATTTTTCCTTCAAATAAAGCATAGAGGCTGGGTCTGGTTTTCGAGGAAAGCCCTCGTCTGCTGTTACAATCTCCGTAAAGTAGGGTGCAATGCCTGTCTGTTCAATAAGGGTCAAAACTTGGCGATCCCGATGAGATACCAAAAAATGGCGTCCTCCATGTGCTTGGATCTCTTCTAGTAACTCTTTTGCTCCCTCAAATAAGACCGGCTCTTGCAAGCCCAAGGCTTCTTTTTTCTTGTATTCCGTACGAAAATTGGAAATATGAGGGGCAAAGGTTTGAATTGCATCCTGTGTTGAGATTTTTAATGCTGCATAAACAGAATCATGATCGGCTTGGATGTGAAAGTCCTTCAATGTCGCTACAAAGGCATTTGTGGACGTTTCGTAATTATCCAATAGCGTCCCACCAAGATCCCATATAAAATCATGATAATTCATAGTCAATATTATACCACAAATGGACAAAAAAAATAAGCTAAAACCCTCATTTAGGGGGGATTTTAGCCATTTTTTACGGTCATTTCATTTTAAATCATAGAGAAGTCATTTCCCGTCATAGAATGTAAACTTTCACCAGAAAATATGGTGTCCAAAAGAGCTCTTTTAAGCATCTCCAAAGACATCTTGATAGAGCATTCCTTGACGAAGGCTTTGGGCATCTCCTCCAAATTGCTCTACCAAGGCATAAGCCAAGGCAAGCGCAGTTGAAGGACCACGACTGGTCAAGAGATTCCCGTCTTTCACCACTGTTTCTTTCTGATAGTGCCCATCTTGAATCTCTTCTTCAAAACCATCGTAACAGGTATAGTGTTTATCTTTTAAGAGGCCGGCACGCGCCAAAACAATGGGAGCGGCACAAATTGCAGAGATGGTTTTTCCTTTGCCACTTTCTTCCTGAAGAGCTGTGATCAATTCTGCATTATCCCTCAAATTCGCTGCTCCTGGCATCCCACCTGGTAAGAAGATTCCATCATAATCTGAAAGATCTCCATTCCAAAGGCGATCTACTTCCACTGTAATTTGGTGAGAACCTGTGACTGTTTCTTCCATGCCAATGAGGTCGCAGTCAATCCCAGCACGTCTCAAAACATCGACAATGGTCAAAGCTTCAATTTCTTCAAAACCGTTTGCTAAAATCGTTGCTACTTTTTTCATTTTCATTCCTTCTTTCTAACTATTGCGCCTTTTTAAGGACTACTTTTTTACGGATTGGAACCTCTTCTTCTGGTCCTTTCTTTTTACTACTATGATTATATATTGAGAGTACTAGACCAATACCAATCAGATTACTAATAATAGAGGAACCTCCTTGTGAGATAAAGGGGAGAGGAATCCCCGTCAAGGGGAGAAGGCCCGTTACCGCTCCGACATTTTCAAAAATATGAAAGACCAGCATCATAATAAATCCAATAGAAATATAGGTATAAAATTGGTTGTTGGACTGGAGGGTGATTTTTAAAATACGGTAAATCAGGGACACATATAAAATCAACAGCACAAGAGCTCCAACAAAGCCAAAGTCTTCTGCTACTACTGTAAAAATCATATCACTTTCCCTTACGGGAACCAATAAATTAGAGACATTAAATCCTTGACCAAAGAGGCCACCACTGGCAATGGCTAGCTGTCCTTGCGCCTGCTGGTAGGTGGTTGTTTGTGCATAGTCAAAAGGATTTAACCAGGCTAAAATACGGTTCATTTGGTAGGTTGGCATCCCTACTTGCTGGTGCAGAAAAGCCCGACCCCCTTCTGATAGAAAGAGAAAGAGAAAGCCTGCTAACCCACCTGCTAGAAGCAAGATGACCGGCAAGATTATTTTCCAAGAAACTCCTGAAACGAGCACTAAGCCCGCAAAGATGGCCAAGAATACTAAGGCCGTTCCCAAGTCCTGCTGGAGGGCCAATAAGGCAAAGACCGGAATTGTATAGATGGTCAACTCTAGAATTAAAAACCAATCTTGTCGTAACAATCGCTCACGCCCCTTATTTCTTTGTAAAAATCGAACAATAGAACGTGACAGCATCAGGATGAAGGGAATCTTCATAAATTCTGAAGGCTGAAATAAGGTGATGTTTCCATAAGCTACCCAGTTTTTAGCTCCTGTTGAAGCTACCAAGTTGGGATTATAAAACACAAGAGGAAGAACCATCAAGGCTAGGCCAAGCAGGTAAAGAAAGGGAGTGATTTTCCAAAGAAATTTCGTACTAAAAATCGTCACAATCAGGCAAATGATACATCCCACACCAATCCAGGCTAATTGCTGCCCCAAAAAAGGCCACACCATTTGGGGATAATCATGAGAAACTGCCACATAAACGGATAAGATCCCTATCATAAGTAGGGTGAAGACAATTCCAATGATCGAATAATCCAGGTGGATCGTCCAAAAATGATTTTTCTTCATTCACGTTCCTTTCTGTGAGAATCATCAAATTAATTAATAGAACAACATCTGTAGAATCAAGCTAGATCCTGCCACACAGAACCAAGCAATCAAACCTACCAGAAGGGGGGCTGCTCCTGCAGCACGGAACTGTTTCCAAGAAACCTTGCTTCCGATTCCAACCAAGGCCATGGCCATAAAGAGGTGAGAAAGGTCATTTAGGTATGGTAGGACCACTTTAGGTACCAGGCCAATAGAAGAAAGAATGGAAGCCACAATAAACCAGATAATAAACCAAGGAATAATTTTCTTTAACATTCCTTTGTTTCTTCCTTGTTGTTTACTCCGATACCATTTTAAACCGATCAAGCCCAAACAAACTGGTACAATCATCAGGGCGCGTGTTAACTTAACAATTGTAGCCATTTGCCCCGCTGCTTTACTGTAAGAAAATGCTGCTGCTACAACAGATGACGTATCGTTAATGGCTGTTCCTGACCAGAGGCCAAATTGAAAATTAGACATATGCCATAAATGGCCTAATACTGGAAAGATAAAGACAGCCAAAATGTTGAAGAAGAAGATAGTTGACATAGATAGGGCTATTTCCTCTTCGTCTGCTTCAATGATCGGTGCTGCTGCTGCAATAGCAGATCCACCACAAATAGCTGTACCAAACCCAATTAAGGTCCGTAGATGAGATTTCAGGTGGAAGACTCTCCCAAAAATAATAGCTGCAAGAAAGGCAACGGTTATCGTTGGCAGACTAATCTTTAAAGAAGACAAACCTGTAGAGGCAACCGTCGCAATGGGCAAGCTAAATCCCATGAAGATAATCGAATACTGTAACAATTTCTTACCGGACCAGTTCAAGCCTGGTCGTGAATTCTCCGGCAAATCCACAAATTCATTAAGGACAATTCCTAAAATTAAGGCAAAAACACTGGAGCCAATAATGGGAAAGAAAGTTCCCAACAACATAGCACAAAGTGCCAGTACAAATGCAATTGCAAGTCCAAATCCTTTATTTTTCATTTTCTCAATTCCTTTCAAAAAAGTCAGCTGCTTGCTCAACAAGCCGCTCTCTCACTGTCGTGTGAAGGGGCAACACTTGTTGCAACCCGTCCAAAATTTGTTTTCCATATCGCTTGGTTACCACCCGCTGATCCAATAAGAGGACCAGAGATTCCTGATCTTGAAAACGGCTGGTTCTCCCAATAGCCTGTTTGAGCCTTAAAATCGCGACTGGAAGACTATAGTCGTAAAAGGGATTTTTCCCCTGTTCTCTGAGTTTTGTATTCAGCTTTTGAACCATATAATCTTTAGGATTGTCAAAAGGAAGGCGCGTGATGATTTGAATCACTTCTTTTTGTTGGGAGAAATCGACTCCCTCCCAGAAGCTTCCTGTTCCCAATAAAATGGAGCTTTCTCCTCGGTCAAATCGTCGCTTAATATTGGCTGCATCCCCATTTCGATACTGGGCCAAGTGAGGAAACTTCAATGCATTTGACGTCTCCAGTAACAATTCTTTTGAAGTAAACAAAAGAAAAATTGGCTTTCGTAATGGAAGGAGTTCACCGACGAGCTGACAAATCTCCCCTGCGTACTCCACTGAAGATAAAGAAACAACATCTGGGAAATCTATCGGCACCAACAATTCCTGGTGTTGTTTGACTGTTATTGGCACCCGGTAGATTTGCTGCTTTTGGTATCCTAAAAGAGCAGGTAAATGCACCTTTTTACTGATAGCGATCGTCGCTGATACAAAGAGTACGGGCACTTCTTCAGGTACAAATTCCTTAAAGGATAGTAAGTCCTCCACTCCTCCATGAAGACGAAGAATCTGGTGGCTTTCAACCACTTCTTTGTCTATCCAAAAGGTTTGGTAGCGCTCATCAAACAATTCCTTTAGATTCTCTAGGGATTCGGTTTTCAATTCCGATACATCCTGCCGAATTTTTGCCACCGTTTGATCTGATAAAACTGCCGTTTTTCCTTGCACGACTTCTTTGGAGCAGGCATTTAACTCAAATTGAATACTCTCCAGCAAACGTCGTTGTAGAAGATCTTTTTCCTCTTCAATAGCGTGTTGCAAGTTTAAAAGAAGAGATTGCAAGGTTTCTTCTCTCTGTGAAAATTGTTCTAAAGCAAAGAAGAGTTTTTGCGCTTCATCCACGACCAGAACAGACTCTTGAAGTAGACTCTTATCATCTTCTAGACGGGTTAGCAGATAAGCATGATTGGTCAAAATCACCCGGCTGGTTTTCACTTTTTCCTGACCAAGACGCCAAAAATCTTCCTGATAAAATAGTGAACGTTTCGACAATTGACCATCGTGGCAAATGTCAGCTACAAAATGGACATGACGATAGAGTTGGCCAATTTCACTGAACTCTCCTGTTTCAGTCATGGTCAGCCAAACCAACAGTTGCATTTTAAAGCGTCGAATCATCCCATTATCTGACTCACTCTGTAAGGTCTCATAAAATTTATCGAGTTGGATGTAATCCTTGGGACTTTTAAGGCTATGAAAGGGAATTTGGAAAAGATCCTGGATGGTCTTTCCTTCTTTCTTCATAATTTGATCCTGAAGAATTTTAGTTGGAACACTCACAAGAATGCGCTTGGAGGTTTTAGCCAAAAGCGTTAACAGATAAGCGTAGGTCTTCCCAATTCCCGTTGGCGCCTCGATAAAACTTGGAAGCGGCTGGTGCAAACTGTCCTCGATATAGGCAACAAATTCTCTCTGCTCCGGATAAGCTTCCATTCCCAACAACTGCATATTGAGTTCAAACTGTTCAGACAAATAGTGACTTTCTAAGAACTGCTGTGGCTTTCGCAGGTAGAGTCCATGAACTTCTACTAAATGAGCTGGTAAAAAAAGACTAGTGTCTTCAAGCGCATCTTCTATTAAGAGTCGCGATTCATAAATCAAACAATCTGCCATCGAAAGAAGTTTTTCGATCAATCCTCTTGGTAAGCTCGCAATTTTCTCTCTCAATTTCAACAGCAGCTGGGCTGTTGCCATAGCATCCGCTAGAGCGGAGTGAGCATGGTGCAACTCAATTTCCAGTTCAGTCGCAAGCGCTCCTAAATTGTAGCG
The DNA here is from genome assembly GCA_963554405.1 of uncultured Streptococcus sp. Taxonomy (GTDB): domain Bacteria; phylum Bacillota; class Bacilli; order Lactobacillales; family Streptococcaceae; genus Streptococcus. Next base: position 14,332 of record CAUVRI010000018.1, on the reverse strand, counting down.
TTCTAAAGTCGGATAGAAAATTTGAGACAATTCAACCGTATCAATTCGAGGAGTCGTTAGTTCGAATCCTTCCCAAAAGAGAGCTTCTGCCAATAAATTCGCATCAAATTTGACATTATGAGCCACAAAGACGGCATCTTCTATTAATTCAAAAATTTCTTTTGCCACTTGTGCAAACTCTGGTGCTTTCCGTAAGCGAGCATCTGTCAGGCCAGTCAGTTGTTTGATATGCTCATCCAATCGTTCATGGGGATTCACATCCGTCTCATAGGATTGCGTAATCCTCCCATCTTCGATGATGACAATCCCAACCTGAATGATCTTAGCATTGCTTCCAGCACTGGTCGCTTCCAGGTCCACAATGGCATATTTCCGTTTCTGTCTTGTCATAATACTTAAAATTATATCACGTTTGAGCAAGCTCTGCAGATTTTTTTCTCCTTTGAGGCTGACTTCAATCCAGTTATTTTCTTCGCAATTTGATACACTATTCTAGAAAGGAGTCCTTATGAAAATCTATCGTACTGTAAATCCTGTAGCTTATGAAAACACCTACTACCTTGAAAATGAACACTCCCTCATTCTTGTTGATCCAGGTAGCGACTGGGCGACTATTCAAAAACAAATTGATCGCGTAGGAAAACCAATTGTAGCGATTCTTTTAACCCATACGCACTACGATCACATTATGAGTCTTGAAAAGGCCCGTCAGAATTATCATTTCCCACCAGTCTATGTCCATTCGGCAGAAGCCAGTTGGTTGTCTTCTCCTGTCGATAATTTATCTGGTTTGGATCGTCATGCGGATTTAGAAGATGTCGTCTGTCAGGAGGCCGACTTCCTTTATGACATTCGCTCCGATTACGAAATAGCCGATTTCCACTTTTATGTTCTAGAGACACCGGGCCACTCTGCAGGAGGAGTCTCCATCGTCTTTCCTGAAGATCACCTGGTTCTATCCGGTGATGCCCTTTTTCGCGAAACCATTGGACGGACCGATCTTCCAACAGGGAACGCGGCACAGTTGCTTAGCAGTATTAGAGAAGAACTCTTTACCCTTCCATCTTCCTACACCGTCTATCCCGGTCATGGCCCTGAAACTTCTATTGGTCACGAGAAGATGTTCAATCCCTTCTTTAGACAATCCTAAAGAATCCTTCCTGTCCTCATAAAGTAGACAAAAAAAGCAAGTGCGAACTTGCTTTTTTATTATATCTTAAGAAAACGTCTCATGGAGATTGAAGAACCAATCGCCCCAATCAAAATTCCTAATCCAAAGAGGCCACCGACCATGATCGGTACCAAGAGATGAGGACTATAGAGATACAAGTTTTGATCTGCCAAGTTATTGTTCATAGATGTATAGACAACATTATAAACGTAGAAGACCAAAACTGAAGGAACCAAGGCTCCCAAAAGACCGATCCAAGCACCTTCTAAAAGGAATGGTGCACGAATATAGCCATTTTTTGCTCCTACCAGTCGCATAATCTTAATCTCACGACTACGTGAAATGATGGTAATCCGAATGGTATTTGAAATCAAGAAGACTGCGATGAAGATCAATAAAGCTACACCAATCAAGCCCCAGTTTCGGATGAAGGTTCCAAGAGCAAACAAGCGTTGGGTATCGACCCCACCATCTTTAACCTCAGAAACTCCTTCAATTTTTTTAGCATCAGCCGAAACTTGCTTTACATATTTAGGAGCCGTTGTCTCTACATAATAAGCATCATAGAGAGGATTGGCATCTCCATCAAAAATCTTCCAGTTGTTCCCAGCCGTTTTGATCAGTTTATCATACTGTTCTTCCTTGCTAGAAAAATCAACCTTGTCGACATGCTTCATGGCTGTCAGAGCATCGTAGACCTTATGGTAGTTTTCATTGGTCACGGTTTGACCGTCTTTTTCAATCTGCTCGCTCTGATCTTGAATATCCTTGCGCATGTATACTACAACCCGCACACTGTTTTGAATATCATCTGAAAGCTTAATGGTATTGGCAATAACTGAGGCGAAAATAGCAACCAAGCTAAGGGTAATCATAACCGAGCTGACCGCTGCAATCGTCATCCAACCATTTCGTTTCAAGCTTTTAAGCGATTCGATTAAGTGTCGGAAAAATCTTCTAATCATCGTATCCGTACTCTCCTTCCGCTTCATCACGCACTACACGACCATTTTCAATCGCGATGACACGGTGACGTAAAGTATTTACAATCTGACTATTGTGGGTCGCCATCAATACTGTGGTCCCTTGCAGATTAATCCGCTCCAAAAGATTCATGATTTCCCATGAATTATCTGGGTCCAAGTTCCCCGTTGGCTCATCCGCAATCAAGACTTTCGGATTGTTGACGATCGCACGAGCAATCGCAATCCGTTGTTGCTCCCCACCGGACAATTCATTCGGGAATGAGCGGACCTTGTGTTTCAATCCGACAAGATCCAAAACTTCCATAACACGCTTTTTAATATTGCGACGGCGCTCACCGATAACTTGCATAGCGTAGGCAATATTTTCATAAACGGTTTTCTTTGGAAGCAATTTATAATCTTGGAAGACCACTCCCACATTGCGTCGCAACATAGGAATATCGCGTTTTTTGATTTTATCCAAATCAAAATCAGCTACTTTCAAACTTCCTTTATCGTGTTTGACTTCACGGTATAAAAGTCGAATAAAGGTCGACTTCCCTGCACCAGAAGGTCCTACGATGTAGGCAAATTCTCCTGGTTCAATTTGGACAGAGACCCCGCGAAGGGCCGTTGTCCCGTTGTCATACTTTTTGACAACATCTTTCATTTCAATCATTGACATGTAATGAAATTCCTTTCATTCTTTTCTGGTTGATTCCCTCGAGGTTATTGGAGACGCCATTTAAGGTAGGCATCGATAAAGCCATCGATATCTCCATCCATCACCTTGTCCACCTGCGCTACTTCGTAGTTGGTCCGGTGATCCTTAACCATCGTGTAAGGGGTAAAAACATAGGAGCGGATTTGACTTCCCCAGGTGATTTCTTTTTTATCCCCTTTTAGAGAATCCACTTCTGCTGCTTTTTTCTCTTGCTCTAATTGGTAGAGTTTAGCTTGCAACATCTTCATCGCACGATCACGGTTCCCGTATTGGGTCCGATCCACGGTGGATGCCACTACAATCCCTGTCGGAATGTGGGTCAAGCGCACCCCTGTAGAAACCTTGTTGACGTTTTGTCCACCAGCTCCACCAGAGCGGAAGGTGTCCATCTTGATATCATCATCACGAACTTCGACTTCGATGGTATCGTCTAATTCGGGCATGACCTCAACAGATGTAAAGGAGGTATGACGACGTTTAGCGGAGTCAAATGGAGAGATCCGAACCAAACGGTGTACCCCCATTTCAGATTTCAGAAGACCGTATGCATGTGGCCCTTCAAAGGATAGGGTCACAGACTTGATTCCAGCCTCATCCCCAGCCTGATAGTCCAAGACTTCAACTTTAAAGCCGTGGGCATTTCCAAAACGAGTATACATCCGAAGAAGCATGTCGCCCCAGTCCTGAGCTTCTGTCCCTCCTGAACCTGGGTGGATTTCTAAGATGGCATTATTATTGTCATAGGGTTCAGACAATAGCAAGGTCATCTCATAGCTGGTCATCCGTTTATCCAGCTCCTCCAACTTCTCGATCAATTCTTCCTTGACCGAATCATCTTCTGCCAAAAAGTCCAGTAAGATTTCTGACTCATCAAAGAGATCCACCATTTGATGGAAATTTTCATAGGTCTGCTTGAGTTCATTTAATTCTTGAGATGTCTTTTGCGCAGCAATGTTATCATCCCAAAAATCAGGTTCTGTCATTTTATTTTCTAAAATGGCAATTTCTTCTTCCAATGCCTCTAAGTCAAAGAGACCCCCTGAAAGAAGCTAATTTTTCACGATTTGCGTCAATTTTTTGACGAATTTCTGAAATGTCCATAAGTACCTCTTTCTATGTATCTAGTCTATTATATCATAACCTTCACTATTTGCCCACCTTCCAATATTGGATCTGCTGGTTGACCACCACCAATCCAGCTGATTTTCAGCATTTTTTCTATTCATTTGTAACCTAATTGTTAGAAAAAAAGATCCTCTTATGCTAGACTGGTAGCATGACAACAGTAGCTTTTATGTCCGATTTACATATTGATTCGAACAACTTCGGCAAAGATGAATTAGAGACCCTGATCACTCTTTTCAAGGACAAAAAAATTCAACATCTCCATATTGCAGGAGATATTGCCAACGGCTTTGAAAAGACGTCACAGGAATTTTTAGACCAACTCCAATGTCACCTTCCAGTGACCTTTAGCCTAGGAAATCATGATATGCTGGGCCTATCAGAAGAAGCCATGAGACCTTTTGAATTTCAAAAGATTCCCTTCTCCAATCATACGCTTTTTGCTTTTTCGGGCTGGTATGACTACAGCTTTGTTCCTACTATCTCTCCCCAAAAACATCTCCAAACCAAAAATCTATTTTGGTTTGACAGACGCCTCCAACGAATGGGATCTGATCCAGCCATTACCCAACGTCTGTTGCGAGAGCTCGAAACAGAACTCATGCAAGTGGATCAACCCTTGATCATCGCTATGCACTTTGTTCCTCATAGTCAGTTTCTCCTACGCCACCCTTATTTTGAACGCTTTAATGCTTTTCTAGGGAGCCAAGCCTTTCATGAACTGTTTAGACAATATCCTGTCAGAGAGGTGATTTTTGGCCATAGCCACCACCGAATGCCAGCAACAACGATTGACACCATCACCTATCATGCCAGACCTTTAGGCTATGTCCGAGAATGGGAGCTCTGCAAACAATTTTTCGAAGCTTTTCCTGAATATGATTTTCCAAAACGATACGATCCCTACAAACGCTATCGCAGAATCAAAGACCTCCCCGAATTTAAAGCATACAAGAAAAAACAGCTCACTCATGAATTTTCTCAAGCCATGACGATCCTTGAACTATAAAAAAATTGGTCCCTCTGGGACCAATTTTTTTACACTTCTGTATCCAAGAGATTTTTTGCAACGATTGCAGCCAGAACACCACCGACAATTGGAGCCAAGATAAAGATCCAAATTTGTTGAAGGGCTGCACCACCAACAAAGAGGGCAGGTGCCAAGCTACGAGCTGGGTTAACAGAAAGTCCAGTAATGTTCAAACCAACAAGAATAATCAAAGTCAAGCTCAAACCGATCACAAGACCAGCGATCTTGCCATTACCTTTGGTAGCTGATGTTACTGTCATGATGACCAAAATAAAGATAAAGGAAGCAATTACTTCAAACAAGAATCCGCCAAATGGAGTCACACCCTTCGCTAGGGCGTTTTCACCAAGACTAGCTGTTGACATACCTGAATTTGACAAGAGGAAGAGAACTGTTGCAGATGCGAGAACCGCCCCCACTACTTGAGCTGCAATATAATTAACCAAGTCCTTTGAAGACAAGCGTTTGTTCACAAACATGGCAATCGAAACAGCCGGGTTCAAGTGGGCACCTGAAACAGTCCCAATTGAGTAAGCTGCTGCAACAATGGATAAACCGAATGCCAAGGCAATTCCTAAATGTCCCAGACCTTCTGTTCCATTTCCAAAAACGACTGCGCCAGTCCCGATAAAGACAAGCATAAATGTGCCGATTACTTCAGCAAAAAACTTTTTCATAACTAAGTTTCCTTTCTTCAAACTGTTGACTAGTTTATCAAAAATCCACACCTACCTCAAGAAATATGCCCAGTCTATTTTGCCCACAAAAAAAGCCATCCAAAGATGACTTTTTTTATGTTTAAATGGCGTTTTTATCTTTTCCAAGTGCACGTTGAACAGCTTTAACAATCTCAACGAGGACCACGATCATAAGTGCTCCTACGGCAACAACCATCCATTGAGTCAAGCTCAAGTTTGAAACGTGGAAGAGATTATTAAATCCAGGAACCAAAATTGTCACCACAAAGAGGACGAAGGCAACTGGAATAGACCAGTTAAAGGTCTTGTTCGTAAAGAGTCCCACTTTAAAGATTGATTGGTAAACCGACTTAACGTTAAAGGCATGGAGCAATTGGATCAAACCGAGAGTTGCAAAAGCCATGGTAAGGGCATCCGCATGGATTTCAGTATGACTTTGGTGCTCTGGGAAGAGAAGAGCCCAACCATAAACACCTAAAACTAGCATGGTTTGGAAGATCCCTTGATAAATGATTGCTCCGAAGACACCACCATCAAAGAAGTTAGACTTACGCCCACGAGGTTTGTGAGTCATGACACCGGGCTCAGCTGGTTCCACACCAAGAGCGATGGCTGGAAGAGTATCGGTTACCAAATTGATCCAGAGAAGATGCACTGGTTGCAACACATCCCAACCAAAGAGCGTTGCAAAGAAGATGGTGAAGACTTCAGCCATATTGGCGGACAAGAGATACTGAATAGATTTTTGGATATTGGAGAAGACCTTCCGTCCTTCTTCTACCGCTACGATAATAGTGGCGAAGTTATCATCGGCAAGGACCATGTCTGAAGCTCCCTTAGAAACTTCTGTACCTGTAATCCCCATACCGATACCGATGTCAGCTGTCTTAAGTGATGGTGCATCGTTGACCCCGTCACCAGTCATGGCAACAACTTTTCCTTCATTTTGCCAAGCTTTCACGATCCGAACCTTGTGTTCAGGTGATACACGAGCATAAACAGAATATTGCTTGAAGACTTTTTGGAATTCTTCGTCAGAGAGTTCATTCAACTCAGCCCCTGTGAAGACATGGTCTTCTGTATCATTTGGATCGATGATTCCCAGACGTTTAGCAATCGCTTCTGCTGTATCTTGGTGGTCACCCGTGATCATGATTGGACGGATACCCGCTTCCTTAGCAACACGAACCGCTTCAGCTGCTTCTGGACGCTCAGGGTCAATCATACCGACCAAACCAGAGAAGATCAAGTCAGACTCAACAATTTCAGATTCCAAGGTTGGAATTTCGTTGCTTGTCTTATAAGCCATCATCAAGACACGAAGGGCCTGTTTAGCCAAGTCTTTGTTGGTAGCAAGGATAGCTTTCTTATCTTCATCCGTAATAGGACGAACTTCCCCATTAACTTCAATACGCGTCACACGTTTGAGCAATTGGTCAGGAGCCCCCTTAACAGCGATAAAGTATGAACCGTCCGCTTCCTTATGGATAGTTGACATAAGCTTACGGTCTGAGTCAAATGGCAATTCTGCCACACGTGGCTCATCCTTCAGAATTTCGCGAACATCAAAATTGTGATCCAAACCAAACTGTACCAAAGCAGTCTCTGTTGGGTCCCCAATCAACTTGCCAGATGGATCTACCTTGGTATCATTGGCAAAGTTCATGATGCGAAGCGTATTGTTGCTTGTTCCAATTTCGGTTGCTGCACTTTGTAATTGACCGTTGGTATAGACTTTTTCAACCGTCATTTGGTTCATGGTCAAAGTACCTGTTTTATCAGATGCGATGATTTCTGTTGAACCAAGTGTTTCAACCGCTGGCAATTTACGAACAATCGAATTGCGTTTGGCAAGGGTTGTAGTTCCCAAAGATAGAACGATAGTTACAATGGCAGGAAGTCCTTCTGGAATGGCCGCAACCGCAAGGGCTACCGCAACCATCAAGCCTTCTAATGGATGCTCTCCACGAACGAAGACACCAACTAAGAAAGTAATGACCGCAATCACAACAATTAAGTAAGTCAAGGCTTTAGATAATTGTTCCAAGCTTTGCTTCAATGGTGTTTCAGTCTCATCGGCATTAGCCAACATATCTGCAATCTTACCAACTTCTGTATACATACCAGTGTTTGTTACGACACCAATACCACGACCATAAGTTACATTTGAGTTTTGGTAACCCATATTAACGCGGTCCCCAATACCAGCATCTGCTTCAACAAGTCCTGTCACATCTTTTTCAACTGGCACAGACTCCCCTGTAAGAGCTGCTTCTTCAATTTTAAGAGAAGCTGCTTCAAACAAACGCATATCTGCAGGCACGACATCTCCCGCTTCAAGCAAGACGATATCTCCGGGTACCAATTCTTTTGAGTCAATCTCAATAACATGGCCATCACGACGAACACGAGCCATGGGGCTAGACATATTTTTCAGAGCTTCAATGGCTGCTTCTGCTTGCCCTTCTTGGTAAACCCCAAAGGCAGCATTCAAGACAACAACGGCCAAGATGATCATGGCATCCGTTAGACCGTCCATTCCTTCTGTAATCACAGAAAGTGCCGCTGCCACAAGCAAGATGATAATCATCAAATCCTTAAATTGATCAAGGAATTTAGCTAGTAGGCTACGTTTTTCACCCTCTTCCAACTCATTACGACCATAATTCGCTAAGCGTTCTTGAGCCTGGGCGGTTGACAAACCTTCGACAGATGAGTCCAAGTTCTTTAGGACTTCCTCAGAAGATTGCGTGTAAAACAAATCTTTATTTTGTTCTTTTGACAAAACAGTCTCCTCCTTTTTGGCCTCTTTTTACAAAAAAAGAGACCTGTTTTTTAAAAAAACAAGTCTCGCTGTTTAATATAGTGCCGGAAATAATTCGTAATGACGACACTATCGCGGAAAACCGCCAGCTACTCCCTTGAGTGGTTTTATTATACCATTTTTATAGAATAAAGCAAGCGGGATCTCTAATAATTTAATGAGGTCTATTCTTCCCATTCCACTAGTAATTGATAATTGGCAAATTCCTGTTCTCCATCGAGAGTTAACAAGCGATAAGAGACTTGCAAATGACCTGCTTCTAATTGAAAGAGGTCTGTTGTAATCAAAAACTGCTGAATGCCCATCGGAGTTGGGATGATTGCCCCACCATCTTCATTTTTGTAGAAACGCATGATGGATTTAGGACTTGAGAATCGTGTCATGACCAATTCATCGTTGGAAAATTTCAAAGCAACCTTTTCATCTTCTTCATTGGTATACAAGAGATATTGAAAACCTGCTTTTTCCTTCCATTCACCTTGATAGTACTGATCAACGATTTCCATTTCTTCTCCAAATCGAATGGTATTTTGAATGCGAATCTGCATCTTTGTCTCCTTCTCTTCTTTTCTTGCCTTACTATTCTATCAAATTTTACGCATTTTGACTGCCCCTATTAGCCTCTAGATCGCAAAATAGGCTTTTTTTTGCTATAATAGACCCATGAATGAAAAAGTCTTTCGCGATCCCGTACATGATTACGTTCATGTGGATCATCCCATCATTTATCAATTAATTAATAGTAAAGAATTTCAACGACTACGCCGCATCAAACAACTGGGGACATCTGGTTTTACCTTCCACGGTGGGGAGCATAGTCGTTTTTCTCACTGTCTTGGCGCCTATGAAATTTCAAGACGCATTCTGTCCATTTTTGAGGAAAAGTATGCAGAGCAATGGAATTCTGATGAAAACTTACTGACCATGACAGCCGCTCTTCTTCATGACATTGGACATGGTGCCTATTCCCATACCTTCGAAGGACTCTTTGGGACCGATCATGAAAAAATGACCCAGCTGATCATCACCAGTCCAGAGACGGAGGTCAATCAGATCCTCTTACAGGTAGCACCTGATTTCCCAAATCGTGTAGCCAGCGTCATTGATCATACCTACCCCAATAAACAAGTGGTGCAATTGATTTCTAGTCAAATTGATGTGGACCGGATGGATTATTTACTGCGGGATGCCTACTTTACGGGTGCTTCCTATGGAAAATTTGACTTGACCCGTATTTTGCGTGTCATTCGACCGATTGAAAATGGCATTGCCTTCCAACAAAATGGCATGCACGCTGTCGAGGATTATGTGGTCAGCCGTTACCAAATGTATATGCAGGTCTACTTCCACCCGGCTACTCGTGCCATGGAAGTCCTCCTTCAAAATCTACTCAAACGCGCTAGAACCATTTATCCAGATCAGAAAGAGTATTTTCAACTGACTTCACCTCGCTTGATTCCATTTTTTGAAGAAGAAGTCACTATCCAAGACTACTTAAATCTAGATGACGGTGTGATGAATACCTATTTCCAAGTCTGGATGGATAGTCCGGATACCATCTTGTCTGATCTTGCTCAGCGCTATATTAATCGGAAAGTCTTTAAATCGATTCTATTTACAGAAGATAAACGAAAAGACTTAGCAATCCTTGAAAAACTGATTAAAGAGGTTGGGTTTAATCCAACCTACTACACCGCTATTCATCAAAATTTCGATCTGCCCTACGATATTTATCGACCAGAGCTTGAAAAACCGCGGACCCAGATCGAGATGATCCGAAAAGACGGGAGTCTCGCTGAATTGTCTCAGTTGTCTCCACTCGTCGCTGCTTTAGCAGGAACTCGCTATGGGGACAACCGCTTCTATTTCCCCAAAGAAATGCTGGAGGTTAATGGACTTTTCAGTAAGCAAGTAGAGGAATTCACTTCCTATATTACCAATGATTATTTTACAGGAGAGACGGATGTCCATTAAATTAGTGGCGATCGATATCGACGGTACACTTCTCAATTCAAAAAAAGAGATCACACCTTCCGTATTTGAAGCCATTCAAGACGCTAAAGCCGCAGGCGTTAAAATTGTGATCACAACCGGTCGTCCTATCGCAGGGGTCTCAAAACTTTTAAAAGAACTCCATTTGATGGATCCTGGAGACTATGTCATTACCTTTAATGGCGGTCTGGTGCAAGAAACTGCTACTGGAAAAGAACTCATCAAAGACCTTTTAGATTATGAGGACTATCTCGATATCGAGTCTCTTGCTAACAAACTCCAAATCCACTCTCATGCGATTACTAAAGACGGCATCTATACCAGCAATCGAGATATCGGACGCTACACCATTCATGAATCCCGACTGGTCAATATGCCCCTTTATTACCGGACGCCTGAGGAAGTTCGTGAGAAAGAATTTGTCAAGGCCATGTATATCGATGAACCAGATATTCTAGATGCTGCGATTGCAAAAATCCCTAAAGAATTCAAGGATCGCTTCACTATGGTCAAATCAGCCCCTTTTTATTTAGAAATTTTAGGGAAAACAACCAATAAGGGATCAGCCGTTCTTCATCTAGCTGAACGACTTGGAATTCAGCAAGAAGAAACCATGGCCATAGGAGATGAGGAAAATGACCGTTCCATGCTAGAAGTCGTGGGACATGCCGTCGTCATGGAAAATGGCAATCCAGCTCTTAAAAAAATTGCTACAACTATTACCAAATCAAATGATGAATCTGGCGTTGCATACGCCATTAGAAAGTGGGTATTATAAGAAATGTACCATTACCAGCTAGGAATTTCTGCTAGTGAGCATGACGACTTTGTTATTCAGAGTGACCAAACCAATCTCTTACAAAGCAGCTCATGGGCAAAAATCAAAGATAATTGGGGAAATGAACGGGTTGGTTTTTATCAAGAAGACCAATTAGTCGCTGTTGCAAGCATCTTGATTCAACCCCTGCCACTTGGCTTTTCTATGCTCTACATTCCTCGAGGCCCCATCATGGATTACCAAAACAAGGAGCTGGTTTCATATGTGATCCAGTCCCTTAAAAAGATAGCCAAACAATACAAGGCCTTGTTTGTGAAATTTGATCCAAGTCTTTTCTTGAGTAAACACTTGATTGGACAAGAACAGTCGGAAGCTCCTGCTGTGCAAGAAGTGATCGATACCCTAACAAAAGAAGGGATTGAATGGACTGGCCGAACCAGTGATATGGCAGAAAATATCCAACCACGCTTTCAAGCGAATATCCACAAAGAGTTTTTCACCGAGCTAGACCTTTCAAAATCTACTCGACAAGCCATCCGAACTGCTCGAAACAAAGGGATCCAAGTCCAATTTGGCGGGACTGAATTGTTAGAGGACTTTGCTTCTCTCATGAAAAAGACTGAAGCTCGTAAAAGCATTCATTTACGTGGAAAAGACTACTACGAAAAACTACTCACAACCTACCAAGGACAATCCTACATTACTTTGTCTACTCTAGATCTCGAGAAACGGAAAAGCTCCCTTATAAAAGATCTTGAAAAAAACAAGGTAGAGGCTGAAAAATTCACAGAAAAAACAAAGCCTGGCAAGGTTGAGAATAACCAAAAAGAAAAAGAGCGCATAGAGGAAGAACTGCAATTTCTTGAGCAGCATCTCCAAGCAGGTAGACAGGTCGTTCCTTTATCTGGGACCTTAACCCTTGAATTCGGTGGGACGTCTGAAAATGTTTATGCAGGGATGGATGAAGAATTCCGCCGTTACCAACCTGCTATCCTCACCTGGTATGAAACTGCCCAACACGCTTTTGATCGTGATGCTTCTTGGCAAAATATGGGGGGCATTGAAAATTCACTCGATGGTGGTCTCTATCATTTCAAATCTAAATTTAATCCTGTCATTGAAGAATTTGTTGGGGAATTTAACCTCCCAACCAGTCTACTCTATCCACTTGTAAACAAAGTCTACAAGATCCGGAAAAAATTAAGGAGTAAATAAGTTACATGACTCTTACGACAATTTCAAAAGAAGAATTTACCTCATTTGCAAATACTGTCTCCCATCGCTCTTTTATCCAGTCTGCTGAAATGGCAGATCTGCTTGAAAAGCGAGGAAACACGGTCCAATTTATCGCTTGGAAACAAGAACATCAAGTCCAAGTGGCAGCGATCTTGTACAGTCTTCCTATGACGGGTGGTCTCCATATGGAAATCAATTCTGGTCCTCTTTACCAAGAGGAGACTATGCTAGAACCCTTCTATGCAGCTTTAAAAGACTATGCGAAAGAGAATGGAGCTATTGAACTCGTTATTAAGCCCTATGATACCTATCAAACCTTTGACAGTGACGGCAATCCAACCAGTGAAGAACAAACCCATTTTATGGATACCCTTAAAAAATTAGGCTATCAGCATGATGGTTTAACAACAGGTTATCCAGGAGGAGAACCTGATTGGCATTATGTAAAAGACATGGAGGGCATCACCGAAAAAAATCTTCTTACGAGCTTCAGTAAAAAAGGAAAGCCACTTGTCAAGAAAGCCAAATCTTTCGGTATTGAACTGAAACGATTAAACCGAGATGAACTGCAACTCTTTAAGGATATTACTTCCTCTACCAGTGACCGTCGCGACTATCAGGATAAGACCTTGGATTATTACCAAACTTTCTATGACAGTTTTGGCGACAATGCAGATTTCATGATCGCAACACTGAACTTCCACCATTACTACACGAATCTTGAAAAAGACCAAGGAAAACTAGCACAGAAGATTGAGAAATTACAGAAGGATCTTGAAGTCAACCCCAATTCAGAGAAAAAACAAAATCAACTTCGTGAATTCTCTAGCCAGTTTGATACCTTTGAGGTGAGAAAACAGGAAGCAAAAGAATATATTGAAAAATATGGAGATCAAGACGTCATTCTTGCAGGTAGCCTCTTCGTCTATATGCCACAAGAATCCACCTATTTATTCAGTGGCTCTTATACAGAATTTAATAAGTTCTATGCTCCTGCTGTTCTCCAGGAATATATGATGCTTGAAACCATCAAACGTGGCATCCCAAGATATAACTTCCTAGGTATTCAAGGAATCTTTGACGGGTCAGACGGTGTTCTTCGTTTCAAACAAAACTTCAATGGTTACATCGTCCGTAAGATGGGGACCTTCCGTTATTACCCAAGTCCTCTGAAATACAAACTGATTTCTCTCATTAAGAAACTATTAGGACGTTCCTAACTTAAAAGACCAGCTTTGTAGCTGGTCTTTTCTACTATAAAAAAGACGAGAAACCTCTCGCCTTTTTATATGTCATTATTTAACGAAGTCAAGCAATGCCAAGAAGCTTTCTGGATCAAGTGATGCACCCCCAACAAGAGCTCCATCAACGTCTGGACAAGCCATGTATTCAGCAACGTTTTCAGGTTTCACTGAACCACCGTATTGAACACGTACTTTGTCAGCCACTTCTTGACCAAAGTCAGCAGCTACAACGTCACGAACAACTTTACACATTTTTTGTGCGTCGTCTTGTGAAGCTGATTTACCAGTACCGATCGCCCAGATTGGTTCGTATGCGATAACTGTTGAAGCTACTTGTTCGGCAGTCAATCCAGCAAGAGCAGCTGAAACTTGAGCCCCTACGAATTCTGCTGCTTTACCAGCTTCGTAAGTTTCAAGGCTTTCACCACAACAGATGATTGGAAGCATACCATTCGCAAAGATTGCTTTTGCTTTTTTGTTGATATCTTCATCAGTTTCATGGAAGTAGTCACGACGTTCTGAGTGACCGATAACAACGTAGTCAG
>CAUVRI010000017.1:0-29748 GCA_963554405.1 uncultured Streptococcus sp. | reverse complement strand
TCTTGCAAAAGATCACAGATGCTTACAACCGCGATGCAGATCTTGCTAACCTTCTATTGGATGAGTACTTCTTGGATGTCACTGCTAAGTACCAACAATCAGTTCGTGACATTGTAGCTCTTGCTGTTCAAGCAGGTGTACCTGTACCAACCTTCTCAGCAGCCATCACTTACTTCGATAGCTACCGTTCAGCGGATCTTCCAGCGAACTTGATCCAAGCACAACGTGACTACTTTGGTGCTCACACATATCAACGTAAAGACAAAGAAGGTACCTTCCACTATTCTTGGTACGACGAAAAATAATCTTGCTCTATGGTCAAACGAGTTCTACTAGTAGAAAATGAGAAGCAAATCGCTCGCTTCATTGATTTGGAACTTCAAAAAGAGGGGTATCAAGTTGATGTGGTCGAGGATGGAAAAGCGGGTCTGGCTTTGATTGCTGCGACCAAATATGATCTGATCTTGTTTAATTACGATCTGTCAGATATGTCTGGTGAAACATTCGCAGAGGAAATCAGTCGGATTCGCCCAGCTTCTGTTTTGATTGTTTTGGATAGCCGCGAAAAAATTGCTGAGCACAAAGAGAGTATTCAGCGCTTTGCCGTTTCCTATATGGTCAAACCCTTTATTATCAGCGATTTGGTAGATAAGATCACAGCCATTTTTAGAGGACGTGATTATATTGACCAACATTGTAGTCAGATGAAAATCCCAACATCATACCGCAATTTGCGCATTGATGTGGAACACCATACCGTCTATCGTGGGAAAGACATGATTAGTTTAACCCGCAGAGAATATGATCTCTTAGCGACTCTGATGGGGAGCAAGGGAGTGGTGACACGAGATCAGTTATTGGAAAGTGTCTGGAAGTACGAGAGTACAGGTGAGACTAATATTGTGGACGTCTATATCCGGTATCTTCGTGGGAAAATTGATCTACCAGGTCAAAAAAGCTATATTAAGACCGTTCGTGGGATTGGCTATGCCATGCAAGACGCATTAGAATAAAACATTCGAACCCTTAGAGGGTTCGAATGTTTTTATACTTCAAGGGAAACGTTTGCATCGAAAAAGAATGAGTTTTAAAAAGAATATGGCTTAAAAAAGATAAAAAAAGATAAAATTTGGAGAAAAAAATGAATGTAAGGCTTTACAAATTTTTAAAATATGGTATACTAGAAACAAATTAAGCGCAAACGTTTTCTTAAAACAAAGCCTTAAACAATATAAGGAGGTTGAATGATGAACAAAGGATCATTCAAAAGTTTATTTAGCTTTGAATTCTGGCAGAAGTTCGGTAAGGCCTTGATGGTCGTTATCGCTGTCATGCCAGCGGCTGGGTTGATGATTTCAATCGGGAAATCTATCCCTATGATCAACCCGAATTTATCTCCACTTGTTATTACAGGTGGAATTCTCGAACAAATCGGTTGGGGGGTTATCGGAAACCTTCACATCCTCTTTGCCCTTGCTATCGGTGGTAGCTGGGCCAAAGAACGTGCAGGGGGTGCCTTTGCAGCTGGTCTCTCTTTCATCTTGATTAACCGTATTACCGGTGCAGTTTTCGGAGTGACATCTGCAATGTTAGCTGATAAGGCTGCTACGGTTCACACAATCTTCGGTGGATCAATTAAAGTTGCGGACTACTTTATCAGTGTTCTTGAAGCTCCAGCTCTTAATATGGGGGTATTTGTAGGGATTATCTCAGGTTTCGTTGGAGCAACTGCCTTCAATAAATACTACAACTACCGTAAACTCCCAGAAGCCCTTTCTTTCTTCAACGGGAAACGCTTTGTACCATTCGTTGTTATCGTACGTTCAGCACTCACAGCCTTGGTTTTGTCAGCCTTGTGGCCAGTAGTTCAATCAGGAATTAATGGATTTGGTGTTTGGATCGCCAACTCACAATCAACAGCTCCAGTATTGGCACCATTCTTGTTTGGTACCTTGGAACGTCTTCTCTTGCCGTTTGGTCTTCACCACATGTTGACCATTCCAATCAACTATACTCAATTGGGTGGTAGCTACCAAGTTCTTACAGGTGCTGCCAAAGGAACAACTGTATTTGGACAAGATCCACTTTGGTTGGCTTGGGTAACAGACCTTGTCAACTTGAAGAAAGCAGATCCTAGTCAGTATCAACACTTGCTTAAAGCATACGTACCAGCTCGTTTCAAAGTTGGTCAAATGATCGGATCTTTCGGTATCTTGATGGGAATCGTGGTGGCTATCTACCGCAATGTGGACCCAGATAAAAAAGAAAAATACAAAGGAATGCTTGTTGCGACTGCTCTTGCAACCTTCTTGACAGGTGTTACAGAACCAATTGAATACATGTTCATGTTCATTGCAACACCATTGTACTTGATCTACGCCTTTGTTCAAGGTGCTGCCTTTGCAATGGCTGACTTGGTTCACCTTCGTGTTCACTCATTCGGTTCAATCGAGTTCTTGACACGTACACCAATGGCCATCAACGCTGGTTTGGCACTAGATATCTTTAACTTTGTATGGGTAACAGTCCTCTTTGGATTTATCATGTACTTCATTGCTAACTTCATGATTAAGAAATTCAATTATGCGACTCCAGGACGTAACGGTAACTATGAACAAAATGATGATGCCCCTGCAGGAGATGGTGCAGCAGCAGGTGCTGCTACAAGCTCAGCAAGCTCACAAGTCATTAACATTATCAACCTTCTTGGTGGACGTGCCAATATCGTAGATGTTGACGCATGTATGACTCGTCTTCGTGTAACCGTTAAGGACGCTGAAAAAGTCGGAACAGAAGAACAATGGAAAGCTGAAGGCGCTATGGGTCTTGTCATGAAAGGACAAGGTGTCCAAGCGATCTACGGACCTAAAGCTGACGTATTGAAGTCTGATATCCAAGACGTTCTTGATTCAGGTGAAGTCATTCCTGAAACACTTCCTAGCCAAATGACAGCAGTTCAAAAGGCTGAAGCAACCTTTAAAGGTGTGACGGATGAAGTTCACTCCGTTGCAGATGGTGAAGTGATTAACATCGAAGATGTGAAAGATCCTGTATTCTCACAAAAAATGATGGGTGACGGATTTGCGGTTGAGCCTGAAAATGGCCACATCGTTTCACCAGTTGCTGGTAAAGTTACTAGCGTCTTCCCAACCAAACATGCCCTTGGTTTGGTAACAGATAATGGTTTGGAAGTCTTGGTTCACATCGGTCTAGATACTGTTAGTCTTGAAGGAAAACCATTTGAGGTTAAAGTTTCTGAAGGTCAAACAGTGGCTGCTGGAGACCTCTTGGTGGAAGCAGACCTTGATGCAATCCGTGCAGCTGGTCGTGAAACTTCAACAATTGTTGTCTTCACAAATGCAGATGCGATTAAATCTGTTAAGGTCGAACATACTGGTAAATTGGCAGCAAATGCGCCAGTTGCAACAGTAGAATTATAAGAGACGTCGGCAAAGAAAATGAGGTTGGGTCAGTGCACCCGGCCTCTTGCCGTTTCTTGATTTGGAGAGAAGGAGAAATCAGGGGATGAAATTTTTAACATTAAATTCCCATAGTTGGATGGAAGAGAATGCTCAGCAAAAATTTGAAACCCTCAAGGAACAAATTTTAGAAGCGCAATATGATGTGATCTGTTTCCAAGAGGTCAATCAAGAAATGGCCTCAGAAACAGTCGAAACAGATGAGTATTATCAAGCTTTGCCATCATCTGTAGCGATTCACAAGGATCACTTTGTTCGCGTATTGGTAGAAGAGTTAGCTGCTCATGGACTCCACTATTATTGGACTTGGGCCTACAACCATATTGGCTATGATCACCTCAATGAGGGTGTGGCCGTTCTTTCGCGTCAACCCTTGAAGGCGGATGAGATTTTGGTATCCAATATGGATGATCCAACGGACTACCATACTCGTCGAGTAGCCGTTGCCCATACAAGTATAGATGGCAAAGAGATTGCTGTTGCCAGCGTCCATCTTTCTTGGTGGGACAAAGGTTTCCAATTTGAGTGGCCACGCATTGAGAACTACTTCAGCCAAGTAGGCAAACCCTTTATTCTAGCTGGTGATTTCAATAATCCTGCTGGTCAAGAAGGGTATGAAACGATTCTATCCAGTTCGCTAAAGCTTCAAGATAGCTTTATTGAAGCCAAAGAAACAAAGGGGACTTATACTGTAGGTCCTGGAATCGATGGCTGGACGGACAATCAAGTTCCATTACGAATCGATTACGTCTTTGCAAGTCCAGAATGGGACATCCAGCGTCTACATGTCATTTTTGATGATCAAAACAAACCCCATGTCAGTGATCACTATGGCTTAGAAGCTGAATTATCACTTTAATATAAATGGAGAGTCGAAAGGAAAACGATTTTATTCAATCGTCCTTCGACTCTTTTTTATGGATCAATGAGGAGCAAGCATAGGGGATTCTCCTGTTCTTCTGCTTTCTTTACGATTCAATTTATGGTAAAATGAAGTGTTAAAACAGTTTAAGGAGGTAGCAAATGCGTTGTCCAAAATGTGGTGGAAGTAAGTCTAGTGTGGTGGATAGTCGACAAGCTGAAGATGGGAACACCATCCGTCGTCGCAGGGAATGCGAAGAATGCCATTATCGCTTTACTACCTACGAACGAGTGGAAGAGCGGACCCTAGTGGTTGTCAAAAAGGATGGGACACGCGAGCAATTTTCTCGTGATAAAATCTTTAATGGTATTATCCGCTCAGCTCAAAAACGGCCTGTTTCTAGTGACGAAATCGAAGAAATTGTAAACCGGATCGAGCAAAAGGTTCGCAGCCAAAGTGATAATGAAATCAACAGTGAATATATTGGTTCGTTGGTCATGGATGAGTTAGCAGATCTAGATGAGATCACCTATGTCCGTTTTGCTAGTGTTTACCGGAGTTTCAAGGATGTCGGTGAGTTAGAAACCCTCTTGAAACAAATTACGAAGGGAACCAAGAAGAAAAAGGAAAAATAGATGAAGCCCAATACGCCTTTCGCATTTTTAAAAAATAATCTTCTTCCACCGGCAGGGGCTGCATTGGAGCAGTATTACCTGCCTATTTTGGAGACGGAAACGGCAGCAGTTTATCGTTATCTGCTCGCCTCTTATGATCAGGGTGAAAAACAATATTTACTGGCTCAAATCCTCAATCACTTGAATATAGGATTTCCACAGTTGCTACTCGCCTTTGATCGTTTAATTGCCATGGGGTTGCTTGATCTCTATGAGGAAGAAGTTGGGATCACCATCCAGTTACATGCTCCTCTTGCGTCAGAACAATTTTTTTCGAATGCTGTTTTTAAACGCTTGCTTGAAAAGAAAATTGGGGAAAAGGCCGTGGAGGATCTGCTCCCAGCACGCTCTTTAGGGACTAGACGGCAAGTTTCCTTCTCGCAAGTCTTTGGACTAGATGCTGGGGAGGCGACCGTTCTTCCAAGTAAGAAACAGCAGTTTGATATGGAGATGTTTAAGCGAATGATGGGGCGTGATGGACTTCGTTTTGCGGATGAAGGAGAAGCAACCCTAGCCCTCTTTGCCATCGCAGAAGAACAACAATGGACCTGGTATGAAACCTATCTCCTAGCAAAAGAAACGGCTGTAGACCGGATTGTCTCTCCAAAGAGAATGAAGCAAAAGTTGGCTCAGGCGAGCCAAGAGCAACCACGCATGTCCTATAGCCGTCAGGAAGAAACCATTCTGAGGGAAGCTAAGGCAAAATCCAGCCTCCAATTTCTAGCGGAGATTAAGAAGGCGCGCAATGCGACCATTACGCAGAGCGAACGCAAGACTTTATCCAAGTTAGCTGATCTAGGCTTACTAGATGAGGTGATCAATATCATCTTATTGTTGACCTTTAATAAGACCCAGTCTGCTAATCTCAATGAAAAGTATGCTTTGAAGGTAGGAAATGATTTTTCTTATCAAGGGGTCAACAGTGCAGAACTGGCGATTTTAAAAGTTCGAGAACGCCAGGAACAAGCTAAGGCTCAAGGAAACAAGGGAACGAGTCCTACATCAGCCAAGAGTAAGCACAGCAATGTTCCCAAGTGGAGCCAACCAAACTATCAAAATCAAACCAGTCAAGCAGAAAAGGTGGATCTTGCTAAAGAGAAACAACGCCTGTTAGAAAAACTGAATCAAGGAGGTGAGTAGATGGAAAGTGTAGGTCAAACCATGTCTCATATGAACCGTGCGCGTCAATTTAACTATGAGGATTTGGTCGCACAGATCTTGGCAGACCAAGAAGTTGCTGCCTTTATCAAGGACCAGTCTTTGTCTGAACAAGAAATTCGACGGAGTATTTCAAAATTTAATCAATACATTAGTGAACGCAACCGTTTCTTATTGGGAGATCCGGATTATATTGCCAAAGGTTATAAGCCCATCCTCACCATGAATGAAGGCTATGCAGATGTCGCTTATGAGGAAACGCCAGAGTTAATCGAAGCCCAAAAACGAGCTGCGATCAACCAACGTCTCAACTTGATCAATCTCCCTTCAACCTTGAAAGAAGCGAGTCTAGCCAAGGTAGAGCTCGATGATAAGGGACGATTTGAGGCCTTTGAAGAATTAGCCAATTTTGTAGCCAACTATCCGGAATATCAAAAGGGGATCTACCTCTATGGTGATTTTGGAGTAGGAAAGAGCTACATGATGGCAGCCTTGGCTCATGATTTATCCGAAAAACGTCAGGCCTCTACTACCCTACTTCATTTCCCAAGTTTTGCGATCGATGTCAAAAATGCCATCAGTTCAGGCTTGGTCAAAGAAACCGTCGATCAGGTGAAAAAAGCCGAAATTTTAATTCTCGATGATATCGGTGCGGAACAGATGTCAGCCTGGGTGCGAGATGAAATCTTACAGGTGATTTTGCAGCACCGAATGCAGGAAAATCTCCCAACCTTCTTTACTTCTAACTTTAATTTTGAAGAGTTGGAACGTCATTTTGCGGCTTCGCGCAATGGAGATGAAACCTGGCAGGCCAAACGGGTCATGGAGCGCGTGAAATTTTTAGCCAAGGAAATCCATCTGGAAGGAGTCAATCGTCGATGAATGAAACCATCCGTTTAATGAAATCTCATTTTTCTGTTCGCCGTTTTAAGGAAGAAGCCATCAAAGAAGCTGACCTCAAGGAAATTTTATCAGCTGGGCAGATGGCATCAAGTTGGAAAAACTTTCAGTCTTATTCTGTGATTGTGGTCAAAAGCAAGGAAAAGAAAGAAGCTCTATACGACTTGCTTCCTCAAGAAGCAATTCGCCAATCAGCCGTCTTTCTCCTCTTTGTTGGGGATTTAAACCGTGCTGAAAAAGCTGTCAAACTTCATGAGCAGGATTTCCATCCTGAAGGGGTGGACAACTTACTGATCACCTCAGTGGATGCGGCTCTAGCAGCTCAAAATACGCTATTGGCAGCTGAAAGTCTCGGCTATGGTGGAGTGATTATCGGCATGTTGCGCTACTGTTCAGAAGAAGTCGCAGCACTCTTCCGTCTGCCAGACTATACCTATCCTGTTTTTGGGATTGCTCTCGGAGTACCTAATCAGCAGCATGCGGTGAAACCACGTTTGCCATTGGAGCAGGTTGCTTTTGAAGAAGAATACCAAGAACAAGACCTATCGGTTGTGACTGCCTACGACAAGGTTCAGGCAGATTATGCTGGAGCGCGTGTAACGGACAACTGGAGCGAGCGTCTTGCAGCTCAATTTGGTCAACCTGAACAAGAAGAGACCAAAAAACTACTAGAAAAACACAAACTATTATGAAATGAAGAGAGGCGTTCTTGAACCGAGGTCTCGCCTTTCATTAGAAAAGAGGAAATCATGGCCCTACCAACTATTGCGATTGTAGGCCGTCCCAATGTCGGAAAATCGACTCTCTTTAACCGGATTGCCGGTGAGCGGATTTCCATCGTTGAGGATGTAGAAGGAGTCACTCGTGACCGCATTTATGCAACAGCTGAGTGGTTAAATCGAAAATTTAGTATCATTGATACAGGGGGGATTGATGACGTAGATGCCCCATTTATGGAGCAAATCAAGCATCAAGCAGAAATCGCCATGGACGAAGCAGATGTGATCGTCTTTGTTGTTTCTGGAAAAGAAGGGATCACGGATGCGGATGAATATGTCACTCGTATCTTGTATAAGACCCATAAACCGGTCATTCTTGCAGTCAACAAGGTGGATAACCCAGAGATGCGCAATGATATCTATGACTTTTATGCCTTGGGACTGGGTGAGCCACTACCGGTATCCTCTGTCCACGGGATCGGAACTGGGGATGTGCTCGATGCCATCATCGAAAATCTTCCGAATGATACAGAAGAAGAAAATCCAGATATCATCAAATTTAGCTTGATTGGTCGCCCAAATGTTGGGAAATCAAGCTTGATCAATGCGATCCTTGGAGAAGACCGGGTCATCGCAAGCCCTGTTGCTGGAACTACACGGGATGCCATCGATACCCATTTTACCGATGCAGATGGCCAAGAATTTACCATGATCGATACAGCCGGTATGCGCAAATCTGGTAAAATCTATGAAAACACTGAGAAATATTCTGTCATGCGTGCCATGCGTGCCATCGACCGTTCAGATGTGGTTTTGATGGTCATTAATGCCGAAGAAGGGATTCGGGAGTACGACAAGCGGATCGCTGGCTTTGCTCATGAGGCTGGTAAAGGTATGATCATTGTTGTCAATAAATGGGATACTATTGAAAAAGACAACCATACCATGAAGCAGTGGGAAGATGACATTCGCGATCAATTCCAATACCTTTCTTATGCGCCGATTGTCTTTGTTTCTGCCCTAACTAAACAACGCTTGCACAAGTTGCCAGAGATGATTAAACAGATCAGTGAGAGTCAAAATACGCGGATTCCTTCAGCTGTCTTGAACGATGTGATTATGGATGCCATTGCCATTAATCCAACGCCGACCGACAAAGGAAAACGCCTCAAGATCTTCTATGCGACACAAGTGGCAACCAAGCCGCCAACTTTTGTGGTCTTTGTTAACGAAGAAGAACTGATGCACTTCTCTTACCTCCGTTTCTTGGAGAACCAAATTCGAAAGGCCTTTGTTTTTGAAGGAACTCCGATCCACTTGATTGCGCGAAAACGGAAGTAGGGAATATGCGAAAAATAACTGTTTTGATGAAATTTTTGCTTACTAGCCTCATCATTGTTTTCTTAACAGCTTGTCAGTCGACGCGTCAAGAAAAGTATCAGGGATCTTATGGAAATGGGGATGAATCAATCATACTGACCATTAAAAATAAGGAAATACTTAAGACGGAGTTCTGGAAAGAACTGCCCGATATTGATGCTTCTGACTCATTAGCATTTAACTCAGCAAAAGATAGTTTGCTTGAAAATTATGGTCATATCAAGGGAATGGACTATACTGTTGAAAAGTCCAAGTCAGGCCATTTGCAGATCCATATAGTGACAGATTTTTCAAAATTGGACCTAAAAACTTGGAACAAAGCTTTTAAGTCGAATAATAAATTGAAGGACTTAACTGACTATATTAAAACGAAAAAAACGATAGAAGAAAATGGGATGGTCAAGGTTCAGTAAAGTTCGAACATGATTGAAACATAAGTAAAAAGGACTCTTTGTCAACTGCAAGAGACAAGAAGGGTCCTTTTTTATATAAACATCTGAAAGATTAACTAAGTAGAAGAAAAAGTCTAATGACTTTAAATGGGTTGAAAAGGAAGTGAAATGATGTCAAGTACAGAATTACTACTGTTTGTTTCTTTGTTATGCTTATGGGCACTGGTGCGTGTCATGAGAAAATTTTTAAAGAATTCGTTGATCTTTTGGGGGATGGCTATCCTTTATGGCGCCTCACTCATTCTAATTATTTGGGAATGGGTGATCATGACATCATCGATGACATTTTATGGAGAGATTGTCCAAGAAAGTTATTACTCTCTATTGGTAAAAGGGTTAGCTGTTTTTGGGATATTTTGGTCTTTCACCAAATTTTTGTGCTTGGGAACATTGTACATGATGATTGGAAACGCCTTAATAAAAGGGAATTCGCAAGATCAAGGAAATGACTAATGGAAAATCTATAGACGTAGAGCATAAAAAAGCAGATAAGTTATGTTATAGTCTAATTAGGTGGTAGGACATCGAGCACCCATTGGTGCGCGGTAGCCTACCGCTTTTGAAGAGAAAAAAGCACCGTGTGAGGGTGATAGATCTTGCCTGCTGAACTCGTGAATGGATTGCGCCCTTGAGGGGTATTTTTTTGTGAACTTTTTAGGAACTTTAAGGACTGTTTAAGTGGGGATCATTGAATAGTAAATAGCCCGAAAACGTCTATTTTAATAAGTTTGATCGAATAAATTTTAACTATACTTTGAAATATGGTATAATAAAGGGATTAATCTAAGGTGGTAAACATGGCAAAATTAATTCCTGGGAAGGTTCGTTCACAAGGGAGCCTTCTCTATGAAGCTGGGAAAGTTTCCCTTCAGGAAGTAAAAGAAAAATACCTGTATTTTCGGGTGGAAGAAGAAAGCTTGCGGTACAGTTTAGACGACGATGCTGTTTTTTGTAGCTGTGCTTTCTTTCAAAAGAAAAAATTCTGTACGCATCTGGCAGCTGTAGAAGCTTTCTTGAAGAATGATGACAGTGGGAAAGCAGCTCTTGCAAGTCTTGAAGAAGACGCCACGGCGACTGAAGAAACGCAGGAGAAGGTTTCTTTTGGAAGTTTGTTTTTAGACCAGGTCCTTCCAAAAATCGAAAAAAAAGAAACACGCTATGTCTTATCGGCAGTTGGGCAGGAGGATGAATACTCTGGTCAATTCTTGTGGACCCTTCGCATTCGTCGCTTGCCAGACGAGCGTTCTTATGTGATCAGAGATGTGCTAGCTTTTTTGCAGACCCTTCAGAAAGAAGGCCACTTTGCAATTGGCAAAAGTTACTATGAACCCATTTCTTACTTAGAATTTGATGGGCCTAGTCAGGATGTGATCAATTTCCTACAAGGCTTGGTCACAGATAGTGGCTCGAAAGAGCAAGATTTCTTTCCCAATGCTGGGCGCCATCTTTATTTTCCACCGACTCTCTTTGAAGAAGCTGTAGAATTACTGATGAATTTGGATTCCTTCCT
This sequence comes from uncultured Streptococcus sp., assembly GCA_963554405.1. Classification (GTDB taxonomy): domain Bacteria; phylum Bacillota; class Bacilli; order Lactobacillales; family Streptococcaceae; genus Streptococcus. The sequence continues at coordinate 18,614 of CAUVRI010000017.1, read as the reverse complement.
CTTGCAATACAGCATGTATGATTTTTCTGAAGTCTATTTTCAGGATGTCCATGGGGAGGAAGATCTCTTTCATTTTCAGGTGGAAGACCATGGTGATTTTTACGAATTGATCATTACCGAGCCACAAGTGAAGGTTGTCGAGTCTGCTGTTTACCTGTTTCGAAATGGTGTCTTCTATCACCTGACGCCCCAACAGCGAACCCTATGGAAGGCTATCCAAGATCTTCCAATGGATCAGGATCGCAAAAAACGCCTGCATTTTGATCCAACGGATCAGACCAAACTTTCCTATAGTTTAAAAGAGTTCAAAAAACTGGGGGAAATAACCGCACCGACCAGCTTTTTAATCCACGATTTCACTCCGGAATTTCATTTTGATCTAGCACAGGACCAGACTGTTTTACTGGATGTTGTCTTTCAATACCAGGATCGTGTGGTGACCACGCGTGAGGAACTCCTCAATCTTCCTTATTCCAGTGATTTCGATAAGGAGCAAGAAGTCTTTTCAACCATGCTAGCAGCAGGTTTTACAGACGACTTTTCTTCCCAAAGAAGTCCTTTATCAAGTGAGCAAATCTATCCATTCTTTCACCAACAGATCCCGACTTTTGAAGCCTTAGGAGAGGTTACCCTCTCTGATAGCCTTTTAGATCTTTATCAAGTGGAGCGTCCAAAAATTGATGTTAAAACCAATGGCAGTCTACTGGAGATCGGTTTTGACTTTGAAAGTGTGGATCCAGCCGAAGTGGACCAGGTCCTCAAAGCTCTAGTAGGGCAAAAAGACTATTTTGTCGGCCATACAGGGAAAGTTCTTGTCTTTGATGAAGAAACTAAGAAGATCAGTCGAGCCTTAGCAGATCTGCGGGCGAAAATGAGCAAGGGTGGGAAACTACAAGCCCGCCGGATTGCCGCTTATCAGCTATCTGATTTGTTGGCAGATCAAGACAATGTTCATTTTTCAGAAGACTTTCGAAATTTAGCTCATGATTTGACTCATCCAGAAGACTTCCAACTCCCTCAGATGACAATCCAAGCGACCCTAAGGGATTACCAAGAAACAGGGGTTAAATGGTTCTCCATGTTAAATCATTATGGTTTTGGTGGTATTTTAGCGGATGATATGGGGCTTGGGAAAACCCTGCAGACTATTTCCTTCTTGACCAGTGTCGCAAAAAAAGAAACTAAAATCTTGATTCTAGCTCCATCTAGTCTCATCTACAATTGGAAACAAGAATTTTCAAAATTCGCTCCTCAGATGGAAGTGGTAGTCGTCTATGGTCTCAAGCAGCACCGAGATGAACTCATCGCAACCAATCCACAGGTAGTTATCACTAGTTACGCGTCTTTCCGTCAAGATGTGGAGGAATACCAGAAGAATCAGTATGAGTACTTGATTCTAGATGAAGCCCAGGTCATGAAAAATGCCCAAACCAAGATTGCCCAACATTTACGTGGCTTTGAGGTTCCGCATGTGTTTGCCTTATCTGGGACACCGATTGAAAACCATGTGGGTGAACTCTGGTCTATTTTCCAAATTGTCCTTCCAGGGCTCTTCCCAGCTAAAAGAGAATTTCAAAAATTGAGTCCTGAGACCATTGCGCGCTTTGTCAAACCTTTCGTCATGAGACGGAAAAAAGATGAAGTGCTCCAAGAATTACCGGACTTAATTGAAACAACCTATCACAATGAGTTGGATGAAAGTCAAAAAACGATCTATTTGGCTCAATTAAAACAAATTCAAGATCGAGTTCGAACCTCTAGTGAGGAAGAACTAAATCGGAGCAAGGTGGAGATTCTCTCTGGTCTCATGCGCCTTCGCCAAATCTGTGATACTCCGGCCCTCTTTATGGAAGATTATCAAGGAGATAGTGGGAAATTGGAGAGCCTTCGAGATCTTTTGGGTCAAATCAAGGATGGCGAACACCGGGTTTTGATCTTCTCGCAATTTAGGGGCATGCTGGATATCCTAGAGCAGGAAATTGACCAGCTTGGCATGACCTCCTTCAAAATCACGGGATCCACTCCGGCCAAAGATCGTCAAGAAATGACCAATGCCTTTAATGCAGGTGAGCGCCATGCTTTTCTCATTTCTCTGAAGGCTGGAGGGGTCGGATTAAACCTCACTGGTGCCGATACGGTCATCTTAGTCGATTTGTGGTGGAATCCTGCAGTGGAAGACCAGGCTATTGGACGTGCCCATCGAATGGGACAGGAACAAAATGTTGAAGTTTATCGCATGATTACTCGTGGTACGATTGAAGAAAAAATCCAAGAACTGCAAGCTTCCAAAAGACACTTGGTCTCAACGATTTTAGATGGAACGGAAACACGATCTAGTTTATCGGTTGAGGAAATTCGTGAGATTCTTGGAATTCAGTCAGAATAGCTTGAAAAATTCTGTGAATAGTTTATAATTAATGGAGTGTCGAAAGGAAGAAAGCATGACAGAAAAATATTTTCCTCAAGTAGGGGATAATGAGTTGATGTTAACAGAGATGCCCCACATGAACCTGTATGATGAAACAGACTTGATTAGTAACATTACAGGCGACTATGTGGATAAAAATTATTTGGAATGGCAACCGATTGCTGAAAATACCAAACCTAAGCATCCTTACCATCAACCACTAGAAGAGCCTCTACCGAAAAGACGGCCAGTAAGAAAACCTGATTTTAAAGAGCCGATTGATAAAAAAAGTCCTGCCAACCGTTATGCAGAGGAAGCGAGAGAGCGTGCGCGTGAAGATCTGAAAAAGAAACGCACAGCCCCCTATCTGACAACGGATCCAGCAGCTACTACAAGTAAGCGGAAAAAACCGTTTATTTCAGAACGGAAACCTGGTCAGCCAACGGCTCCCTTTCAAAAGGAAAACCCAGGCGAATTATTGAAATATAGCAAACGATTACGACAAGATCAGTTGATCCTTGCAGAGTTCGAATCTGCAGGAAAACCAGAAGTGGCAGAACCGACTGAAAAGAAAAACAATTATGATTTCTTAAAGACTAGCCAAATATACAATAAAGATCAGCACAAGTTGAAACCACAGCCAATCAAACAAGAATTGGATTTAACCCATCTAGATCAAGAATAAGGAGAAAACATGTCTAATACATACCATTTTATTGGAATTAAAGGAGCAGGGATGAGTGCTTTAGCCCTCATGCTTCACCAAATGGGACATACGGTTCAAGGGTCAGATGTTGAGAAGTATTACTTTACGCAACGTGGCTTGGAACAAGCAGGAATTCAAATTTATCCATTTGATGTGAAAAATTTGGAAGGCGACAAGATCCTCATTGCCGGAAATGCTTTCCGTCCAGATAACAATGTGGAAATCGCTTATGCAGATGAGCATGGTTTAACCTATAAACGCTACCATGAATTCCTTGGTGAATTTATGCGTGACTTTGTCAGCATGGGAGTTGCCGGAGCACACGGGAAAACCTCAACAACAGGGATGCTTTCTCACGTCTTATCAAATATCACTGATACCAGTTATTTGATTGGTGACGGGACAGGTCGTGGTTCTGCAGCAGCCAAATACTTTGTATTTGAATCAGATGAGTATGAACGCCACTTTATGCCTTACCATCCTGAATACAGCATCATCACCAATATTGACTTCGACCATCCAGACTATTTCACGAGCTTAGAAGATGTCTTTAATGCCTTTAACGATTATGCCAAACAAATCAGCAAAGGCCTCTTCATCTACGGAGAAGACAAAGAATTGCGTCGGATTACCTCATCAGCACCAATTTATTACTATGGTTTTGATAAGGAGACGAACGATTTTGTGGCAAGCAACCTGCTTCGTTCAACGACTGGTTCAACCTTCAACGTTCATTTCCGTGGAGAAGACTTGGGGCAATTCCATATCCCAACATTTGGTCGCCACAACATCATGAATGCTACAGCAGTCATTGGCTTGCTTTACATTGCAGGATTTGATTTAGATTTAGTCCGCGAGCATTTGAAGACCTTTGCTGGAGTGAAACGTCGCTTTACTGAAAAAGTAGTCAATGGAACAGTGATCATCGATGACTTTGCGCACCATCCAACGGAAATTATTGCAACCTTGGATGCGGCCCGTCAAAAATACCCAAGTAAAGAGATTGTGGCCATTTTCCAACCACATACCTTTACACGGACCATTGCCTTGTTAGATGAATTTGCAGAAGCCTTGAATCAAGCAGATGCTGTTTACTTGGCACAGATCTATGGTTCTGCACGGGAAGTCGATCACGGCGATGTGAAAGTTGAAGATTTGGAAGCAAAAATTGTCAAACGTTCAGCGATTATTACAGCTGAGAATGTTTCTCCTCTTCTTGACCATGAAAATGCGGTCTATGTCTTTATGGGAGCAGGAGATATTCAAACCTATGAATACTCATTTGAGCGTTTATTATCTAGTTTGACACATAGTGTACAATAAGAGATGATTGAGTCTGGAATCGATTGGTTCCAGACTCAAATTTATCTGTTCACTGAAGGAGTATGAGATGAGGAAAGCAGGATGATGATTCGATCAATCACCCCAGCTGATCAAGAACAGCTGGGCTTGCTAGAAGAAGAACTTCATGACAATGAAGGAAAGAAGCACAAGGCCACTCTTGAGGAAGCGCTAGGTTCGAAGGAAGCCATTTCTTTGCTTGCAGAGCAGGCGGGGGATGCTGTGGCTTACTTGTTGGCGACAGAAGACCAGCATTTAAAAGGAAACCTAATCGTATTGCGACTAGCAGTGAGACCAGCTTTTCAAGGTCAAGGCTATGGTTCTATTCTGATCGCTGCTTTAAAGGATCTAGCTGTTCAAAAGGACAAGGAAGCCATTTGGATCGATTGCCCAGAAGACTTACTATCTTATTTTTCCCAGCAAGGATTTCGAGATGAAGCTGAGTCTGATCGAGGTGTCCAAATGGTTTGGGAACGATAGAAGGAATAAATGATGAAAGAAAAGATTCACATTAGACAGGCAAAGCTGCAGGATTTGGATGCCATCGAGCGCATTGAGCTTGAGAATTTCTCAGAAGAAGAAGCGATTGCGCGTGAGATTTTAAAAGATCACATCGAAAAGATTCAAACGACATTTCTTGTAGCAGAGTGCCAAGGTCAGATTTTAGGGTATTTAGAAGGACCTGTTAGACCGGAGCGCTATTTGATCGATTCCTCTTTTTCAGAGGTTGAAGATCTAAGCCATCTAGAACAGGGCTTTATTTCTATTACGAGTCTATCTATTGCTAAAGAAGCCCAAGGGCTAGGGGTTGGAACCCTCTTGCTTGAGGCAATGAAAGAGATTGTGGTGAAAGATAATCGCCAAGGGATCAATTTGACCTGTCATGATTATTTGATTCCTTATTACGAAAAGCAAGGATTTACCAATGAGGGGCTTTCAGAATCCCAATATGCGGGTGAAGTCTGGTACAATCTGGTCTGGGAAAATGAAAACCTTGATTAAATAGGTATTTTGAAGAAGAAGGGCGATTTGTATTGCTTTTCTAAATCTTTTAAGATATAATATTAAGGATTATGATGAGGGAGGTCAATTATTTGACTGATAAATCACAAGACAGTGAGAAGTTATTAAGCTTCAAAGAGCAGATCCTCAGAGACTTAGAAGAGGCCAATGAGCAACTTCTAAAGATCGAAAAAGAGTATGATCTACCTGATCGAAGCATTGAAACCCCTTCTTCACTGAAAGAGGAGGAAGAAGCAACACCACCTCCAAAAGTAGAAGAATCTGCGTTGGCTCCCAAAGAAGAACCAGTGGAGCCAGAAAAGGCGACTCCTGCTGTGGAAGAAAAGAGTGAGCTTACAAAGCCTGCTCCAAAAGAACCAAGTCAGGAACCAGTAGAGGAAAGCTTATCGCGCTCTTCTCGTAACCAGCGCCAACAAAAACAAAAGAAACAAAATAAAATCGCTAAACGAATTGTGCGGACAGTAGTCAGTCTTTTGCTGATTGTGATCGTGGCTACTGGGATCTTTGCTGTGACCTATATCCATTCAGCTGTCAAGCCGATGGATAAAAATGCAACAGAATTCGTAACGGTTGAGATTCCAGCAGGTTCAAGTAATCGTGAGATTGGTGCGATCCTTGAGAAAAAAGGACTCGTGAAAAATGGCCAGTTCTTTAACTACTATACCAAGTTCAAGAACTATAGCAATTTCAAATCCGGTTATTTCAACCTGCAAAAGAGCATGGATCTAGAAACCATCATCCAAAAACTGCAAGAAGAGGGGACCAAAACTCCTCAGGCTCCAGTTCTTGGAAAGGTCACGATTCCAGAAGGCTATACGATTGATCAGATTGCGACGGCTATCACCGCCGATGTCTCCACTAAGAAGGCAGGCAGGACTCCATTCAAGAAAGAAGATTTCTTGAAGGCTGTCCAAGACGATGCCTTTATTGAGAAGATGGTGGCCAAATATCCTAAGCTCTTGGCGAATCTACCAAGTAAGGATTCTGGTGTTCGCTACCGTTTAGAAGGTTATCTTTTCCCAGCTACTTATAACTATGGGAAAGATACCACAGTGAAAGAGATGATCGATCAGATGCTTGCGGCAATGGATCAAAATTTAAGCCCATACTATGAAACACTTGAGAGCAAGAACATCAATGTAAACGAAGTATTGACTCTTGCTTCCTTGGTTGAAAAAGAAGGGGCGACGGATCAGGACCGCAAAGATATCGCGAGTGTCTTCTATAACCGTTTGAACCAAGACATGCCTTTGCAAAGTAATATTGCAATTCTTTATGCAGAAGGGAAACTTGGTCAAAAGACGACCTTAAAAGAAGATGCAACGATCAATACAGAGCTGGATTCACCTTATAATATTTATAAGAATACCGGCTTGATGCCTGGCCCAGTGGATAACCCTGGAGTATCAGCGATCGAAGCGGCGGTGAACCCAAGTAAGACCGATTACTTGTATTTTGTCGCAAATGTCGAAAATGGTGAAGTTTTCTTCGCTAAGACATACGAAGAACACAATAAAAATGTTGAAGAACATGTCAATAGTAAATTGACACAAGCAAGTTCAAACTAGAAAAAGCATGTGGCGCGTCCACAGCTTTTTCATTCAAATAATAGAAAGAGAAGAATAATGGCAGAAAAAACATACCCAATGACCCTAGCAGAAAAAGAAAAATTGGAACAAGAATTAGAAGAATTGAAATTGGTCCGTCGACCTGAAGTGGTGGAACGGATTAAGATCGCTCGTTCATATGGTGACCTCTCAGAAAACTCTGAGTACGAAGCAGCAAAAGATGAACAAGCTTTTGTGGAAGGTCAAATCTCAAGCTTGGAAACAAAAATCCGCTATGCTGAAATCGTCGATAGCGATGCAGTTGCTGTAGACGAAGTAGCGATCGGAAAAACCGTTACAGTTCAAGAAGTTGGCGAAACAGATGAAGAAGTATACAGCATCGTCGGTTCAGCAGGAGCAGATGCCTTTGCAGGGAAGATCTCGAACGAAAGCCCAATCGGTCACGCTTTGATTGGTAAAAAAACAGGTGATGTGGTCACTGTTGAAACACCAGCTGGAAGCTACCAAGTGAAAATTTTGAACGTAGAAAAAACAGCGTAAATATAAAGAGCAGGCTCTCCAAGAGGGCTTGTTTTTTTGTGCTCTTAATCCCCTTGTGAGGGTGTAAATTTTTCGTTGATTGATTGAAAGGGATTAAAAAAGCACCTGAACTAGAGGGTTCAGGTGCTTCAGTAATTCCGCTAGAATTTAGAAGTTTGTACTACTTTCTATTGCGTTGTTTTCCTGCATTGCGGTTGTTTTTTGGTTTGTGTTGAATTTGTGTCGTTGCAGTTGGTGTAACGTCTTTTTTCACACGGTGACTAGTCGCTTTTGGAGGATTGTTTTTGTATTCCTCAGCGACCCGTTTGCGAAGATTTGGACGAATCAAGTAGTTGATCACAAATTGTTGAATAATTTGGATTACCCCACCGACTACCCAGTAAAGAGTCACTCCGGCTGAAGAGATCAATGAGAAGACACCGATCATAATCGGGCTCATCAGTGATGCTTTACGCATGCTTTCCTTTTGGGTTTCATCTTCAATTCCATGAAGAGAGAGCATACTTTGGATATAGTAGAGAACCGCTACGATAGCCGTCAAGAGCAAGCTTGGTTTTCCAAGAGCAATACCAAGGAAACTACTTTCTGCTACCCCTTTGGTGTGCTGAGCTGCAAAGAAGAGGGCAGAGAAGAATGGCATTTGGATCAAGAGTGGTAAACACCCAACTCCACCAAACATGCTAACTCCATTTTCACGTTGAGCAGCCATTAATTCTTGTTGTGCCAATAGCTTTTCTTCTTGTGTACTAGCGTTTTTCATGCGCTCTTGGATTGGGCCAAGGATGGGTTTTAAGTAGTTCATCTTTTCAGATTGGTAGGTTGCCTTCCATGATTGGTACAAACCAAGTGGCAAGATGATTAAACGCACGATCAAGGTGACGATAATAATCCCGATCCCAAAGCCCAAGCCAAGGTTATTAGCAAAGAATTTGATGGCTTCGCCCATTGGACGGCCAAGAAGATTCCAAATCAATCCAGTTGGATTTCCAGTTTTCCGATCGACACTCACGCATCCTGATAAGAAGACGAGCGAAGCTAGTCCCATCGATGCCAATAATGCAAGTTTATTTTTTTTCACAAATCGTTCCTTCTTTTTTTAAATGTTACCTTTCTATTCTACTGTTTTTTTTGAAAATACACAATAGTTCTCTAGCCTTAATTTGCAATTTTGAAGTCCTTATAGTTTTCAAAGTTTGCTAGCGTAACATCCAAATAAGTCACATGCGCAAATGGTGTAGGACCTTTGCGTATTTCTTGGATGAATTTGGCCATTTGACTGCTAGACTCTGCCTGAGCTAGAATACCAACCGTCCCATCGTCATTATTCCAGACACGGCCAGTGATCCCACCAATCTCTAAGGCAATACTGTAGACTCCCCAGCGAAAACCAACTCCTTGAACCCGTCCTTGGGCAATCATTTTTACCTTTTGCATGTGCATCCTCCTTGACTCGAAGAAATCTATCTGAGGCATGATTTCTTCTTTTTCTTTGTGCTATAATAGTTCTATGAATATTATAACGTCTAAATCCAATAATGTAATCAAAAATGCTAAAAAATTACATCAAAAAAAATACCGGACAGATTCTTATCTCATTGAAGGCTGGCATCTGTTTGAAGAGGCAGTAGAAAATCATGCGAAGATTCGGCAGGTCTTTGTTTTGGAAGCCTATTTAGACCGGGTGGAGGACATCCAAAAAGTCACTATCGTGACTCCGGAGATCTTAAGCCTCTTGGCAGATTCGAAGACTCCTCAAGGGATTGTCGCAGAGATCGCTCTAGAGCAGCCAGAGCTTCCGGATCAGCTACAAGGGCGATTCCTCTATTTGGAGGATGTACAGGATCCTGGCAATGTAGGGACGATGATTCGAACAGCAGATGCAGCAGGCTTTGATGGTGTCATGCTATCGAAAGCCTCCGCTGATCTATACAGTCTCAAGACCCTTCGATCCATGCAGGGCAGTCATTTCCATATTCCAATCTGGAAACTGGATCGAGAAGAACTATTGGAGCGAGCTACATACTCTCATCTAGCAGTTCTCGCAACGACGCTTTCAGAAGCTTCTATTGACTACCGTCAGCTTCCTCAGACCGATCAGTTTATCCTGGTTATGGGCAATGAAGGAAACGGCATCAGCCAGGAAATGGTGGCACAAGCAGACCAGCTGGTTCATATTCCTATGCCAGGTCGGGCAGAGAGTTTGAATGTTGCAGTAGCAGCAGGAATTTTGATGTTTTCTTTAAGGAAATTTTGAGAAAAAGAAGTATACTTATCCTGTAAGAAGAAGTTGATGGAGATCTTATTGGGAGAGCTTATCAACGAAAGGTGGTTATCTTATGCAATATCATCGTGACAAAGAATACATGACCTATGTAGGCCATCTGATCCAACATCCTAAGGTTCAAAAATTAGCCGACATTCCCCATCATATTCATTCCAATCGATTGGAGCATTCCATTCATGTTAGCTATACCAGTTATAAACTGGCTAAAAAATTTGGTTGGGATGCCAAAAGTACGGCTCGGGGTGGCCTCTTGCACGACCTCTTTTACTATGATTGGCGCGAGACCAAGTTTACCAAGAGTCATGCCTGGATCCATCCCCGCATTGCCGTGAGAAATGCGCGAAAGATCACAGATCTCAATGCCAAGGAAGAAGACATCATTATTAAACACATGTGGGGAGCTACCCTTGCCCCGCCTCGCTACAAAGAATCCTTCGTGGTGACCATGGTGGATAAATACTGGGCTGTTAAGGAAGCTTCAGAACCATGGCGTAAAAAGATGGCCAAAAGGAGATTTTTTTATCGAAAAATGTTAAAATCGTAGTAAACAAATTTGAAAGGAACTTGTTTATATGTATAATGATTCAGTAATCCAAGAACATAGTGGATTGAATGCTTTTTATAACAAAATCTACTCATTAGTGGGGATCGGTGTAGGGATTTCAGCCCTTGTCTCTGGCCTGATGATGACAGTCTTTCAAGATTTCTTCGTGCAAATCTTGATGACAGCACCAATGGTTTACTATGCAGCAGTGGTTGTAGAATTGATCTTGGTCTTTGTTGCCAGTGGGAAGGCTGTTAAAAATAGCCCGTCTGCTCTTCCAATCTTCTTGATCTACTCAGCTTTGAATGGCTTTACCTTGAGCTTTATCATTGCTCGCTACATGCAAGCGACTGTCTATAAGGCTTTCTTGGTCAGTGCCTTGATGTTTATTGTCATGGGAGCTATCGGACGCGTCGTGAAAAAAGACCTGTCTGGTATGGGACGTGCCTTGATGGGAGTCTTGATCGGTGTGATCATCGCTTCTGTTGTGAACATGTTCTTGAGAAGTTCTGGAATGGACTATATCTTGAGTATCATCTCTGTCTTCCTCTTTGCAGGATTGACAGCTTGGGATAACCAAAAGATTCGCTATGTCTATGATCAAACAAATGGTCAACCTGCTACAGGTTGGGCAGTAGCGATGGCTTTGGAACTTTATCTTGACTTTATCAACCTCTTTATCAGCCTTCTTCGTATCTTCGGAAGAAACGACTAATCAAAGAGCAATTGAGCTGGGGCAGTTGCCTCGGCTTTTTTTGTCTTCCGACTTGTGCTATACTAATAGTGACTAAAGTATAGAAATGAGCGCTTATGAAAACACCTTTTGTAACCCGTGAACAATTAGAAAGCCTGACCCAAGAATTTCCGACCCCTTTCCATCTCTATGATGAAGCAGGAATTCGTGAAACGGCTCGTGCCCTCCATCAAGCTTTTGCTTGGAATGAAGGATTTAAGGAATATTTTGCCATCAAGGCGACTCCTAACCCATCGATCCTAAAAATTTTGCAAGAAGAGGGCTGTGGGGTTGACACTGCCAGCTATGTCGAATTGTTAATGGCGGATAAGCTGGGCTTTAGTGGAGAAGAGATCATGTTTTCTTCTAACAACACGCCAGCTGATGAATTTGTCTATGCTAGAGAATTAGGGGCAACGATCAATCTGGATGCCTATGAAGACATTGCTTTCTTGAAGTCTGTGACTAGCATTCCCAAGGTCATTTCTTGCCGCTATAATCCTGGTGGAGTTTTTGAACTGGGAACTGATATTATGGACAATCCGGAAGAAGCCAAGTTTGGAATGACCAAGGAGCAATTGATCCAAGCCTTTATCGAGTTGAAAGAACTGGGTGTGGAAGAGTTTGGCATTCACGCTTTATTAGCTTCTAATACAGTATCCAACGACTACTATCCAGAGCTAGCGCGTCAACTTTTTGAATTGGCAGTGGAAGTCGTCGAGAAAACAGGTGTCCACTTGGGCTTCATCAACCTCTCTGGTGGAGTTGGGGTCAATTACAAGCCAGAACAAGAACCAAATGATATTGCCATTATTGGGGAAGGTGTGCATAGCGTTTTTGATGAGATTCTCAAACCGGCAGGACTTGGTCATGTGAAAATCTATACCGAGCTTGGTCGCTTTATGCTGGCTGCACACGGCCTCCTGGTAACCAGAGTCACTCATAAAAAGAAAACCTACCGGACCTATGTGGGCGTCGATGCTTCAGCTGTGAATCTTCTCAGACCGGCTATGTACGGTGCTTATCACCATATTACCAATATGGATCGTCCAGAGGAACCAACTGAAGTGGTTGATGTCGTGGGAAGTCTCTGTGAAAATAACGATAAATTTGCCAAACAAAGAGAATTACCCGTGACGGAGATTGGAGATTTGCTCGTGATCCATGACACTGGAGCCCATGGATTTTCAATGGGGTACCAGTACAATGCCAAGTTGCGTTCGGCAGAAGTTTTGCTTCAAGAAGATGGGCAGGCCCGTTTGATTCGTCGAGCAGAAAAACCAGAAGATTATCTTGCGACACTCTACGGCTTTGACATTGAAAAATAAGCGATTGTCTGATATAATGATAGTTATGTAAAAATAATGGATCGGAGAAAATTTTATGAATCTCTTTTTAGGAATTTTGTTGATTATTTTAGCTTTCTTTGGTGGGATGATTGCAGGAATGTTCTTGCTTCGTCGTCAATTTGAAAAAGAATTTGCATCAAACCCACGTTTGAATGTTGAAGCAGTTCGTACGCTTTTAGGAGCGAGTGGCCAACGCCCAAGCGAAGCAAAAGTTCAACAAGTCTATCGCCAAATTGTGAGCCAACAAAAATCAGCAATGGCGAAAAACAAGAAAAAATAAGAGTGGGGCAATCTCACGATAATAAATGAGAGGGGCTTGGAGGAATTTCTTAGTCCCTCCTTTTGGAAGGAAGAGATATGGATAACCGACCGATTGGTTTTTTAGATTCTGGCGTAGGGGGCCTGACTGTTGTCCGCGAATTGCTCCGTCAGCTTCCTCACGAAGATGTCGTCTATATTGGAGATTCAGCGCGTGCACCTTATGGTCCTAGACCAGCAGACCAAATTCGCGAGTATACTTGGCAGATGGTGAACTTCCTTCTGACCAAAAATGTCAAGATGATTGTCTTAGCCTGTAATACAGCGACGGCAGTTGTTTGGGAAGAAGTCAAGCAGAAACTTGATATTCCCGTTTTGGGAGTGATCTTGCCCGGAGCTTCTGCAGCCATTAAATCGACGACCCATCAAAAAATTGGGGTCATTGGGACACCGATGACGGTTTCTTCTGGAATTTATAAAGAGAAGATTCAAAGTCTGGCACCAGACATGGAAGTCAGCAGTTTAGCTTGTCCCAAGTTTGTTCCTTTAGTGGAATCAAACGAGTTGGCATCCAGTGTGACCAAAAAGGTGGTTTACGAAACCCTAAAACCACTAGTTGGAAAGGTTGATACCTTAGTCTTGGGATGCACCCATTATCCCCTTTTAAAACCGATCATTCAAAATGTGATGGGACCGGATGTCAAATTGATTGATAGTGGGGCAGAGTGTGTTCGGGATATTTCCGTTTTATTAAACTATTTTGAGCTCAATAAGAGTCGCGAACTCCTAGAGCAGACCCACCGCTTTTATACAACTGCAAATGCCAATAGCTTTGCAGCGATTGCCGAAAAATGGCTAGAACGTTCAGTGAATGTGGAGCATGTAAATTTATGAGTGACAAACTATTTGAATACAAAGATCCCCAAGATTGGTATATTGCCCAATGGGGAGAAGATGCAGACTACAACCAATTTAGTCAAGTGCCTGCGGAAGCTTCCACTCTGTTAGATCAGCTGGAACTTCTCTTTGCCAAGGATCCTGAAGGATTCCCTCTCAATCTATCGGTGATGCGCTATGGTTCAGCCATTCGTTTTCTGACCTTTTTGACTGAAATCTTGAATGAAGTCAAGGGAAGAGCTTTTGAGGTCGTACAGCGTCAAGGGGCCTTGCTCTTGGTTGAAAAAGGGAAATTGCTCTATTTGCATTTGCCAAGTGCTGGGGTGGATGTGGAAGCCTTCTTGGGTCAAGACAAGGTCAAAGATACGATTCTTATTGCGACTCGTAATGAGGGAAAAACCAAAGAATTCCGTAATATGTTTGAAAAACTGGGCTTTGAAGTGGAAAATCTCAATCAATACCCAGAGCTTCCAGAAGTCGAAGAGACAGGTCTGACCTTTGAAGAGAATGCCCGCCTAAAAGCTGAAACGATTGCAGAGCTAACTGGGAAAACAGTCTTAGCGGATGATTCAGGTTTGAAGGTGGATATCTTGGGAGGCTTACCAGGAGTTTGGTCAGCTCGCTTTGCGGGAGTTGGTGCGACAGATGCGGAAAACAATGCGAAATTATTGCACGAATTGGCCATGGTCTTTGACTTGAAAGACCGTTCAGCCCAGTTCCATACGACCTTGGTGGTTGCAAGACCAGGCAAGGAAAGCTTAGTGGTGGAAGCTGATTGGCCAGGGTATATTAATTTTGAGCCCAAAGGGGAACACGGCTTTGGCTATGACCCTCTCTTCTTAGTTGGGGAAACGGGCCGTGCTGCTGCTGAATTAACGCTAGAAGAAAAAAATACACAATCACATCGTGCTTTAGCTGTTAAAAAGTTATTGGAGGTATTTCCATCATGGCAAAGCAAACAATCATCGTTATGAGTGACTCGCATGGAGACCGCTCCATTGTTGAAGCTATTAAAGAAAAATACCTAGGTCAGGTCGATGGGATCTTTCACAATGGGGATTCTGAACTAAAAAGTGATGATCCTGTCTGGGAAGGGATCCACGTTGTCCAAGGAAATATGGATTTTTATGATGGCTATCCGGAACGCTTGGTGACCCAACTAGGGCCAACACGGATCATCCAGACCCACGGACATCTCTTCCAGATCAATTTTAGTTTTCAAAAATTGGATCTGTGGGTCCAAGAGGAGGAAGCAGATATCTGTCTATACGGCCACCTTCATATCCCAGATGCTTGGAAGGAAGGAAGAACCCTCTTTGTGAATCCTGGATCCGTTAGCCAACCACGTGGTCTGATTCGCGAATGTTTGTATGCCAAGATAGAGATTACGGATTCGAACTTCAAGGTAGAGTATTATACGCGAGATCATGAATTGTACCCTGAATTGACAAAGGAGTTTAGCAGATGATAGCAAAGGAATTTGAACGTTTCTTGCTGGCGCAGGAAGAGACGTTCTTAACTCCTGCCAAAAATTTAGCGGTCTTGATTGATACCCACAATGTAGACCATGCAGTTTTGCTGTTGAGCCAGATTAGCTATAGTCGCATTCCAGTAGTGACAGATGAACGCAAGTTTGTGGGGACGATCTCCCTAACGGATATTCTATCTTATCAATTGAAACACGAGATTCCTGAGGAGACTTTTGCTTCGATGGATATCGTAGACGTTGCAAAGAAGGAGGTTGGGGTCATCGGCTTAGACTTCAATTTGACAGAAGTCCTTCACAAGTTGGTGGATGACTCCTTCTTATCAGTGGTGGATGAAGAAGGTTATTTCCAAGGGATTATTACGCGGAAATCGATCCTCAAAGCCATCAATTCGCTGATGCATAATTTTTCAAATGAATACGAGATGATTCCAAAATGAAAGAATTTATTGCAAGTTTTATTGATCAAAAAGAACTAAGTGAAAATTCTCAGTCAGCTTATTTCTATGATTTGGACCAATTTATTGAATCAATTCATGGAAAAGTGACACCGACGAATTTGAGAATTTACCAAGCTTCGATTAAAGATTTTAAACCGGCGGTTCAAAAACGAAAATTATCCGCCGTCAACCAATTTTTATATTATTTGTATCAAGAACGCTTTATTTCTGAATACCATCGTTTGGTCTTGCCTAAAATTCAACCGGCCAAGACCCATGATCGGGAATTGTTGGATCTGACCCATTTTTGGGAAGAATCAACTAACCCACAGGGACGCTTGATGGCCTTGTTGATTCTGGAGATGGGCTTGTTGCCAAGTGAGATCCTCCAAGTCAAAGTCGAAGATATTCAGCTGGACTTTCATGTCATTCGAGTGGGCAAAGATGGCCAAAAACGGGTTTTAAAGGTTCCAGAGCCGTTACTGGATGAATTGCAACTCTTCCTAGATGGTATTTATCTCTTTGATAATAAAGGAAAATGCTACTCCCGTCAGTGGGGATTCCGACAATTAGAAGCCTTCTTGATCGAAAAAGGGAATCAAGACCTTTCGGCGCAATCGATTCGTGAGCAATATATTTTGAAACAACGTGAACTCGGTGTGGATCTCTTTAGTATTGCGCGTGAATTGGGCCTAAAAACCATGGTGACATTAGAAAAATATAAATAATGGATATTAAAATTAAAGATTTTGAAGGGCCTTTGGACCTCTTGCTCCACTTGGTCTCTAAATACCAGATGGATATTTATGAGGTCCCCTTGATTGAGGTGATCGAACAGTATCTGGCTTATCTGGCGACTCTCCAGGCGATGAAACTAGAGGTAGCAGGGGAATACATGCTGATGGCTAGTCAACTAACCTTGATCAAGAGTCGAAGACTTCTTCCTAAGGTTGCAGAGGAGATGGATGAAGCAGAGGATCTCGAGCAGGACCTCCTTTCTCAATTGGAAGAGTACCGTACTTACAAGCAATTAGGAGAGTTGATGGCCTCACAGCACGAGGAGCGCGCCCTCTATTATTCAAAACCCAAGATGGAATTGGTCTACGACGATACGGAATTGCTTCACGATCGTACAACGGTGGATCTTTTCTTGGCTTTCTCAAAACTATTGACCAAGAAAAAAGAAGAATTCCGTCAGAACCATACGACCATTGTAAAGGATGAATACAAGATTGAGGATCTGATGGACCAGCTGCGTCACCGATTCCACGATCGCTCACAAGTTCTCTTGCAGGACTTGTTTCTAGAAGCAACGGATCTCCAAGAGGTCATTACTCTATTTCTTGCAACCCTTGAATTGATCAAGATTCAAGAAGTAACGGTGATCCAGGATAGGGCTTTTGGAGAAATTTACTTAAATAGGATTGAACATGAGCAAATTAGCTGAAATTGAAGCACTCTTATTTGTAGCAGGTGAAGAAGGAATTACTGCCAGACAAATCGCAGACCTTCTCTCTTTACCTCCGACAGGTGTGGTGCAAAGTTTAGAAAAATTAAGCAAAAAATACCAGGAGGACACAGGTACGAGTCTGTGTTTGATGGAGACAGCTTCCCGTTATAAATTGGTGACAAAGGCAGACTACGCTTCGGTTTTACGAGACTATTCTAGAACGCCTATGAACCAAAGTTTGTCTCGGGCTGCCCTTGAAACCTTGTCAATTATTGCTTATAAGCAACCGATCACCCGCGTGGAGGTCGATGATATTCGAGGTGTCAATTCCAGTGGTGCTATTACCAAACTACTGTCATTTGATCTGATCCGCGAAGACGGAAAAAAAGAAGTCCTCGGGCGTCCTAATTTGTATGTCACGACGGAGTATTTTTTGGATTATATGGGGATCAATCATTTGGAGGAATTGCCAAAGGTTGAGGAAGTGGACATCGATCCAGAAGAAGGTCAATTATTTTCAGAGAGAACAGAGGAACTAGATGAGAATTAACAAATATATTGCCCATGCAGGCGTGGCTAGTCGTCGCAAGGCCGAAGAACTGATCAAGCAAGGCTTGGTGACGGTCAATGGCCAAGTTGTGCGTGAATTAGCGACTATCATTAAAACCGGTGATCAGGTTGAAGTAGAAGGGACTCCAATCTATAACGAAGAAAAGGTCTATTATCTTTTAAATAAGCCACGTGGCGTCATCTCTAGTGTATCAGATGATAAAGGGCGGACAACAGTCGTTGACCTTTTATCTCAAGTACCAGAGCGCATCTACCCAGTGGGACGTTTGGACTGGGATACATCTGGTGTCTTGATTTTGACCAATGATGGTGATTTTACAGATGAGATGATTCACCCGCGCAATGAAATTGATAAGGTCTATGTGGCGCGTGTCAAAGGGATTGCCAATAAGGAAAACTTGCGTCCCTTGACGCGAGGGGTGACCATTGATGGAAAGAAAACCAAGCCAGCAACTTACGAGATTTTAAAAGTGGATGTCGAAAAGAACCGTTCAGTGGTTCAGTTGACCATTCATGAAGGGCGTAACCACCAGGTTAAAAAGATGTTTGAAGCGGTGGGACTTTTAGTGGATAAACTCTCCCGGACCCAGTTTGGGAATTTGGACGTCTCAGGACTACGTCCGGGTGAATACCGTCGCTTGAGCAAAAAAGAAATCAGCCAGCTGCACAATCTAGCAGTGACTAAATCTAAAAAAGCATGAAAACAATCCTGATTGCGCTGGTCAGAGGCTATCAAAAATGGATCTCTCCCCTATTTCCGCCATCTTGTCGCTTTCAACCGACCTGTTCCAATTATATGATCCAAGCGATTGAACGTTTTGGTGTGAAAGGTGTCTTGATGGGGATTGCCAGGATTCTACGTTGCCATCCTGGAACCAAAGCAGGACCAGACCCCTTGCCAGACCATTTTAGTCTGAAGCGAAATGAAGAATCAAAATAGGCCGATCGCAAATAAACAGAAACGAGGCTGGGACAAAAGTCCTAGCCTCTCAATTATTTTTGGATTGTCGAGCAAGAC
>CAUVRI010000016.1:0-30047 GCA_963554405.1 uncultured Streptococcus sp. | reverse complement strand
GAAGACTGCGTCTGCAGGCTCGCGTAATTTACCTTTACCATATACGTTCCTTTCTATTAAACAATCATTAATTAGTTCCTTTGCTAAATAACTGCTTATTTTTTTGCTTTCCAGAATTACTACCGGCAGTTCCCGACTCAACCGGTCCTGTATTTCTGTTAATATAATTGGCAATCGTTGCATCTGTCGTTTGAAACTCTGCATGAATACCATGTAAAACCTGTATGAAGTCAATAGATTGTTGTGCTGCTTGCTCACTTGCACTAAATTCATTATCAATATGACTACTAATAGTCCCAGAAGCAGCATACTGACTGATAGAATCTTTTGTAGCAGTTTCTTTTCCTACTGAATTATAAGCTGAGACAATCCCATCTGCATAGATTTGAACCGCTGTCGGATCAGACTGAATTCCCGCTCCTTGAGTTGTTCCTACTGTCATAGTATTCTCCTTTATTTTGTTATTTTAATTTTAATGCTGGATTGGCGCCCATATAAATATACTTCATCTTTATTTAAATAAGGTTCTTTACTATTAAATGTCTTTTCTAAGATCGTCTGATCTGTCAAGCGCATTCCAAAAAGATAATATTGATTATATAATTTAATCTGACGAACTGGACTACCAATAGTATTATTGCTAATGTAAGAATAAAAACTACCAACAACAAAATGCATATTGTACTTCCATCCCTCTTGATATAGTCTTGATACTTGTTCTGCAGTCAAGCCACTTGCCTGAACAAATTTATCTAAATCAGGGATAAAGATGATGAAATCATGACCGGTTTCACCTTTTATACGATCCTCTAACTCAAGAATAAGCTGATGTCCCATATCTTCAAGATCTTCTGGCTTAGAAACTCGAGCAAATAAATTAACCTGTCCGTCATATTCATTATCTACATCCATAAGCATAATTTTCTTACTTGGAACAAAGTTGACTAATGTTTCTAAAAGATGGCGAGTAATATTTTCTAAATGCTCATCCTCATTTGCTATATATAAAAGATGCTTAAATCCATTCAAAGGAATATGAACACTTTCAACATTAACAAAGTCTAAACCTAGTGGTAGATTGTTTTCTTTCAAAGCTTCTTGAACACTTACTATTTTTGCAAAAGATTCAAAGCTCAATTCATCTGGAACAATTGGAATTGGTTTAGGACGATTTCCTTCCCACTGATCTGACATCATTTCTGCCTCAGAGCTAATTTTCTCAATCACTTCAAACGTATTATCGCTCTTAGTTGGCAAAGCTACTTGGAAAATCTCTGGCTCATCCAGCTTTATCATAGCTCGTCCAGGTTTATCTTCAATGACTAACTGAGTTCGCCCAATTAAAGTTCGAGTATCCATGTCGTCCGTTAATTTTAAAGAGATACGAGTTTTAATACTTGCTAACAATGCGGATTTTATAACTCCTAAACGGCCAGCTGTAATAACAAGATATATTCCTAGACTCAAACCTTCCCGAGATATGAATTGAAGAGTATTCTCTAGTTCCATAACCAATGGGGACTCTTTCACAGCATCATATCCATCTAACATAAAGAAGAGTTTAGGTATTTTTTGACCACTGATTTCTTGGTAAAGATTGACGTTGGCAACCATATGTTTACGTAAAAGAGCTTTTCTATCTCTAATCTCTTCTTTTATGCGTCTGATCAATTTTGTTAATTTTTCCTGGTCGTCAATCATAATGACATCTGCTACATGTGGCAATTGGTGAAGTGGTAGAAGTCCATTAGTACCAAAATCCATCAGATAAAAATGAACCTGTTCTGGCGTAAACTGACGGGCCAAGTCCATCGTCAAAGTCTGAATAAAAGTAGACTTCCCAGTTAATGGGCCACCAAAAATGGCAATATTCCCATCTTCGTTAAAATCATGCTCTAATGTATATTGGGCTTGTTGACTTGGTACATCTACTAAACCAATCACTGCTTTCAATTGACGGCTAGTCTGTTTCCAGAACTTTTTAAAATCTCCCTTACGCAAATCTGGTAAATAAATTCTATCTTCAAGCGGTGGTAGCCACGGCTGTGGTAGGGGAGCGATCTCTTGGTTCTCTGCCAAGAGCTGGATATTTTCGACGATGGCATCAAGCTCTGTCGGCACTTCCTTGATTTCGTCTGCTAGATCCAGTCCAGAGAGGTCTTGATTGAGGACTTCATATTGGCCTAGGTCGTTGATACGATAGATGGTGTGATCTTCGATCCCCAGTTCATCCTTGTCCGGCTGGTAATCTGCTCCTGACCAAGCTGATTGGAAGAGCTCATAAACTTCATTGTTGCCGACTTGCAGGTAAGCACGACCAGCCTGCGTGATTTCTGCTGCATCTGGTGTATGGAGCATTTCCATGGAGTCACTTCGGTCTGCCACCTTGAGGGCTAGCTTGAAACGAGAGTTGGACCAGATTTGGTCATCCACGACCCCAGATGGTTTTTGAGTGGCAAGGATCAAGTGAACACCGAGGGAACGCCCGACCCGAGCCGTAGAAACCAGCTCCTTCATAAAGTCTGGCTGGTTGACCTTAAGCTCTGCAAATTCATCTGAGATGAGGAAAAGGTGGGGCAGAGGTTCTTTAGCTTCGCCATTTTTAAATTTCTTCTGGTATTGGTTAATGTGGTTTACTTCATAACGGTTAAAGAGACGCTGCCTGCGTTTTAGCTCCGCATTGATCGAAACCAAGGCCCGCATAGACTGGGCCCCATCTAGGTTGGTGATGGTCCCTAGCAGGTGAGGCAGTTTCTTAAAGAGATGGGCCATTCCTCCACCCTTATAGTCAATGAGTAGGAAGCCCACATCGTGCGGGTGGAAATTGACGGCTAGACTCAGGATATAAGACTGGATAGTCTCAGACTTACCAGAACCAGTCGTCCCCGCAATCAAACCGTGCGGTCCATGAGCCTTCTCGTGGAGGTTGAGTTGCACTAGGTCATCCTTGCCTCGAAGGCCGATTGGCACGGCTAAGCTCTTGTAAGGAGCATGGCTCTTCCATCTGTCTAAGACCTTCAAGTCCGCAAAGCTTTCAGCCCCATACATCTCCATAAAGGTAACTGTATCAGGGATAGAAGACTTGAGATTTTGCAAGTGGTTGAGCGGTGCCAAGGTCCGTGCAATTTGTTCCTTATCATAGCCGTCTGGGAAGTGATCCAAGCGGAAGTTGGTCTCCTTGAGAATCCCTTCCTCCATAACCAACTGTCCGATATTGCGGTCCTTGATATTGATGACGGTTTTGACATTTTCAGATAGGGAGCTCATCACATCTTCGACAAAGAGAAGTGAGCAGCCTAGGTCTGTCGGGTCTTCTGTGAAAAACTCCATGATGACGTGATCCAAAATCAGCTTTTCATCAGTAATTAAGACCACATAGTGAGGGCTGAAGAGAGTCGTCTCTTGGCGACTTGCCTCATCTCTTTGAGTCTTACGGAGTTTCAGGATTTGATTGAGACTGTTGAGTACTTGGTCACGAGTACGCTGATTGTATACGAAGCCTCGCACATTCATTTCCTGCAAGCTTGCATGTGGTAACCAACGCATCCAGTTCCATTGGTCCCGTTCCTCCTCTGGCATGATGGTAATAAACTGCACATCATGATACGAATGAAAGACACTCAACTGCATAACCAAGAGCTGGAGCTGTTCAAGGACTAGATTGCGCGGTCCGACATAACCAACCGGTCCGTGGCTAAGATTTGCTACAATCGGCAAATCAGGGATTTTTTTATGCTTGGTATAAAGAGCGAAGCCCTCCTCTTCAAGCGCATCTTTCTTCCCACTTCTCTCCTGCTGTCCATAGGTCAACTGATAAGAAGTCGGAACCTGCCCCAAGCCTAGACGATAAGTCAAAAAGTCAAAGTGGAGCGGTGTTTTTTCATAGATACGGTGACTGTAACGTTGAGTTAACTCAGTCAGCTCTTCCACCTTAGGGAAGTGATAAAGCATGCCCTGACGCTGTTTGCGTTCCAAGTCAGTCAGCTCAATAGCCTTGTCTTTTAGATAGAGACGGTAAAGATCCACGCGCTCTTTCTTGTCTGCCTTGTATTTTTTCCGATTTTTAAAGAAGGTCCTGACAGAAAAGACGATACTAGCTGCAGACATGGCCATCGTCGCGAGGATATAAATCCCCCGAGGCTGGATAAGGGTAATCAGGATTACAACCCCAATCATCAGCAAGGGCGGTACAATGAGCTTAAGCAATTCATCATTTGGTTTGCCGGGCTCTTTACCTGGAGGATTAATGACCATCTTATCTTCAGATCCACGATAGATAATCCGTGGCGAACGATGATAGTCTGGATAGTCCGGGTAAAAGCCGTAGCGAGATGCTCCTCGCAGAGATAGAACCTTGGCTGCTTGGACGGGACCACTCAGCCAGACTTCATCTGGATAGATTTTGATTGTTACAGCGCCAAAGCTGAGCTCATCTCCAAAAGAAAGCTGCAACTGGTCTTGTTTTTCTAAAATGTTATTTCGATAAAAGGTTCCTTTGAACTTGGTTAAATGCCAGTTTTCTCCGTTTTTTTGCAAGAGCAATTCTGAATCATCAGAGACTTGAAGGCTAGAGCCACTCTGAGCACCGATCCGTAGCTCTTGTTGGTCCAAAAGATCATAAACTGTCGGAGTTTTATCTCTAAGGCAAAAACGGATTTGATTCAGTACCAGTCCATCTGTCAAGAGGCCTGTCTCCTCCCCAAACTGGTAGAAAACCTCGTCTCCATCAGCCTTGAGTCGAATGTCCTCCTCCTGCTGAGGCAGATAGACCTGAGCCTTTTCGCTGGCCCCAAGAAGAAGCTGGCGTCCTTCTGTGGGTTCAACCTCATAACGCAGGCCCTGGGTATAGAAAATTACTTGTTTTGTCATCTTTTACTCCTTGACCTGCTTAGTGACTGCTAGATGCACTGGTTTCAGTTGAACTTGAAGCTTCTGTAGATGAAGCCTCCTTTTCACTAGAGTCGCTTGAGCTTGAATCGCTTGTCAGTAGTTCGCTCCGACTATCCCAGTACTTCTTGTATTCACCTTCCAGCGAGCTAAGCTTGCTTTCTCGATCCTTACCTGATAGCTTGTCATCTTCTCGTACTTGCTTGATTTCCTGTGCCAAAGCATAAAGGATGAGGTCATTATCATTAATCCGCTTGGCTGTATCCAAAGCATCCTCAAATGTGTTGCGACCGATTTGGATCCAGTAAATCAGGTAGAGCTCATCCGATTTAAGACTCACATTATTCAAGATGACCTTCTTTTGATCAGATGAAAATTCTAATCCTTGAATATAAGAGTAAGCCAATTCGTACTTTTGAGTCGTTGGAAGACTAGAAGGGGCAATACCTTCTAACTCAGTGATAACACCACTATAATCGACCTTGATAAAGGCAGTATCCGCCTGCAGAAGCTTTTCTTTAAAAGGATTTTGCAGGAAAATGAGATAAATCAAGGGAATAATCAAAAGAACAACAGCTACTGACAGCCAGATAGAGGCCAACTTGAAAACCCGATGCCATCTACTAGACACCTGAATCAGAGTAGCTTTTTCTTCCTTGGTCTTATCTAGATAAGCCTTTTCTAGAACAGCCACTGCAGCAGCCTGGTCTTCTGCTTCACGGAGTTCAACCAAAAAGTCTGGTAAGGTTTCCAACTCCAAAGATCCATTGTAGAGTTCCATAAAGTCCACATCCGCAAACAAAGTCGCAGCAAAACACTTGGCCTGGCGCAAGAAATCTTCAGCAGTCAGTGCCTCCGGTGTCATAATACCTGGAACCGCACGATAGGCAATCTTAGCCTGAGCATCCTTGGTAATCATGAGGTTGCTCGGATGAAGAAGAAAAGTCACTGGTAGCTCCAAAGCAGCTTCAAGAGCAAAGACATTGAGAGCCAAGCGGATTCTTTCTGAGATTGGCCGAGATTTAACCTCTTCATAGCTGAGACTATGTGGCTCTAGCTGGTAGGTAAAAGTTAAGCCATCTTCATCCGCATCCATGGTCTGCTCCAAAAAGAGCGGATGGTGTAAATCCAAAATCAGTAACTCTCGTAAGTCTTGCGTAGCCACATCTGAACGGCGTAAACTTAATTTCCATTCCTTGTCACTTTTCTCATAGGTAAAGGTTTGTTCTCCGTATACAAATTTTTCCTCAGTCACCTGATGCCTCCTCTATCTCTACTAAATCTCCTGTTGTAATTGGATAATCTGATAGGTACTTGCCCTCATCAAGTAGCAAGCCTTTATTAATAATTCTCAACTGGTATTTTGGCCTTTTTACTTCTGGCCCAAAAATGCTATCTATTTCTCGAATCAGCCGACGTACTTCAATCCGTCGAGGAATTCGAATATCGACATCCCTATCTGATAGGCGTAGGGTTATATTGATATGTTGCTTCATTCTCTCAATTCTCCTAATTTACAATCTCATATCTGGTCATGAGTTTTAGTTTTTAAAGGTCCACTTATGAAAGTCAGTCCGTAGCCACCTTATAGCTGATAAAGGCTGTAATCCCAACCAACAGGACGACTAGGCCAATATAGACAACCCCTGGCAAAAAATCTCCCCAGCTAGTGGTTCCATCTTCTCTCTGGCTAATTTCTAACTTCGAAACCGCTTGGCTTTTTGACTGAAATAACTGCTTTTCTTTGGCTTCCTTAACTGGCCCCTGTATAGCAGAAAACAGTTGTCCCCCTTCTGTGGCCAACTGTTTATTCTGATCATGCTGTATCTCCTGCAGTTTCTTTTGATCTGCGGCATTAAAAAGCGCCTTAATCCGTTCCGACTGCGCACCAAAATTTAACTCCTCTTCTCTCTCAAGTCTGGAGTTATCGATTTGCAAACTATTATCTTGGAGGTCGTCCGCAGCAGCCACTGAGACTGCTGCACACACCCCTACGGTAAAAAGCAAGAGAATTAATTTTTTCATATCCTATTATACTTTCTGGGTTTGACTGATTGTTCCTTGAAAACTTCTGGGTTTGACAAAGATATTAGCTGCTGCCAATAAGCCCAAAACAATTAAAAGAGCAAAGAAGACAAAGAAGCCCGCTGCTTGCCCGTCAAAGTAAGCTGAGAGTAGATTTTCCAAAACAGACAGAGCATTCAAGTCCTTGATGAAGGCTGGGAAGCCAGTCAGACTAGCTGTTGTTCCAATAGCATTGGATAGATAAACAAAACTAATCATCATAAAGAAGGCAAGACCCATACCGACAACACGGAGATGTTTCAATAAGAAATACTGCCCTTGGACAAGAATTTGACTGGCAAATACTAGCAAGAGTACCCAAGATGGCACATATTCACGACCAACTGAGAGCTGAATGCTTGAGATAATCCCAATTGCTAAACCAATGGTCAAGGCTAAGCTGGATAGGACACCAACTGTCGTAATATCTGTATCGTGCAATTTGTCTAGCTTGAACTTGTCTTTGACTTTGCGAACGATATTCTGTGTCGCA
The DNA here is from genome assembly GCA_963554405.1 of uncultured Streptococcus sp. Classification (GTDB taxonomy): domain Bacteria; phylum Bacillota; class Bacilli; order Lactobacillales; family Streptococcaceae; genus Streptococcus. The sequence goes on along the minus strand of CAUVRI010000016.1, from coordinate 22,603 downwards.
AAAAGATAAGCTGTAAAGAGACTCACAATTTCTAGGAGCAATATCCAAGTGAATGGACGATAGACATTGACTGTTGCTTTCACTGATGAAGAACGTTGCGCTACTGGACTAGATAAGAATTTAAGAAGAACCTCATTTGGCACGCCATTTTCATAAGCGTTATTGAGTACCTTGATAAAGGATTCTACAAAGTTACCATTCGCTGCTAATTCTTCATTAAACTCTGCCATCAAAGTTTCTGCATCGCTAGACAATTTTTCTGTGTTACCCTGAGCATTCGCCAATTCCCGATGGAAATTACTGAAAATCTGATTCGCAGATTCAGCCGCCTGAACATTGCTTTGAGATGAAGCCTTAACGCCTGAAGTCGTACTTAACAAAGATCTGAATTCAGAATTAAGTGAAGACAATTCAGAATCAGTTTTGGCCAAAGCTGCTGTACTAGCAGTCTGAGATGTAGCAATTTCAGACAAGCTTTCTCTTAGCTTCTCATATTGTTTCAGCTGACCATCGATGGCTGTTCCTAATTCCTTATTGCTAAGTGCAATTTTTTCTAGGTTTTCCTTCAATTCAGGAGCTGTTTCTTTCAAATCTTTCAAGGTCTCGTCTAATTTTTGACGAACACCTGTTTCTTTACGATCCTTGTCATCTGAGGAACTGTTCGCTTGAGAAAGACTATCGTTGTAATCTTTCAAGTTAGCATTGATCGCTTCTGAGAGAAGCTGAGTCAAGGCATCTGCCATGTCCCCTTTTTTCAATTGCTCTATTGTAGAATAAACTTTAAGAAGAGAATCTACCTGCTGATAGGCTGAGGCAATTCTCTGAGCCTGCATACCATAACTAGCCGCCGCCTGCTGAACTCCTTGAATATCAATTGCTGCAGTAGCCGACTGTACACCATTGAGGGTGATTGAGATCTGAGTATTTGTCGCAGAAGTGGCATCGCTATCACTTGTATCAGCGGATGCACTTTTGACGCTATAACGAATATCAAACTTAGCGTTTTCTACAAGATTAATTTCTTGGCCATCTGTTACAGTGCTACCATTGTAGGACACTGAATCTACCGTCACACCATCTGGTGCTTGCCAAGAAACCTTAGCCTTGGCTACAGCGCCATCAACTGCGTCAGTGCTTGTCACTGCCTTAGCCGCCAATTGGTTGAGAGTGTCAGAACTTGTCCCATCACTAGGAGTCCCGTACTCCTTAAGCTCAGCATAGTTGATACTTGGCACAGTAATAGACAAGCCAAAAGCATTAAATGTCTTTCCACTGAAATCTTCTGCTGGCAAAGCAGCGATAGCATTGGCTAGTTCAGCCTTGATTGAGCTCTCAGAGTTCTCTAAATCCTTTAAGCCCCCTTTTTCGAAGACTTGATTTAGAGTGACTTTGTCCCCAGATTCAACCCCATAGTAGCTCGCCAATTTTTTCGTGATAAAGTCCTTTATGTTATCTTGGTGTTCTTTGAATTTATCACGTTCAGCTTTGAGATCTTTTTCTAAATCTTCAATTTTCTGAGAAACACTTGTTGCCAGACCTGTATAGGTTTTCGCATCAGCTGCATCCTTGCTCTCTGACGAGCCAATCTGCTTACCAAGTGTCTCCTGTTGCTTTTGCAAGTCATCATAAAGTTTCTTTGTTTCTGAGCTCAATGAATCACGGCTCATAGACATCAGCTGGTCCATAAAGGCCGCATAGCTAATCTGATCTTCACCTCTTTGTTTGAGCAAGCTACTAAAATTATTGTCATAAGCTGTCTGGGACGTTCCAAGAGTATCAAATGACTGTGTGAAATTCTCCAAATTTGATTTCAGCATGTTATTAGCATCTACTGATGAATTGGTCATGCTGTAAAGCGTCGGAAAAATATTTTTTGAATTAATAGCTGTATCCAATAGATTGGTCTTATACTTGCCAATATTGGTCGCTTGAACTTGTGAACTTGCTTGAACATTTTTCTGGGCAGTATAAAGGTTACTTAAAATGCTAGCCATATACATATCAACCAACTGGCTGTTCAAATCTGCCACAATATCTTTCGCTAGCTTGTTTGCCTCATTTTCCACCTGCAGATTTCCAGCCGCATTAACCTTATAGGTCACGGTTGTTTTATCCGCATTAATACTGTTCACATCCAGTACTTTTTCTGAAAAATCGCTCGGAATGGTCAAGACTAGCTGATAAGTTCCTTTTTCCAAACCTGCATCGGCTGCCCCGCGTGTCACGACAAACCAATTTTGGGAATTATCTCGTTCAATATTTTTTACATAGCTAGCCCCAAGATTGTACTCTTTCTTATCCACACGTACAGCTTGGTCTTCATTGACAATGGCTACGTTTAATTTAGTTTGTTGACTCGTTTTTTGTTTTGTTTTATCGCTGCTTGTCGTATTATTCTGTACAGATATATTTAAAATTGTAACGATCGTAAACAGCAAAACCACTAAGAGACTATTGCCGATATATTTAAAGATTTTTTTATTCTTCATTCTTTCGCTTTTTAATTTTCTTTCTGATACTAAAAAGAGGAAGGCCCTCGCCTTCCTACTAAAGCCACTTATTCAAAATTAATGAATTTGTGCTGCAATATCTTGGTCAGTTTGTTCCACGATATCAGCAACTTTCACCAACTGAGCGTTAATGTCTTGAAGCAATTGTGCAAATTCTTTAATCTTTGGAGACAGTTCATTGAATTGTTCTTCAAAGCTTTGGAAAGCTGAACCTTCCCAGTTTTCAGAAATGATCGCTTGTTCATTCGTAAGAGATGAAAGAACTTGATTCACATTTTCTGCACCATCTGTGTAACGTTGCGCTGAAGCACGCAATTCTTCTGGAGTTAATTTAATCCGAGCCATAACGTTCTCCTTTTTATTTGTTTTGTATATTCTATCATAAGAAATTGTAGCTTGCAACATTTTTCTGTGAATTTTATACATTTTTTTTGAAAATATACTTTTCATCCGTATTATTTCCGAATTTTCTCTACCTTTTTTCCTATTTTCTTTCTTAAAATAACATCATTTTCTCGCCCTATCTTCAAATAAGTCGGCAAATTTTTAAAAATAGGTAAGACAAAAGAGCACCCGAAAACCAGTATGAAAAAATTTGAGAGGCAGAAGGCTAGTAATATCGCCAAGTCCTTTTCTTGAAAAAACACCTGCTCCTCAGCAGATGCCTTCATTTACCGATAGTAATCATAAGCTAACCGAGGGCTTCCGTCTGCTACATAAATGACACCACACTCAATAAATCCATAAGATAAGATAGCTGCTTGCATGGGCTTATTATCTGCATGAGTATCGATACGTAGATGGGGGATCTCCTGATAGCAAAAATCAAAAACCTGATGAGCTATACCTTTGACTTGGCCGTTTGAAGCGATACGATGGATCGTTCCATAAGACGCTGTCGAACGCCAAGCTCCCTTTTCAATGACTTGATAAGTTGGATCCTCTCCTATGATAAAAGCGAAAGTCCCAACTATCTTTCCATCCTCCTCTACAACAAAGGACTGATGAGAGCTTATATCTGCTTCTATTAAAAGTTTGCTAGGATAATCCTCTCCCCACTGAGTTGGATTTCCTTGCTCTTTCATAAACTTGCGAGCCAGATCATAAATCTCCATGATAGCTTTTAAATCTTCTTCTTTGGATAGACGTATCTTCATCTTTTCCTCCTTTATTGAATGATGGCTAGCTTCTTGATCCTTTCCAATCATTACATTATAAGAAAGGAGACTGAAACATTCTTGTCCCAGTCCCCATCTTGAAAGAATACTATTTAAATTCTTCTGGTTCACCAGTATATTGGGCCCATTCCGGACTAAAGAAACGGTCATTGAGCTTGTAAGCCGGCGCAGGCTGTGGATTTGCCACAAATGGATCCACGACCTTATCAAAAGCAAGCCAACCTAGCCAACCCATATGGATGGTGTCCTGCATAAAGTAAGACTTATCGCCATCCTTCGAAAAATCAGCAATGTTATTAAAACCTTGTTCGGTCAGCTGATATTTGATTTTCTCAACAGCCTGCTGATACTTTTCTTGACTCAGCCCCGTATATTCCATCCATTTGGCATTGACCGGAGGAATCACAAAGAGAACATTGGTCTTAGATTTAGCAAACTGATCCAGAGCCAATTGCAAATCATTGTATTCAGGAGATTGCACATAGGATAGATTCCGCTGAGAACCCTTGAGACGTTTCAAGGCTCTTTTTAGACGATTCTTATAGAATTTGTTTTCAATTCCAAGATCATTGCTACTAGTGTTTTTCTTAGCTTCTTCTGTTCCGACCTCTTCCAAGGCATCATAAGAAAATTTGTCTGGCAGATTCTTCAGCTTAGACAATACAAATTTTTCATAATTGTCGTTATTAGCTGCGACAAAATTGCTGAAAAAAGCATCCTCTCGCCGATTGATCCGTGCCATAAAACGGATAAAAGAACGATCAAAACTCGTCAATTTTTGCCTATTGGCCAATTTTTGAACATTATCTTTCATAGCAATGTTAGGATAAAGCTGCAGTAGACGCTGCGCTGCGTATTGGGCGGCACGATCCCCGCTCTGTTGCCTCAAAAAGCTGGTCAGCTGATCACTATTAAAGTATTGCTGGAAAGCCGAAGCATCATATCCCTTCTTGGTAAACCACTGGGGGGATACCACATAGACAGCTGTTTTATTTTCCAGTTGTGGCAGGATCTGCTGCATACCAAAGTACTGATTGAGAGAGGCCGCTCCACGTTGACCTAAGAAATAAGGTCGGTAAGAACGGTCATATTTTTCTGCTAAAACAGCCGGGTGCAGACTGTCAAAGCGTAGCCATTCACTCGAACCAAAGAAAGGGACAAAACGATGTTCTTCATCAGTCAAAGCCTTACTCTTTTGGGTTCGATTTTTGAAATTTTCTGCCGTTAAAGTGACGGCTGAACGCTTTTCACTCTCATAATTATGATTGTAGTTAATCGGATAGAAAAATAGCAAGGCAACTACCATCAGTAGCGCACAAAAAACTGGCCCCAAAATCAGCCATAATCGTTTAAGCATTACGAAGCTCCGTTACACCTTCAACGATTTTATTGGCCGTATTCCAGTCATCGCGACCAAATTCAGAAACAGGTACACGAATATCAAAACGATTTTCCAATTCTACAATCAATTCAACTGTTCCCATGCTATCTAGGACACCTGCATCGAACAAATCTTCATCCATCATGTCAGAGACATCTTCCATAAATAATTCATCGATAATTTCGATTACTTCTGCTTTTACATCCATTGTATTTTCCTCATTTATTTTTATTTTTTAAACCAAAGATCATTCAAAAATCCTGAGAAGATTAAGAATGACAGCATAACAACATGGAAGGTAATAACCATACCAAGAGCTTGAGTCCATTTGTTATCCGGTAAAGGTGCTAAGCCTTTGACCTTTCTTTCTTTATTGATGGTCTTTTTCTTGCGAATCCAAGCATCATTAATAATCAGACCAAAGCCATGGAAAACTCCATAAGCCACATAGTACCAAGTCACTCCATGCCAAAAGCCCATGATGGTCATGTTGATCAAATAAGCCACTCCCGAGGTAACGTTTCGGTTTTTAAAGACCTTGTTGCGCATCAGGACCATGACTATTCGCATAAAGACGAAGTCACGGAACCAGAAGGACAGACTCATATGCCAGCGATTCCAAAATTCCTTTAAATCCCGAGAGAGAAATGGTTTGTCGAAGTTAATCGGACTTTTAATTCCCATCAGATAGGAAATGGCCACCGCAAACATAGAATAGCCTGCAAAGTCGAAAAAGAGATCCAAACCAAAGACATACATAACGCCCAGTGTTCCTAAGTTGAAGAAACCGCCTGTATAAAGTGCATAGGTCTTGACATGTCCCAAAAGCAAATGTCCAAAGATATGAGCCAGGACAAACTTATACAAGAAACCTAGCATGATATAGTGCACGGCTTTCTCAAGCATATTAAGAAGTTCTTCTCGGTCAGGAATCTGAACATAATCTTCATTGAAACGTTTGAAACGATCAATCGGCCCACTAGAGAAGGTGGGCATAAAGAGCATGAAGCGCAAAAACTCCCAAAGACTAAAGTCTGTCAGAGCCCCATCTCGTAGCTCCATCATCATACCAACAGAGCGGAAGGTCAGATAGGAGATCCCTAGAAAACCTAGCAAAGATTGATGGTGATCTTGAATAGCTGGTGTAACTTTCACAATCGTTAAGGGCAAGATTGCCAAGAAAACGTGCAGATAGAAGACCCACTTATTGTCCCATCTTTTGCGATAAAACTTGTAAAGAAAGAGCCAAAAGGTCTGCCAAACTACGTAAAAGATAAAGGCAAGAAACTGAGTCAGGTCGGGTCCTACCAACATAAAGATGATGAAGGCTAGGCTTACCAAGACTTCATAAAGCGGAAATCTTTTTTTAAAGAAGAGCCCGATGAAGATAGGTAGAACTGCTAAAATAATATAAACAAAATATTGGGGATCGCCATAAGGTTCCAGGTGAGGAAGTTGTTTTAAAATTTCCATCATCGGTTATTGACCTCACTGATCAAGCCCTTGATATCAATCTTACCATTAGGTGTCAGAGGTAAAGATTCACGATAAAGGAATTTAGATGGCATCATATAAGACATCATGATATCTTCCAAGTCTTCCTTAATAGCTTTTGTAATATCAATCTCACGCTCAAACTGTTCTGCCACCCCATCTTTTAAGATAACATAGGCCAAAAGATTTTGTACCTTGTGGTCCTTGTTATAGCGAGGCACAGCCACTGCCGAATCAATGTATTTTGATTTATTAAGATTTTGTGAAACATCTTCCAGCTCGATGCGGTAGCCATTAAACTTAATCTGGAAATCCATCCGTCCGCCGTAAAGCAAGAGTCCTTCATCAGTCATGGAACCCACATCTCCAGTATGATAAGCAGGCAAGCCTTCAAATTCAAAGAAAGCCTCTGCTGTTTTTTCTGGATTGTTCATATAGCCTTTAGAAACGGCTGGACCAGATACGATGATTTCTCCTGGCTCACCATTTGGAAGCTTCTGGCCGTTTTCATCAATGATAAAGGTTGGAGAATCTTCCTTAGTATAGCCAATTGGCAGACGTTTCATGGTCGTTAACATCTCATCTGTAACAGCCACAGCTGATAAAGCCACTGTCGCTTCCGTCGGTCCATAGGCATTGATGATACGAGCATTTGGGAAACGGTCGCGCAATTTTTGAGCTGTCTTGACCGTCAACTCTTCTCCATCAAAATAGAAATGAGTCAGTCCTGGCATCTTTTGGCTATTGAAATCATCTGAAAGCATGGCCATATCGGCAAAAGATGGTGTTGAGGTCCAGATGGCAATTGGCAAGCTCAAAATAGTTTCAAAGAGTTGCTTAAAGTCTTGCGTAATAGCACTTGGAAGTGCAAACAGCGTTCCTCCCAAAGCCAGAGTCGGTGCCCAATACATCACAGACAAGTCAAAAGAGTACGGAGGTTGCGCCAGCATTTGCGGTTGCGCAGGCGTTGCGAACTCTTTATCCGTAATCATCCAGTTAGTAAAGCTCAGCAAATTGTCGTGGGAAATTTGAACCCCTTTGGGCTTTCCTGTTGTTCCAGAGGTAAAGATGATGTAGTAATTATCATCTCCCTTGACAGAATGAGTGATTTCATAAGCTGTCTTTTGAGCAAAGCTTGCCTGTAATTCTGTTAAACTCAGGCTTGGAACAGCTACTTCCATAGGAAAGTCTGCAATTGCAATGATCAAGCTTGGCTCAGCAACTTCTACAATTGCTGCCACGCGCTCCAAGGCTGAATGGCTATCAATTGGAATATAAGCATGACCTGACTTGGTCAAGGCTACAAAGATCGCAAGCATCTCGTACTCTTGGCCACCATAGACCACGACAGGAGATTTAGCAGGTAGACCTAGACTGTCAATCTTAGCCGCTAGCGAATCTGAATCAGCCTTCAAGTCAGCATATGTATGAACCTCCCCCAATACATTGTATACAGGGAAGTCTGGTTGTGTCTGAGCATAGTGCTCAATTGTTTCGATCATATCGTTAATGGTCGTATTCGTCACGAAAGGATACCTCTTTTAATCTTAAAATTCATTGTAAATAAAGCCACCTTGTCCTTGACCCAGGTAACTAAAGAAATAGAGAAGTGCTAAAAAGATAACAAAATAAAGCAGGGTTCTCAACAAAAAAGTGTAAATTGTTTGATGTTTTTTCATTCGTCATTCCAAATCATTCAATAAATATACTCTATTTTACCATTTTATTCACTCAGTTTTCAATCCCAAATCTATTTTGTTTCTAAGTGAAAAAATTTATATATAAAATTTTTATATATTTTCTTGACAAGTCATTTTATTATGTATATAATTTATATATAAAATAATTATATATAAATATTTTTTATATTGATAAAGGAGGAAAAAAATGTGTATTACTTCCCAACCTCATCAGCCCTAATTGAGTTTCTCATTTTGGCCCTCGTAGAAAAAGAAGATTCCTATGGTTATGAAATCAGCCAGACCATTAAATTGTTAGCCAATATCAAAGAGTCCACTCTTTACCCAATTCTGAAAAAATTAGAAAAGAATAGTTACCTAACCACCTACTCACAAGAGTTTCAAGGTCGTAAAAGAAAATATTATTCTCTCACAGGTGCGGGGCTCGACCAACTCAACAAGCTCAAAAAAGAATGGAATCAGTATATTAGTACAATCAACAATATTATAGAAGGGAACATCCATCATGACAAGAACTGAATATCTCGCTCAGTTAGATAAATATCTGAAGAAACTCCCCAGACACGATTACCAAGAAGCTATGGACTACTTTGTTGAGTATTTTGATGAAGCAGGTCCTGAAAATGAATCCCAAGTCATAGCCGAACTCGGCAGTCCTCGTGAAGCCGCACATGAAATCATGGTCAACCTCTTAGATAAGATCATAGAAGAAGACGAGCCAAAGAATACTAAGAATGTTATCCAAATTGCTATCCTATCTATTCTAGCAGCACCTCTAGCTATTCCGCTGGCTCTGGTCGTCGCTATTTTAGTCTTTGTCTTCTTCTTCTTGATTGGAGTTTTTGCTTTTGTCCTAGCTATCGGCTCTTTCGCCTTTTTTGTCTTTGGTATCAGCTCGATCTGGGACAGCCTGACCATCTCACTAGGAGTTTCGATTCCTAGTTTCCTACTTACTATTGGAATCAGCCTTCTAGGTTTTGGACTATCCGCTTTCTGCGCTTTAGGTGTTTCACCGCTCATACAGTTCACCAAAAACAACTTTATCAAGCTAGCGAAACGACTTTCAAAGAAAGGAGCACGCCATGCCTAACTGGAAAAAAACATTACTAACTGTCGGAATCTCAGCATGTCTACTAGGAGGTGCTTTGATTGCTACAGGAACTGCAACTGGTGGCATAAACCACTTGTTGCAAGCCAATCGTACCAAATACAGTAAAAAGACAGAGGACTTCTCCGATATTTCTGCTCTGGATATCGATCTCGGAAATCGAAACCTAGTCATTGAAGAATCAGAAGATGATAAAACACATTTGACCTATTATCAAGGCAAGGAAGCTTCTGAGCGAATTGTTACCTCAGCCAATCAAGGAACCTTAAAGATTCAGCAACCAAGACCCCTGATAACTTTCGGCTGGAGCAGTGGCATCCGTTCTATCTTGAACTTTTTTGACAACGAAGGAGGGCGTTCAACGGTTACCCTCAGCCTACCTAAGGGAACAAAACTTTCAACCCTTAAAGGCAACAGCAGTCTAGGTGACGTTTCCCTATCTGGCTTGTCCATTCAAAAATTAGACCTTAGTCTTTCAGCAGGCAGCCTAACCGTCAAAAACAGTACGATTTCCACGGGAGACTTATCGAATTCTCTTGGAGATGTCTCTTTATCTGATCTGACCATCCAAAAATTGGATCTTAAGCTCTCATCAGGCAGTGTGACTATCGATAACACTACTGTTGAAAAAGGGTATTTAGCAAGTTCTCTAGGGGATATCAACCTAAATAAAAGTAAGCTATCAGATAGCACAATTAAGCTTTCATCAGGTAGCATTAACTCTCAGCAACTCACTCTGTCAGGTGATATCAATATTGACAATAGCTTAGGTGATATTCAGCTAAACTTAGTCAAAGAAAGCCTTGAAACTCTTTCATTTGATATAGAAACAAGCATGGGTAGCATCACTGTCCCCCACAATTTTCAATCTATCACAGGTGAAAATGACGAGGTTGGTTCTAAACTGAAACGCCAACTGGATAAGAGTAGCGGAAAAGTTTTTGTAAGAGATAGCGCCGGAAGTATCGAGCTGTCTGTTGCTGAGTAAAATTATTTTAACACTTCCACCAAAAACCGCATCCGTCTGTGGATGGATATGAATACATAAAAAAAATAGGCCGGGATATCTATCCCTGCCTATTTTTTATTTAGCAATTGCATGATAAGTGGTTGTGCTGGTAAACTCCTGACCAGCCCTAACAATGACCTGGTCTTTCTGATGGCTATGTATAGCATCCGTTTTTAATTTAACCAGACTAACAACATACAAAGCTATCCGTTCTTATTCCCGTCGAATCTATTTTCCCAGTGTTCGTTCCTTTTTGAAAACTAAATATCACCACTATAGCCACAAGGCTCCATTTGGTTTGCTTTTTTATAACAAGTCCTTATCTAAATCATCTTTTTTAGGTAATTCTAAAATAAAATTTTTATAAAAGCCTAGGGTAGCAGCGAACAAAAATATACTATCAAATATAATAATTGCAAGAGATAGCCAAGGTAACAAGGGGATAATATTCCTTGCCGTATCCGTAATTCTCAATAATTGAAAATCTTTAAAAATTGGCAAAAGATAAAAAACATTTAATAAACTAGCAAGATAGCCTACTAAAACTAAAGACTTTAATCTTGTAAAAATCCATATACCCAACCAAGGGATACTTATTAAAAGCAATGGCAACCCCCAAAAAATCACACACAGAAATACAAAATTCGAACCGAATAGTATCCAAAGACAAACAAGAAGACATAGATAAGAAAACGTAAAAATGAACCCCAATATTTCATTACTTATTTTAGCCATTATGCCCTCCCAAAATTTTATCACTACGAATGTCATTGTAAAATGTCTTAGTCAATGCTATTGTCCCTATTTTAGCATATTTATCATGAAAAAAAGCGTCAAATTCTCTTGACGCTCATTACATTGTATACAAATCAAATCTATATTTATATTTAAAATTCTTCCTACCTGTATTCAGTTATCTATTTAAAGATCTTTTGATTCTATTTAGCAATTGCATGATAAGTGGTTGTGCTGGTAAACTCCTGACCAGCCCTAACAATGACCTGGTCTTTCTGATGGCTATGTATAGCATCAGGAAGAGCCTGCATTTCAAGAGCTACTCCATTGTGCTGTTTCATTGTCTGACCAGCAAAGCGGATTACTTCATCAACACAATTTGCGGTATAAACTACCAAACATGGTGCTTCTGTCTTAAAGGTCAAGAAACGCCCAGATTCCTGATGATAGAGGAAGCCTGCCGTTTCATGTCCTGGTTTTAGTGCAAAAGGATGATCTAGGCCTGACACCAATCGAACCTGCTCATCCTTTTCAGCAAAGAGGTCCTTCAGGAGCATCGCTTGCTGCAGATGCTTTACAAAATTACTTGTTTCTGTCTCTTTAGCTGGTACTCCATCTGCCGTAATTGGATAAACCCCCAGGCTATCTACCTGAAAGACATGGTCATCAATGGTCTGAGCAAAATCAGCTGAAAGATTAAAATAGCTATGGTTGGTTGGATTGATAAGGGTATCTCTGTCAGTTTGTACCTGATAAGAAATTTCCAGCTCCCCTTTTTCAGAAAGTGTATAAGAAATCCAAACCTTGAGATGACCTGGAAAACCTCCAGTCCCATCTGCTCTTTCTGTAAAAAGAACTAGGCCTTCGTCAGTGACTTCTTCCACTTGAAAAACAGCACTGTCCCAACCAGTCGATCCACTGTGATTGCAGTTTTGACCATTGTTGGCTTCCAGGTGATAGTTTTCTCCACCCAATTCAAAACTTGCCCCGGCAATCCGACCAGCTACAGGTCCAATACTTGCTCCATGTTTAGGACTATTGCCAATATAATCTTCAAATTGATCAAATCCTAAAATAACATTAGCAAACTGGCCTTTTTTATCTGGTGTTTGGTATTCCAGGATCGTCGCTCCATAGTTCATAACACTGAGACGGTATCCCAGATCGTTTTCAAAGGTGAAGCGAAAAATGCTTTGCCCTTGAAACTCTCCAAATAGATCTTTTTGATACGATTTCATAATAACTCCTTGTGATGAAAATGTAAAAGAGGGAAATCAGAATCTTCTTTAGCAATTCCTATCCCATACTTCTTTTACTATAACACAGTACCCATCCTAAAAACACCTACTTATTAAAGAGTTTCTTCTACTTTATCAAACCAGCTGTGGGCACTTTTCGAAAGAATCTTGTTCGCTTAAATCCTATTGAGTAGAGCCAAGCACTACAACTAATCCTCTTTTTTCCTATTTAGCAAAAGGATGAATAACGACTCCCTGCACAACACGGTTAACTGTACCAGTTGGCGAAGGTGTATCTGGTCGATTTTTAACTTTCAAAGAAGTAAGCAGAGCAAAAAGCTGGCCATAAATGATATAAGGGAAGGTCCGATAGACATCATCCAATAACTTACTTGGCATTTCTACTTCTTCTACTTGTGCCAATCCTTCTGCCTTATCTGTCAGCAAAATGACCTTGCGGGCAATCTCATCCCCAGCAACTTCTCTGACTAAATCTAGATCGTATTGCTTGGTATATGGATCTGTTGATCCAAAAACCAGGACGATTGTCTGCTCATTGACCAAGGATTTTGGTCCATGTCGAAAGCCGACTGGACTTTCATACATTGTTGCCACTTGGCCGGCCGTCAATTCTAGAATCTTCAATTGAGCCTCATGGGCTAGACCAAAGAAGGGGCCTGCTCCCAGGTAGATAACGCGATTGAAATCTAGATTTACCAAATCCTGAATCTCATCAACTCGGTTTAAGGTTTGCTGGCTTAAGGCAATCAAAGACGCAACTTTTTCCTCTTTTACTGCAAGTTCGGATTTATCAAAGACTAGTAATGCCGTTAGCATCATAGAAGTGAAGCTTGATGTCATAGCAAAACCAGCATCGTTGGATGGAGACGGTTGGAGCAAGAGCAGGTTTCTCTCGTCTCCATGAGCCTGCTGGGCTAATTTCCCTTCTGCTGCACAGGTAATTGTTACCTGATAAAGCTCATCTACCAACTGTTTAGCTAAATCGACTGTTGCTACACTCTCAGGAGAATTACCACTACGGGCAAAGGAAACCAAGACTGTCGGAACATCCTTACGCAAATGAGTCAAAGGATTGGCTACAATATCCGTTGTCGCAACCGAGTTAAAATTCCATTTTCGCTCATCGTAAATACTTCTGAGATAGGGAATCAAAGTATCTCCCACATAGGCTGAAGTACCCGCCCCAGTAAAGATAACCTTGACATAGTCGTATTTACCATCAATCGAGTCTATGAAAGCCTCAATTTCAGTTTGGTGAGCTCTATAAGCATCAAAGGCTGCCTGCCAAACTTGTGGTTGTTGGTGGATTTCGCGCGTGGTGATTTCAGCTCCTAAGTCTACTAATTGCTCTCTTGAATAATTAAGCATTCTCTTTTTTGTTTCCTTTCTATTTTATTCGAATGTTTTCAAACATTTATTCTTAAAAAAGAGGAGAGGAAAAGCTCCCTCTCCCCTCATTTGTAGTCTATAAAAACCTAAATAGTGACTGGTGTCTACAAGACTTTTTTACGACACCTGCCTACTCGTCTTCATCATCAGCAGCAAATCCTGCCAAGAGGTCGTTGACTTTAACAATGCTTTCGGCCGCTTTTTCTTGATAGTTACTGTCGGCGCCGATCAAGGAAGAATTGATAAACTCAATCACCATTGGTAAATTCATACCAGCATAGAGTTCAATTTCTTGACCTTCCATAATCAAGCGACTAACAACATTACATGGTGTTCCTCCCAAGAGATCTGCAAATACCAGATAGTCATCAAAATCTTTGATAGTATCTAAAAATTTTGCCAGAAAATCTTCTGGTCCTTCTTCTGGAAGCAAGGCAACACTATGGATGGACTCTTGTGGGCCCATTATCATCTCTGTACTGTGTTTTAACTCTTCACAGAAACGACCGTGGCTAATTAATACTAATTGCTTACTCATAAATTACTCCATTACGCCATTCTAAAGAAGAAGTGGCCAAATGCTGAGAATGCAATTGCTGCAAGGATGATGAGCAAGATAGCTTTTGTAGAGTTCATACCCTTACGTCCAAGCAACCAGTAGATCACACCTGTGATGATAGCTGGTACCAAACGTGGGAAGATCAAATTGAGCATATCTTGAATTTCAATCGCTTTGTCCCCAATGTGTGGAGCCCAAGAAACTTCAACACCAATCATGCTGGCGATCAAGGCACCAACCATGAAAACACCAAGTACAGAAGCTGCATCAATCAAAGCAGTCAAAGTACTTTGCATGTTGTTGATGAGGTTAACCCCTTCTTTGTAGGCAAATTCCAATTGTTTCCAGCGGAAAACGTCATAAGCAACTGCTACAGCGATCCACAAGAAGATACCGGCTGGGTTTCCTGCAACAGCCAAAGTTGCTGCGATTGAACCCATAATAGCTGGAACCAAAGATCCAAAGATAGAGTCTCCAAGAGGGGCAAATGGTCCCATGAGACCTGTCTTGATACCATTGACCGCATCTTTTGATTTGACGCCATCTTTTTCTTCCAAAGCAAGGTCAAAACCAGTGATTATGGTATGGAAGAATGGTGAAGTATTGAAGAATTGCGTATGCAATTTCATCATTTCTTTCAATTCTGGAGTGCCATCACCGTACATTTTACGCAACTGAGGCAAGAGCATATAAAGGTAACCAGAAGCCTGCATACGCTCATAGTTCCAACCTAATTGGAAGGTGAACAAGCTACGTTTGTTAATCTGTTTAAAATCTTCTTTTGTTAGTTTGTAATTAGAATTCGTCATCTTCAATTTCCCCGCTTTCTACATTGCTTGCTGGAGCAGCTACGACTGTACGTTGACTGTTTTTGAAGTGTTGTACTGCAAGGAAGATACCGATAATGGCAATACCAATCATAGATACACTCTTGAAGTTGTTAACAAAAGTAATAGCTTGTTCTTTTGGAAGTTTAGCGAACACTTCAGAACCAACAATGCTAGACACTGCAGCACCAAGGCTTTGAACATTGCTATAAAGCACTGTCAACATTGCTGTTAAGCCAAAGCCAAGTGCTAAGTAGTGAAGGTTACGACGAACAGGAAGGTAACGAAGCAAGATCGCAAATCCAAGACCTGGAAGCATTTGACCTGCAAGTTTCAGACCGTTTGCCAACCATTGTACATTAGCAAGACCTGTAACAACAGTTTCTACGAAAGAACCACCAAAGGCAAGCGCGAAGAAGACTGGAAGAGCTCGAGAAAGAGCCCAAGGAATCGCTCCAAGAAGGTAGTTGCTTTCAATTCCTTTATAGTCGTAACGTTCGATCGCAGCATCTACACGGTGAGCGAAGTAAGTTGTAGTCATACGACCAAGAATATCAAAGTATGTCAACAAAGTTGCTACCGGCACAGCGATTGTAGCAATAGCAAGCTCTGGATCAATCCCTTGTGCTACTGAGAAGGCAGTCGCAAGAACGGCACCAGAAGTGGCGTCGATACGAGAAGCTCCACCGAAAGTACCAACACCGAGCACTGTCAATTGAAGAGAAGCTCCGATAAAGAGACCTGTCTTTAAATCTCCCATGACAAGTCCTGTAATGAAACCAGCAAAGACCGGTGAGCCTGCTGAAGAAACGATCGTCAACTCATCGCAGATTTGATAAGCTGAGTACAGAGTGAGTAGTAAAATTTGCCACCATTGTATCATGACAAAGACCTCCTAAAAATTTTTCCTTATTTTAACAAATTCATAAAGTCCGCAACCGGATCATTTGGAACCATCTGAGCTGTCAGCTTCACGCCTTTTTCATGCAGTTTGTGGAAAGCTTCCACATCCGCATCAACCACATTGATGGAGCGAGTGATTGGACGAGTTTCGTCTGATTGAGACATATTTCCGACATTAAGTGTTTCTAATGGCACGCCAGCCTCTACCAAACGAAGGAAACGGTCTGGTTTACGAGCAACGATAAAGAGTCGTTGTGAGTCATATTTTCCAGCCAAGATGTTTTCTGCTGCTTTAGCGATTGGCAAAATGCTGAGCTTCACTCCTGGTGGCGTTGCCAACTTGAGTCCGCTCTTTTCAATATCGTTTTGTGCCACTTCGTCATCAATTACCATGATGCGTGTCACATTAAGCTTAGTAGTCCAAAGATTGGCTACTTGTCCATGAATCAGACGTCCGTCGATTCGATTCCCTACGATTGTCATAAATTTTCCCCCTTTATATTTTTAAATGTAGGTTGGTTAACAAGATGAATAGAATCTTTAAATTCCCCTTCCGTCTCAAAAATAATGATACGGTTTGCTCCTTCCTGTAGAAGGCCATGAGGAATATAAAGAGATAAGGTTGGCCCGACATTCCAGAAACGCCCAATATTGACTCCATTGACAAAAGCGACGCCTTTCCCAAAATCTGTCAAATCAAGATAGGTATCTTTAAGCGCTTTCATTTCTAGGTTAAAATCAAAGGCATAGAAAGCTGGATGCCCCGGGTACCATTCTTTTGAAAAGTCAATCTTTTCAGGTTGATCTAAAGTAAGGCAGTAATGTTGCCAATCTAGCATGAAGTGTAAGTCCTTGCAGATCCCTGTTCGGATGCCTTTTCTTTGAGTATCTGCCAAGAGTTTATGGCCGTAGTTGACTCGACCCATATTTTCTAGGAGGATGTAAATACTATGCTTCGTTTTGACCTGTCTATCGACAAAGATATCTGCACCAATTTCAGTTTGATATTGGGTAGCAATATGTTCTTGGTCTACAAAAAGTTGCATCCGATCGCGACCGTCAATAATACGAATCTTTTCTTGATCTGCATCCCAGTCAGCTTCTGTATGATAGAGTAGATAACCGTAGTTCTGTCCTAGTTCCTCCATCTTTTTAGGATAGAGACTTTGAACAGGTTCTGCCAAATCCGCCAAAGTTTCAAACAAACTAACCTTGTCGCTCAAGGAAATATTTTTTTGTTCAAAGCTGCCTTTCACCAGAGGTTCCATTTGTGGGAATTCTGGGTAATAAGTCTTTAACATCTTTTGAACTGCAAAATACTTGGGTGTTGGATTTCCAGCTTCATTTAGCAAGGCATCGTAGTCATAGGAAGTGACTTGCGGGAGATCAATTGTTCCACGCGCTGAACAACCATTCATGAAACCAAAGTTGGTTCCCCCATGAAACATATAAAGATTGATCGAACCTTGCTTGAGAACCTCATGAACGGCTTCTGCTAATTCCTCAGGATCCCTTGTAATAATAGGTTCCTTCCAACGATTAAACCAGCCGTCCCAAAATTCCATACACATGAGTGGCCACTTCTTGTCATGCTCTTGGAAAAATTCTTTCATCGAAGCAAAATTTTCATCTGCTCGAGAGCCAAAGTTTCCAGTAACCAACAAATCCTCATCAATCAGTGTACCTGCTTCTAAAGTTGCTCGCCAGGGGCCATCTGATGTAAAGAGTGGACAGATTACACCTCGCTCTATCATTAGGTCTCTGACAGCTCTGAGATAAGCTTTATCCTCACCATAGGAACCATACTCATTTTCAACCTGCATCATGAGAATATTGCCACCCTGATCCAATAATCTAGGCGTTAAGCGGGGAAGCAGTTCATCGTAGTAAGCTGCCACAGCCTCAATAAATCTGGGATCAGATGAACGAATCCTCATGTCTTCTGTCAAGAGCCAAGCTGGTAAGCCACCAAACTCCCACTCTGCACAGATAAAAGGCGATGGTCGAACAATAGCATAAAGTCCTAAGTCTTGAGCTGTCTGCAAGAACTTTTCTAAATCCAACTGTTCTTGAAAATTAAAACATCCCTTCTCAGGCTCATGTACATTCCAAGGAACATAAGTCTCAACCGTATTAAATCCTAAAGCTTTTAAGTTGTAAAGCGAGTGATACCAGTCATCTGGATGCACTCGGAAGTAGTGGATTGCACCTGATAACACCTTAAATGGCTTCTGATCTAGTAGAAAATTATTAGACACTTCAAACCTTGCCAAACGCTCACCCTCTTTCAAAGAAAACTCTTTCATTAATTAATATAATAACATTTTGAAAAAAAGTCAATAGTTTTGAACTATTTTTTAGAAAATATGGTAAAATTCTAGTAAGAGGGAATAGAAGTGAGGTGAAATAACAATGGCAATCCCTAAATACCAATACATAAAAGATGAACTAAAACAAAAAATCATTTCTGGTCAATTTGAAAATGGTGATAAGTTTTACACTGAGGCTGAATTGATACAGATGTATGATGTTAGTTCTATCACTGTCGTCAGAGCACTAAACGATCTTGCCAACGACGGATATATTATCCGCCAGCAAGGAAAAGGCACCTTCGTATCTAGAGCCCGTAAGCATAAACTAGTCGAATTTTCTGATGTAGAGGTTTTTCCATCCCAAAGTGACCATGTCACTGTCTTATCCATTGAGCGTGGAAACGATGGAGCCATTCTAGACAAACTCGGTCTAAAGAGC
Source organism: uncultured Streptococcus sp. (assembly GCA_963554405.1). Classification (GTDB taxonomy): domain Bacteria; phylum Bacillota; class Bacilli; order Lactobacillales; family Streptococcaceae; genus Streptococcus. The sequence continues at coordinate 3,800 of CAUVRI010000016.1, read as the reverse complement.
AACCAATTCTATTATAGGATCGAACGGGTCAGAGAAACCAATGGTGTGACCTATATCTATCAGCAATCCTATATCCCAGAACAATATGTAAATGCGAACTATCCAAACTTAGAGTACTATAGTTCTATTTATGGTCGCTTCAAAGCAGATTATCATATTCATATGAACGATGAACCCTTTGAAGAAATCAACGAAATTGTTTTCCCAACACCTAAGCATGTAGCTGAAAAACTAGGAATCGATCCTCAATTTCCTTCTGTACATCAAGTGAAAACTACTCAGCTTGAAAGTACTGGACAAATCCTGGAATATGTTGAGAGTTACAAACGCGGAGACTTTTATAAGATTAAGTTTATTGCCTCTGATAAAAGTCGTTAATAGTAGTAAAAAACGAACTCTATCAAGCATTTACACCCTTTTGTAAAAGCGCTTTCATTGATGTTTATATTATATCGTGTTTTACCTAAAATGAAAAGTTATTTTGTTAGATACCTTTAATTTGTTTGCTAAAATATATAATATGAACACTTATTTAAACAAAAAGCTATCGATTAACTGAATCGATAGCTTTTTTAGCTTTTGTTTTATGGAAAGTTTGTTGACTCACTTTCGTCAAACAAACAAATTTCCTACTTAACTAAGGCGTTTCTTCCTTTACCTAGAGTCTTTAAAAGGAAAAATATATAGAAAATGGACAGGTCTATTATCAATGTCTAAAATGTCTCACTCCAGTGAAGATCATGGTCAAACCATATTTGTCCGCAGCTTCGATAGACTCTTGGTCACGAACCGAGCCCCCAGGCTGGATGATAGCCTTGATACCCGCTTTGGCGATTTCTTCCACGTTATCGGCAAATGGGAAGAAGGCGTCGGAAGCAAGCACAGCACCATCAAGACGATCTTTAGCTTGATCAATGGCGATACGAACAGAGGCCACACGGTTAGTCTGACCCGGGCCAACACCAAGTGTCATGTGGTCGTTGGTCACGATGATACCGTTTGATTTCACATACTTGATTGCCTTCCAAGCAAACTCAAGAGCTGTCGCTTCTGTCTCAGTTGGTTGGCGCTTGGTCACCACTTGCCAGTCAGCTGGGCTTTCCTTGACCACGTCTTGGTTTTGCACAAGAAGTCCACCAACCACACCTGTGTATTCTGCCTCTACCTCACTAGCATCTTGAGCATCAAATGGCAAGGCAAGGATACGCAAGTTTTTCTTTTTGTTGGTCAAAATGGCTAGCGCTTCATCTGTATAGCTCGGTGCGATAATGATCTCAAGGAAAACGCCGTGCATCTTCTCAGCAGTCGCAGCATCCACCTCACGGTTAAGGACGACAATACCACCAAAGATAGACACTGGGTCAGACTCATAAGCATAATCCCAAGCAGTTTCGATGTCATCAGCTTGACCAATTCCACATGGGTTCATGTGTTTGAGAGCCACAACGGTTGGACGGTCTTTGAAATCACGAATAATACGAATGGCCGCATCCGCGTCACGAATGTTATTGAAGGACAATTCCTTACCGTTGAGCTGTTTCGCTGATGCAATCGAATAGTCAGTCGGCAAAGCTTTTTGGTAGAAGTCCGCATCCTGCTGAGGATTTTCCCCATAGCGCATAGCTTGTTTGAGGTCATAAGTCAAAGTGAGCTTTTCAGGCTTGCTTTCTCCAACTTGAGCTGTGAAGTATTCTGCAATCAAAGCATCATAAGCTGCAGTGTGACGGAAAACCTTGGCTGCCAAACGTTGGCGAGTTTCGTAAGTCGTTTCACCATTGGCTGACAACTCGTCCAAAACCACTGCATAGTCTGCAGGGTCTACCACAACTGTCACGCTGGCATGGTTTTTAGCTGCTGAACGAAGCATAGATGGCCCACCGATATCGATGTTCTCAACCGCATCAGCGTAGGTCACATCTGGTTTGAGAATCGTTTCCTTGAATGGGTAAAGGTTGACTACAACAAGGTCAATCAATTCGATCTTATTGTCCTTAGCCGCTTGAAGGTGACTATCCAAGTCACGACGAGCGAGGAGCCCACCATGGATATTTGGATGGAGGGTCTTAACACGACCGTCCATCATTTCTGGGAAGCCCGTCACATCATCAATTGCAATGGTCTCCACCCCAGCATTATCAAGGGTAACCTTTGTCCCACCTGTCGAGATAATCTCCCAACCGAGTTTTTTAAGTTCTTGGGCAAATTCAACAATGCCCGCTTTATCTGAGACGCTGATTAAGGCGCGTTTAGTCATGTTATTTCCTTTCCTTGTATCTTTCACATCATTTAAACTAAAGACTGGCGATCATAGTCTGTAATCTGATTCCCAAGTTCTTGCAATAATCTTCTTACCTCAAGCTTACTTGTTTCACTTTCATACACGCTTCGCAGTTCTGCATCTGTCGCACCAATCAGGGTTACAAATTCTACTTTTCCATGCGGAGTGTCTAGGGGCTTAGCTAGATTATCGCGAGCAGTCAGAAAACCTGTCAACTTTGATTTTTGCTGGGCATCAATTCCTACCGTTTGCTTGGTATAAATGTATTCTTCTGGTAAAACAACTTTACCCGTTTTAAAAATATATCTTGCCACATATTGCAATAAACCGCAACCATTTTTGATTTCTTCTTCGTCATTATCTGATTTCTTCAACTTAAAAGTCAATTCAATCCCATAACCACTGTATTCTGGATCTGAGCTTTCCTTTGTATATAATTCTGACAAGCCATAGCCAACAAAATGCCAAAATTCTCCCGCATCATAAACACTGATACCATCAAGAGGATCTGGACCACCAAACATATATTTAATAAGTGTTCCATAATGCCGGGGATTGGGCTGATCAGGATAGAGACGGTCAAACTCTGCATCAATGGCTTCCCATCCTGGAGCGCTATCATCTGTATTATCAGATTGAATAACAGTCTTGTCTCCATCTTCAATCGGCGTTTCTTCACTAGAAGGTTTCTTCTTAAAAAAATCAAATAAACCCATAAATTCTCCTTAGCTAATACCCTTACTTATGGTTTACGAACTTGTCTTTACCTTCTCTCCACTCCCAAACTATCCAAGACTTCTGGATACAACTTGTACTCAGCCTCATGAATGCGAGCTTCAAAACTGTCGATGGTATCATCAGCTAGCCTTGGCACACGCACTTGTCTGATAACCTTGCCTGTGTCCACACCAGAATCCACCCAGTGAATGGTCACGCCGCTCTCAGCAACCCCAGCATTCCAAGCGTCCTCAATCCCATGAGCTCCTGGAAATTCGGGCAGGTAGGCTGGATGAATGTTGATAATTCGACCTTCATAAGCTGCCAACAAGGTTGGCCCAACGATTTTCATGTAGCCGGCGAGGCAAACCAAGTCAATCTGGTGTTCTTCCAAGAGTTCGACAAGAGCTGCTTCGTAGTCCGCCTTGTTCTCAAATTCCTTGAGTTCAAAAGCATAGGACAGGACACCAAGCTTGTCTGCACGCTCGAGCACATAGGCGTCTCGATGGTCTGAAAAGACAAACTCTACCGGAAATTCTTCGGCAATCACCTGAAAATTTGAGCCATTACCAGAGGCAAAAACCGCTATTTTTTTCATTTGATGATGACACTTTCGTTTTCTTTCTTGACGATGCGACCAATTTCATAGACTGGTTCATCCAGCAATTCTTTGACACGGCCTACATTTTCAGGGCTAACTGCCAACATGAGTCCAACACCCATATTGAAGATTTCAAACATTTCTTCATGCTTGATTTCACCGTATTTTTCAAGAGCTTTGAAAATCGGAAGCACTGGAACCTTG
>CAUVRI010000015.1:0-30227 GCA_963554405.1 uncultured Streptococcus sp. | reverse complement strand
GAGGTGGGACGACGAAATCGAATTCTAACGAATGACCGATTTCTGTCCCACTCTCATTTTTCTCACGACGGAAAGTTTTTAATAAATGATTTATTCATTCTAGCAAGTAGAAAATTAACTATTTTTAGAATAACTCAAGTGATTTTATCTTCTACATATCATTCGTTTTTTCTGAGACGGAGATTTTAACTTCTCGGTCTTTTTTAACCTTTCTTATTGGAAAGTCCAGCAATTGAGGCTCCACATTTCTTCATAAGTTTGATATAATAAGAAGATAGAGATTGATAAGGAAAAGTATCATTAGAAACAGGTATGTAAGATGAAAAAAATATTAGTAGTTGATGATGAAAAACCAATTTCAGATATTATCAAATTTAACATGGCAAAAGAAGGCTATGAGGTATTGACAGCCTTTGATGGTCGGGAAGCTTTAGAGGTCTTTGCGGCTGAAAATCCGGATATTATTATTCTTGATTTGATGTTGCCAGAGATTGATGGTTTGGAAGTGGCGCGTACGATTCGTAAGACTAGCAATGTGCCGATCATTGTCCTATCTGCTAAGGATACGGAATTTGATAAGGTTATCGGGCTTGAAATCGGGGCGGATGACTATGTAACCAAACCCTTCTCGAATCGGGAATTGCAAGCGCGTGTGAAAGCCTTGTTGCGTCGTTCTGAGTTTGCGGCTGATCCTCAGCTTGAAAATGAGGCCGATACGGAAATTGTCATTGGTGATCTTCACATTCTTCCAGATGCCTTCTTGGTTCAAAAAGGCAACAAAGAATTGGACTTGACCCATCGCGAATTTGAATTGCTCTATCACCTTGCGACCCATGTCGGTCAAGTGATGACCCGTGAGCACCTTCTTGAGACGGTGTGGGGCTATGATTACTTTGGTGATGTTCGGACAGTAGACGTGACGGTTCGTCGTTTGCGTGAAAAAATCGAGGACACACCGGGACGTCCAGAATATATCTTGACCCGCCGTGGTGTTGGATATTATATGAGAAACAATGATTGATCAACTAAAACAATTTGTAATGTCGTCGAACTTTGTCTTTGTTCTGATTACGGTTGGGTTTATCATTGTGGTAGCCTTGCTTTTGTTAGAAAACCGTAGGGACAATATTAAGCTCAGACAATTAAACGCCAAAATTAAGGATCTGATTGCAGGGGACTATTCTGAAGTGGTCGACATGCAAGGGAGTCCAGAATTGACAGATATGACCAATAGTATCAATGATCTGTCTGAGGTTATTCGTCTGACGCATGAAAACTTGGAACAAGAAACCAAGCGTTTGACCAGTATCCTTTCTTACATGACAGATGGGGTGCTTGCGACCAATAGACGTGGTCAGATCATCATGGTCAATGAAATGGCCGCCAAGCAATTGAATGTCAATCCAGATGAGGTGCTTAATACCAGTATTCTGGATTTGCTTTCGATTGGAGACGAGTATGATCTGCGCAGCTTGATTACAGAAGTACCAGAGTTGACCATCGATTCCCAGGATGAAAATGGGGAATACTTAAGTCTTCGTGTGCGCTTTGCCTTGATTCGTCGCGAGTCAGGCTTTATCTCTGGTCTGGTAGCTGTCTTGCACGATACGACAGAGCAGGACAAGGAAGAGCGGGAACGTCGCCTCTTTGTCTCCAATGTGAGTCATGAATTACGGACACCTTTGACCAGTGTGAAATCCTATCTGGAAGCCCTAGACGATGGCGCTTTGTCAGAGCCGGTAGCACCAGATTTTGTCAAAGTTTCACTCAATGAAACCAACCGCATGATGCGCATGGTCACAGATCTATTGAGCTTGTCACGAATCGATAATGAAACCAGTCAGTTGGACATCGAGTTGACCAACTTTACGGCCTTTATCACCTTTATTTTGAACCGGTTTGATAAGATCAAGAGTCAATCGCAAGAAGATACTAAGAAGTATGAACTGATCCGGGAATACCCGATCACCCCGATCTGGGTTGAAATTGATACGGATAAAATGACCCAGGTGATCGACAATATCTTGAACAATGCCATCAAGTACTCACCTGATGGTGGAAAGATCAAGGTAGGGATGAAAACGACAGATGCCCAGTTGATTATCTCTATCTCAGATGAGGGCTTGGGAATTCCCAAGAAAGACTTGCCACGCATTTTTGATCGCTTTTACCGAGTGGATAAGGCGCGTAGCCGGGCCCAAGGTGGGACTGGTCTGGGCTTAGCCATTGCTAAGGAGATCGTGAAGCAGCACAAAGGCTTTATTTGGGCCAAGAGTGAATATGGTAAGGGATCTACCTTTACCATTGTCTTGCCGTACGACAAAGACGCTATTAAAGACGACTGGGATACAGAAGAGGAAGAATAAGGAGTCAATGACAGAAGAGGGATTTAAGTATAGTATTTTAGCTTCAGGTTCTAGTGGGAATTCTTTCTACCTTGAGACGCCAAAGAAAAAACTGCTTATTGATGCAGGGCTATCAGGGAAAAAGATTACGGGACTATTGGCTGAAATTGATCGTAAACCAGAAGACTTAGATGCCATTTTGATTACGCACGAACACTCAGACCATATCCATGGTGTGGGTGTTTTAGCGCGAAAATATGGCATGGATCTATATGCTAATGAAGCAACTTGGAAGGCTATGGAAGGCACCAAGTATCTAGGCAAGGTCGATGATGCTCAAAAGCACATTTTTGAAATGGGGAAGACCAAGACATTTGGCGATATCGATATCGAAAGTTTTGGGGTCAGTCACGATGCTGCTGCCCCTCAATTCTATCGCTTTATGAAGGATGGCAAAAGCTTCGTCATGCTGACGGATACAGGCTATGTGAGCGATCGCTTGGCAGGCATCGTCGCGGATGCAGATGGCTATCTGATTGAGTCCAACCATGATGTAGAGATCCTTCGAGCAGGTTCTTACGCTTGGCGCTTGAAGCAGCGGATCTTGTCAGATCTAGGCCACCTTTCTAACGAAGACGGGGCGGATGCCATGATCCGGACCTTGGGAAATCGCACCAAGAAGATTTATCTGGGTCATTTGTCAAAAGAGAACAATATCAAAGAATTGGCCCATATGACCATGGAGAATCAACTGGCTCGAGCAGATCTAGCTGTTGGCCATGATTTTGAGGTGTTAGATACCTCGCCAGATACCGCGACCCCTTTGACGAAGATATAAGATAGAAAACCACTTTCGGGTGGTTTTTTATCTGCCTATTTGAGGAAATCTATATCTAGTAATGAATTTGCTCTTTACCCAAAATTCGTGTATGATAGGAAAGAACGAATTCTGAGTGAGAATCACGAAAGTAGAGGAGAGATAATAAATGAAAAAAATGGTGTTATTACTGGCTGGTTTGGTTGCTTTAACTGCTTGTAGTCAGTCTAAGCAAGCTACGAAAGAGTCGACTTCCAATCAAACGACGAAGGAAACAAAAGTATCAGAGTCTTCTAAAGATAAAGAAGAAAAAGGTTTGAAATTTGTGGTGGCCCCTCAAAATGAAGGAAAGACGTCTGATCTTATTGAGTTAGGGAAGAAATTGGTTAAAGAACATCCTGAAGTTGGTAGCGAGGGGAATATGGCGATCTATTTTACCGGGGCTGTTTCAGATGGCAGGGCGGCACTCATGCTGGTCAATAAGACAGATGTAGATATCAAGAAAGATTTGAACTTTTCAATTACCTGGTCTTATGATGGAAAGGCTATTTTTGAGAATCAAAAGGTTAGCTATTTTATCAAGGATAGTGGGGAATTACCTTCTCATACAGCAACTATAATATTATTGCCATTAAATGAGGAACAACAGAATATTGTGGATGGAATGTCAGATCCATCTAAGATGAAGCTTCTAATGTCAGATGTGAACACTGTAGAGTGATTATGAAACAAGAAACATACAAAGGAGAAGTAAATGCGCCTTGTTTATCTTACGATTGGTTTTATATCATTGGGACTAGGAATTATTGGGATTCCATTGCCAATTTTACCGACAACCCCCTTTTTATTGCTGTCCATGGCTTGCTTTGCTAAAAGTTCCAAACGCTTTGAAACTTGGCTTTACCAAACCAAGCTTTATCAAACCTATGTAGCGGATTACCGAGAGACCAAATCGATTGCCAAAGAACGGAAGAAATGGATCCTTCTTCAGATCTACATTCTGATGGGCATTTCCATCTATCTGGCCCCGATTATTTGGGTGAAGCTTGCTCTAGGTGCTTTGACGATTTTTATCACCTATTATCTCTTAAAAGTGATCCCTAATAAGCCTGAAAATCCAACAGAGGAAAATCCTGATTAAAATTGGAGAATTCAGGCCCTAGAACTAGGAAAAGAAGTGCGTTCGTGCTTCTTTTTTGGTATACTTAAAGGTATGAATTTATTAGAAAGTAGGCTTCCTATGGAGAAATTACAAGCCCTGTTATCGGAACGGTTTCAGATCGTTTTTTCAGATAGCAGTTTATTAGATACAGCTTTTACACACACGTCTTATGCCAATGAGCACCGCCTCTTAAAAATTTCACATAACGAACGTTTGGAATTTTTAGGAGACGCTGTTCTTCAATTAGTTATTTCCGAATATTTGTATAAGGAACACCCAAACAGACCTGAGGGAGATTTGTCTAAATTCCGTTCCATGATTGTCCGTGAAGAAAGTTTGGCTGGTTTTTCTCGGGATTGCCAATTTGACCGTTATATCAAACTAGGCAAAGGCGAGGAAAAATCAGGTGGTCGGGACCGTGATACGATTCTTGGCGATTTGTTTGAAGCCTTTTTAGGTGCCTTGCTCTTAGATCAAGGTGTGGAAGCGGTCAAGCGCTTTGTCTATCAGGTCATGATTCCCAAGGTGGAAACGGGTCAATTTTCCCAAGTTATTGACTACAAGACCCGTTTGCAAGAACTGTTGCAGGTTCACGGAGATGTGGAGATCCAGTACCAAGTGGTAAATGAGTCTGGTCCCGCTCATGCAAAGGAGTTTGAAGTGGAAGTGTTCGTGAACGGCAAAACCCTAGGACACGGTCATGGTCGCTCCAAGAAATTAGCGGAACAGGAAGCAGCCTGCAATGCAGTTGAAACGAGGAATGATGGCTCATGTATCTAAAAGAGATTGAAATCCAAGGCTTCAAATCCTTTGCGGATAAGACCAAGGTCGTATTTGACAAAGGAGTCACTGCTGTTGTAGGGCCAAATGGATCTGGAAAATCAAATATCACGGAGAGCTTGCGCTGGGCCTTAGGGGAATCCAGTGTCAAGAGTCTACGTGGGGGAAAGATGCCCGATGTCATTTTTGCAGGGACAGAATCGCGTAAACCGCTGAATTATGCTTGTGTCACGGTTGTCTTAGATAACCAGGATGGTTTTATCCAACAAGCGGGGAAAGAAATTCGGGTCGAACGCCATATTTATCGCTCGGGAGACAGCGAGTACAAGATCGATGGTAAGAAAGTACGTCTCAGAGATGTGCATGATTTGTTTATGGATACGGGATTGGGACGGGATTCTTTCTCGATTATCTCCCAAGGTCGTGTAGAGGAAATCTTTAACTCCAAACCGGAAGAACGCCGGGCAATCTTTGAAGAAGCTGCAGGTGTCTTGAAATTTAAGACGCGGCGCAAGGAAACCGAGACTAAACTCAACCAAACCCAGGAGAATTTGGACCGTTTGGAGGATATCCTTTATGAATTAGAAGGACAGATCCAACCTCTTGAAAAGCAAGCGACAGTCGCTCGTCGTTTCTTGGAATTAGACCAAGAACGGCAGGTTCTCTTACTGGACGTTTTGGTCGCTCAAGTCGATCTGACAAAGGATCTCTATGAAAAGGCTGACCAAGAAGAAAAAGCCATTCAAGAACAGTTGGCCTCTTATTACCAACGTCGTCAGATTTTAGAAGAAGATAACCTCCGTATTAAGAAAGCCCGCCATCAGTTGGATGCAAGTCTAGCTGAGGACCAGGCGAGCTTGCTAGAGGTCACTCGTTTGATTAGCGATTTAGAAAAGCAAATCGAAGTCGCTAAGTTGCAATCGAGTCAAGCAGCCCATAGTCGAAAGGAAAATCTAGAGCGACTAGATGCTGTTTTGGCCCGTCTGGAAGAAGCGAAAAAAGAGCTGGCTGAAAAACAAGAGACGCTAGCAACTCTTCAACAAAGACTGATAGAGAACCGTCAGCAACAAGAAGAGCTGGAAAAAGAATTAGCCAACTATGAAGAAGATCCGGAACAAGTCATTGAGCATCTACGTGAGCAGTATGTGGAGCTCTTACAGACAGAAGCCGAAAAATCTAATGAGCGGACAGCTATTGAGAGCCGGATCCAAGCACTCCTACAAGAATCTAGTCATCGTCAAGAGGACTTGATCAAGGCGCAATCCAATTTTGAAGCTGCCAAGGAAAAAGAAGTTCGACAATTGGAGGAGTTGGATCAGGCACAAGCGACGGTCAAAGACCTATTAGCAGAATACCAAAATCAATTGGTAAAAGTGGAGCAGGCCAAAGCTGCCTACCAAGAGGCTCAAACTACCATGTTTGACTTGATGGATGAGAGCAAGAATAAGCGGGCGCGGATCAATAGCTTGGAAGCTATTCAGAAGAACCATAGTAACTTCTATGCAGGCGTCAAGAGCGTTTTGCAAGAAGCAGAACGGTTAGGAGGCATCTGTGGGGCTGTTAGTGAGAATTTGAGTTTCTCAAAAGACTACCAGACAGCGCTTGAAATTGCTCTGGGAGCTAGCAGCCAACAAATCATTGTCGAGGATGAAAAGGCCGCAACACGAGCGATCGATTTCTTGAAACGCAATCGCTTGGGACGGGCAACTTTCCTTCCGCTCACGACCATCAAAGCTCGTCAACTATCTCCTCGGAATCTAGAATTGATTCAAGCCAGTGCAGGATTTCTAGGAATTGCGAGTGACTTAGTGACCTATGAGCATCGTTTTGAACAGATTTTCCAAAACTTGCTTGGAGTAACGGCTATCTTTGACACGACGGAGCATGCGCGTGAGGCGGCTCGTAAAGTCAACTATCAAGTTCGGATGGTGACCTTGGATGGGACCGAATTGCGGACCGGAGGATCGTACGCCGGTGGTGCCAATCGCTCCCAAAATACGGTCTTTGTCAAACCAGAATTGGATAGTTTGAAGCAGGAAATGCAAGCTCTGGATGCTCGTTTGAGAGAAGCAGAGCAGGAGGTAGAGACCAAGGACAATCTGCTCAACCAGGCGCAAGAATACTTGGCTTCTATTCAAAGCCAGGGTGAGCAAGCGCGTCTAGAGCAACAGCGGGCCCAATTGGCCTACCAACAAAGCCAAGAGCAACTGAAAGAAATTCAGGAACTCTTAGAAGCTTTGAAGTCAGAATTGGCAACAGATGCGACCCAGTCTCTCCAAGAAGAGCTAGAGTCTCTTACTGAGCAATTGGCAGAAATTGAGCTTAAAAAAGAAAATCTGAATCGCGACATTGAAACCATGAAGTCGGACAAAGACGTTCTGCAACAAAAAGTACAAAACTTGCAAGAGCAATTGGCAGAGTTGCGACTTCAACAAACCGAATATAAGAGCCAACAAAGCTATGAGCAAACAGATGCTCGTCGCTTGGAAGAAACGATCTCCCAGTTGGAAGTAGAAGAGCATCAGTTGCAATTGCTGATTGAACAAGGCGAGGCCCAAGTTCAAACAGTAGATGTGGAGCAGCTAGCCAATCAATTGACGCAGGCCCAAGCCAAGAAAACGGACTTGGAACAAGGAGTCATTCGGAAACGTTTTGAGCTGGATGATTTGGAAGGCCAGGCCGAAGATGTGGCAGAACAGATGGAACAAGCTCGCAAGAAAAACGAAGAGTGGATTCGTCAACAAGCCAAGGCTGAAGCGACACGTGAAAAGCATGCGGATCGTTTGAACAAGCTCTTAACGCAAATTACCGATGAATTCATGCAAAGCTTTGACCAAGCCAAAGAACAGGCCAAACCTGTTGAAAATCTTGCAGCAGCTGAAAACCAGCTCAAGAGCATCGAAAAAGATATTAAGGCACTTGGTCCAGTCAATGTGGGTGCGATCGAGCAGTACGACGAGGTGAAGGGGCGCTTTGATTTCCTTTCCAGCCAGCGTGAGGATGTCTTGGCTGCGAAAAACATGCTTCTGTCTACCATCAACGACATGAATGACGAAGTCAAGGAACGCTTTAAATCAACTTTTGAAGCCATTCGTGAATCCTTTAAAGTCACTTTCCGTCAAATGTTTGGTGGGGGTTCTGCTGATTTGATTCTGACAGAGCCAGATCTTCTGACAGCTGGTGTTGAAATTTCTGTACAGCCACCTGGTAAAAAGATCCAATCCTTAAACCTTATGAGTGGTGGAGAAAAGGCCTTGTCTGCCTTGGCTCTCTTGTTCTCGATTATTCGTGTCAAGACTATTCCATTTGTCATTCTGGATGAGGTAGAGGCTGCCCTAGATGAGGCCAATGTCAAGCGCTTTGGGGATTATTTGAACCGCTTTGATAAGGAAAGCCAATTTATTGTCGTGACGCACCGGAAGGGAACCATGTCGGCTGCAGATTCCATCTATGGTGTGACCATGCAGGAATCAGGGGTTTCTAAAATCGTCTCAGTAAAATTGAAAGACTTAGAAAATGAAGAATAATGATATTAAATTGATCGCTACGGATATGGATGGAACCTTTCTAAATGACCAACATCAGTACGATCAAGACCTTTTACGCAAGGTATTAGCAAGCTGCAAAGAAAAAGGCATCTATTTTGCTGCTGCGAGTGGCCGTGCCCTCCTTTCTCTCAAATCCCTATTTAAAGGATTTGAGGACCAGATGATTTTCATTGCTGAAAATGGCAGTGTGGTAGAATTTCATGGAGACGATCTCTACGAAGCGACCATGTCCAAAGACTTTTATTTGGGTATTTTTGAAGCTCTGAAATCCTCCCCTTATGCAGATCCGAATAAATTGCTTTTGACAGGGAAAAAGGGAAGCTATGTCTTAGAAACAGTAGATCCCGACTATCTGGCCTTGAGTCAGCACTACAATGAAAACATTCAAAAAGTGAAAAGCCTAGCAGATATTCAGGATGAAATTTTCAAATTGACCACCAACTTTGATGCAGCTCTTGTACTTGAAGGTGAACAATGGGTCACTGAGAATATCCCCGGTGTCAAAGCGATGACGACAGGTTTTGAATCGATTGATATTGTCCTCGATTATGTCGATAAGGGAGTGGCGATTACGGCCTTAGCGGATAAACTAGGGATTTCGATGGATCAGGTGATGGCTTTTGGGGATAACCTAAATGACCTTCATATGATGCAAGTCGTGGGCCATCCTGTAGCGCCAGAAAATGCACGTCCTGAAATCTTAGCGATTGCTGAAACAGTCATCGGCCACCATGCGACGGGTTCTGTCCTACGCTACATGGAGGAAATTGTATGAGTAAGATTTCCTTGATTGCGCTGGATTTAGATGGGACTCTTCTCAATTCTGAAAAAAAGATCTCCCCTCGCAATAGAGCAGCTCTCGCTGCTGCACAGGCTCAAGGTGTCAAGGTGGTTCTAACCACTGGTCGCCCCTTGAAAGCTATGGATTTTCTTTTAGAAGAATTGGGAACAGCGGGCCTCAAAGAAGAGTATACGATTACCTTCAACGGTGGCTTGGTGCAGCGAAATAATGGAGAGATTCTCTCAAAAGTGGTCTTGGCAGCAGAAGATGTCGCAACCATCCATGATGAAACAGCTCGTCTCGGACTTCCGCTGGATGCGATCAGTGAGGGAACGGTTTATGAGATTCATGCAGATCGAAAGTCTCTCTACTCCCTTTACAATCCCTACCTGAACTTTATTGAGACAGAATTTAAAGGATTGCCATCCACGATATCCTACAACAAGTGTGTGACAGCCGTTGATCAAGACTTTTTAGATGTAGCGATCAAGCAGATCAGGCCGGACTTATTTCAAGACTATGAAATTTTTAAATCTCGGGAAATGTTGCTGGAATGGTGCCCCAAAAATGTTCACAAGGCAACAGGTTTAGAGGCATTGGCAGCCATTTTGGGTCTTACATCTGATCAAGTCATGGCCTGTGGAGATGAGGCCAATGACCTGTCTATGATCCAGTGGGCTGGACTAGGAGTTGCCATGGGCAATGCTATTCCAGAAGTGAAGGAAGTTGCAGCGCTGGTGGCCCCTGTGACCAATGACCAGGATGCCGTCGCATGGGCAATTGAAAATTATGTGCTAAAGGAGAGTGAATAAATGGGATTATTTGATCGTTTATTTGGAAAAAAAGAAGAAACTGAAAAAGTGCTTCCGTCTACTGAAGAAGTGACGGAAAGTACTGAGGTTGAAGAAACTGTCAAAGAGGAGCCGGCGGCTACCTTAAATGACAAGGAAGAGCAAAAAATCGCTGATATGGAGGCTTACTACCAAGAGCTTAAAGCGCGGATTGCAGCCACACATCAACCTGTTTCAACCGCTGCTAAAGAAGAGCCGGCAGAGGAACCTCTTGTAGAAGAAAAAGTGACATCAGAGACTAATGAAGACCAAGTACCAGTAGAGGAGTCTCCAGTTGCCTTTGAACCTGCTCAAACAGAAGCAAGTCCTCAAGAAGTTTCACCACTAGCTGATGAAACGGAGGAGACTGAGCCTCTTGAAGAAGTGAAAATTGAAGCGGAAGAAACTGAAAATGGTGAGGAAGCAGATGGGGCTAACGGTTCAGAACTGGAAGAAGAGTCACCGATTGCTTCTCCATCATCTGAAGCTGAGCTAGTAGAAGGGAGCACGACAGAAGAGGAGTCTCCAGAACTAGTAGAAGCTCAGGATGAGGTTTCAGAACCTGAAGTATCAGAAGCGATTGCTCAAGTGGAGGAAACTTCTGAAGTAGCAGAAGCCGAGTCCAGACTTCCTCAAGGAGAAGCTGCATCAGCTGTTGAGGAAAGGACTGTTGAAGAGGCAGAGGAGCCGATTCCAGACGAGGTTGAGCCTCAGCAAGAAACCATTCAGGAAAAATACGATCGTAGCTTGAAAAAGACACGGACTGGATTTGGAGCACGCCTCAATGCCTTCTTTGCCAATTTCCGTTCAGTTGATGAAGAATTCTTTGAAGAATTGGAAGAACTCTTGATCATGAGTGACGTTGGGGTTCAAGTGGCCTCTAATTTAACCGAAGAGTTGCGCTATGAAGCCCGTTTGGAAAATGCCAAAAAACCAGATGCTCTCAAGCGCGTGATCATCGAAAAATTGGTGGACTTGTATGAAAAGGATGGCCAATTTAATGAAGCCATTCGTTTTCAAGATGGTCTTACGGTCATGCTCTTTGTTGGGGTCAATGGAGTTGGTAAAACAACATCTATCGGGAAGTTAGCCCACCGCTACAAACAAGAAGGCAAGAAAGTCATGCTGGTTGCAGCAGATACTTTCCGTGCAGGAGCAGTGGCTCAACTGGCAGAATGGGGACGCCGCGTAGATGTTCCAGTTGTAACAGGTCCTGAAAAATCAGATCCTGCTAGCGTCGTCTTTGATGGAATGGAACGTGCAATCGCTGAAAACATTGATGTTCTGATGATTGATACGGCGGGTCGTCTGCAAAACAAGGACAACCTCATGGCCGAGCTTGAAAAAATCGGTCGCATTATCAAGCGTGTGGTACCTGATGCACCGCATGAAACCTTGCTGGCCCTTGATGCATCGACTGGTCAAAATGCCTTGGTGCAAGCCAAAGAATTTTCAAAAATTACGCCTGTGACAGGAATTGTATTGACCAAGATCGATGGAACGGCTCGAGGTGGGGTCGTCCTTGCGATTCGTGAAGAGTTGGACATTCCAGTGAAGTTGATTGGATTCGGAGAAAAGATTGATGATATCGGACCATTCCATTCAGAAAACTTCATGAGAGGCCTCTTGGAAGGCTTGATTTAAGAGTCGAATAGAAAAAGACAAATTGTTGGAAGGACAATTTGTCTTTTTGTTTCCTTGCGCTATCAAAAAAAACCACCCGAAGGTGGCTTTCCTTAATTCTTAGGTTCAGGTTTCCAAACCCATTCGGCTCCGTATTCTGCAAGGAGATCATCGGATGCAGTTGGTCCCATGGATCCAGACTTATATTCATAGAGCGGTGCTCCATTTTCGGCCCATAGTTTTTCGATCCGGTCAATCAATTGCCATGAAGCACGAACTTCGTGCCAGTGGCTGTAATTGGTTGAGTCATTGTTCAAAACGTCAAAAATTAATTTTTCATAAGGCTCTGGTGAAGCTCCAGTTGCAGTCGCATCTGTTTCGTAGTCAAAGGAAATCGGTGCGATACTGAATTTTTCTCCGACCTCTTTTCCGTTGATGCTCAATGAGAAACCTTCGTTTGGTTGGATATAAATGGTCAAGACATTTGGTTGCAAACTATGTCCAAAGATGGAGTCGGTTTGCTTGAAGACCACATTGACCATGGTTCCTTTTTGGGTCAAGCGTTTTCCAGTACGGAAGAAGAAAGGCACACCGCGGAAGCGCTCACTATCAACAAAGAATGCACCAGAAGCATAGGTTTCTGTAGTAGATTCAGGGTCGACATTGGGCTCACTGCGATAAGAGATATCTTTTTTCCCTTCGATCGTACCTGAATGGTATTGACCACGGATAAAGAATTTCTTCAATTCGTCATCTGTTGGATTGTGCAATTGCTCAAAAACTTTAACTTTTTCAGCTCGAATCGCATCCTTGGTGAAGGTAGCTGGTTTATCCATGGCAAGCAAAGACAAAAGCTGAAGGGTATGGTTTTGCACCATATCTCGAAGGGCCCCTGAGTGATCATAGTAGCCACCGCGTTCTTCAACCCCCAAGCGTTCAGCAAAGGTAATTTGGATATTGTCAATAAAATCTCGGTTCCAGAGATTATCAAAAATAAGATTTCCAAAACGAATGGCAAAAATATTTTGGATCATTTCTTTTCCAAGGTAATGGTCGATCCGGAAGATTTGCTCTTCATCAAAGGTTTCTTCCAATTCCTTGTTGAGCTGACTAGCCGTTTCTAGGTCTGTACCGAAAGGTTTTTCAACGATCAAGCGCTCAAAGCCTTGTCCATCCACTATACCCTCTGATTTAAGGTGTTTGGCAATGGTTCCAAAAAATTGAGGAGCCATGGACAAGAAGAAGACCTTGTTGTGTTCCGTTTGGTATTTTTCATCCAAGCTATTTTGCAATTCACGCAGGGCGATGTAATGTTCGGTATCATTGACATCGTGGCTTTGGTAGTAGAAATGGCTAGCGAATTCTTGAGCTTGTTGTGGGCTATCTGCCAGATCTGTGATAGATTCTACCACAACTGATTCAAAGTACTCCTTGCTCCATGGTCTGCGAGCTGTTCCGATAACCGCAAAGTGTTCAGATAGATTTCCTGATTTATAGAGTCTAAAAAGGGATGGGTAGAGTTTGCGCTTAGCTAAATCTCCACTGGCCCCGAAAATGGTTACGATAACTTTTGAAGACATTTAAGTACCTATTTCCTATTTTATTAACCATATTTTACCATAAAATCTACAAGATTTCTTTGATGGAATCGTTGTTCCGAATATTTTCCGCTTGGATTAGAGGATTTGAGAGGAAAGAATAGAAAAAGCTAGAACCAATGTGGATTCTAGCATCAACTGTTATAAACTGTTTGGATCTACAACGGAAGCTCCATCAGAATACGCGGTAGACATAGGGATTGGCCGGTTTTGTAATGGTCTGGCAATCGCTAATGTGGAGAACAGGCAAGCTTTGCTTGAGCTGCTTGTGGTATTCAATGGACAAGGTTCCTTTCGCATGGATCCAGGTATTGTTTTCGAAATGCTGCGGAGCACCGGTCGTTAAGAGACCGTAGACGCCAGAATCTGCGATACAGTGGATGATCCCAAAGCGAAAGAGAAATTGGCTGTCCTTGTTATTGGGATCATTGTATACAAAACCGGTCAGCTCGATGGTTTTTCCTGCAAATTGGTCAGGATAATCATAAATCACTTCCATGACTTCCATGTAATTCTCAGTGGTCACCTGGATCACTTTTTTATCAACATATTTCTTTGCAGCCTGCTTCATTTCTGACTCATAGGCAGATTTGGTAAAATAGCTACTAGTATCTGGTTTGAGATACTGGGTTGTTGTCCCTTCGTCCTGCTGGATTTCCTTGGAAGAACCAGCCGCAACCGGGAAGTGATAGCCTTTTGCAGAGACTGTTTGGGAATCCAGTGTCACTGTAGGGAAAAATAGCCCGACAAACAAAGGAATACAGAGCAAGAAAATACTCGCCACTTTTGCCCAGAAGCCAGAGAGATGACTGTGGATCTTCATCTGCTTGACCCAGATGATCAGCTGCACAAGAGCTAAAACAAAGGACAAGAACATGGAAATATAAGCCAAGTAAGAATAGTGTAAGTTGATGTATTGATTGAGCTTACCAGATAATTGCAGGTACATGGTGAGCTCAAAATAGCCAGCTAATATCAAGAAACGAATCATAGCACTACCCCCACAAACCAAGCATAAAGGAGCACAACTCCACTCACAATCCCGATAAATTGCCAGATAAAACGGGTCTTGAGATAATTTTTCATCATGAGGAGATTTTTAACATCAAGCATAGGCCCAATCACCAGAAAGGCAAGAACAGGCGCTACTCCAAAACTCGTCAGAAGAGAGGATCCAACAAAGGCGTCCGCCTCGCTACAAAGTGAGAGGAGGAAGGACAAGACCATGAGAAGGAGAATAGCAATAACCGGTGTCGCACTGATCGAAGTGAGGATCCGTGTTGGGACATAGACTTGGACGAGGCTGGCAAAGAGGCAACCAAATACCAGATAACGTCCCGTATCAAAGAATTCATCAATGGCTTGTACCAAGACTTGGAAGAGCTTTTGACCTTTGCTCAAGTCCCTAAAATCATGTTCATGTACAGCCTTACGATGTTCTTTTTGGATCGAATCTGTCTGAATAAAACCAAGAAAGATCCCTAGCACCGTTGCGACCAAAAGGGAACCAAGGGCGCGGTAGAGGGCCATCTTGACAGAATTCCCAAAAGCTGAGTAGGTCGCAAAGAGAACGATGGGATTGATGACCGGTGCTGTCACCAAAAAGGGAACAGCAGTATAACTTGGGACTTTCTTTTCTAGAAAGCGATTGATAATGGGAACAATCCCACATTCACAGGAAGGAAAGATAAAGCCGATAAAGGTCCCAAAGAAGATCCGCCCAAATTTATTCTTGGGAAGAAAGCGGTAGACCCTCTCGGGGGTGATATAGACCTCAATAATCCCTGAAATGATACTTCCGATTAGGACAAACGGTAGGGCTTCGATAATAATCGAGAGAAAAATAGCCCCAGCCTGCAAGACGCTAGAGGGAAGGTGTTGAAAGAATGTCATTACTTAACCTTCTTTGCTTCTTTAGTTGTAGCAGTTTCTGCCTTCTTTTTTTCTTCAGGAAATTCTACTTTCTTTTCTACATCCGGAAAACTCGCAAAATTTTCAAACATTTTATCAAGATCATCTGTTTTTGAGAATTTAATAGCCATTGTTGGGCCTCCTTTTTATTTTCTTTCATTATAACAAAAAGGAAAGAGCAAGGGGGAAATGGAGCATAAAAGGAAAGAACCATAGGGTCAAAATTATTCTCTGAAAAATCCCTGAAACAGAGACCAGAACAGGCGCTCTCACCCTTGATGGCAGCAAAATATGCTATAATAGAGGCTATGGATAAATATGAAAAAATAGCCCAAGAATTGGGTGTTAGCTTAAAACAAATCGATACCGTATTGAGTCTGACCGCAGAAGGCTCAACTATTCCTTTCATTGCCCGCTATCGAAAAGATATGACGGGAAATTTAGATGAAGTAGCGATCAAGGCCATTATTGACCGGGACAAATCCTTAACGACTCTAGCCGAACGAAAGGAAACTGTCCTTGCTAAGATTGAGGAACAGGGCAAACTGACAGAGGCGCTCAAGCAGGCTATTGAGGCTGCTGAAAAATTAGCGGATGTCGAAGAGCTCTATCTCCCATATAAGGAAAAACGGCGGACCAAGGCGACGATTGCACGAGAAGCAGGACTTTTCCCCTTGGCACGTCTCATCCTGCAAAATAGTCCAAACTTGGAAGCAGAGGCTCAGAAATTTACCTGTGAGACCTTCCCAACTGAAACAGTGGCTTTAGCTGGTGCAGTGGATATTCTGGTAGAAGCTATTTCAGAGGATACCCAATTGCGGGCCCTCACCTATCAAGAAATTCATGGTCATTCTCTCATGACGTCAACCTTGAAGGATGAAAGCTTAGATCCTAAGCGAACCTTTGAAATCTACTATGATTTTTCTGAGAAGATCAAGAGTATGCAGGGCTACCGGACCTTAGCTCTCAATCGTGGGGAAAAATTAGGCGTTCTTAAAGTCGGATTTGAGCACCATCTAGATCGAATCATTCGTATTTTTGAGGCTCGTTTTAAAACGAAAAATGCCTATGTCGATGAGGTTATTCAACAAGCGGTTAAGAAAAAAATCGTTCCTGCGATTGAACGTCGGATTCGGACAGAGTTGACGGAGGTGGCAGAAGACGGGGCCATTCAATTGTTCTCTGAGAATCTACGGAATCTATTGCTCATTCCTCCATTAAAAGGGCGCGTGGTCCTTGGATTTGACCCAGCCTTTCGGACTGGTGCTAAACTAGCCGTTGTCGATGAGACAGGAAAGATGCTCGCTACCCAGGTCATCTATCCAGTTGCTCCTGCAAAACCAGCTCAGATCGAGCAGGCTAAAAAGGATCTGTCCTCCTTGATCAAGGAGTTTGGCGTAGAGATTATTGCAATTGGAAATGGAACAGCTAGCCGTGAAAGTGAGGCCTTTGTCGCAGAGGTCCTCCACGACCATCCAGGAGTTCGCTATGTTATTGTCAATGAAAGCGGAGCATCTGTCTATTCAGCTAGTGAATTGGCCCGTCATGAGTTCCCAGAGCTAACCGTTGAAAAACGCTCGGCCATCTCCATTGCCCGCCGCCTGCAAGATCCGCTAGCAGAATTGGTGAAAATCGATGCCAAATCTATCGGTGTGGGTCAATACCAGCACGATGTCAATCAGAAAAAACTGACAGAAAGTTTAGATTTTGTGGTAGATACTGTCGTCAACCAAGTTGGGGTCAATATCAATACGGCTAGTCCCTCTCTCTTAGCGCATGTAGCAGGACTCAATAAAACCATCTCTGAAAATATTGTGAAATATCGGGAAGAAGAAGGAATGATTCTTTCACGAGCACAGATTAAAAAAGTGCCTCGCCTCGGCGCCAAGGCTTTCGAGCAGGCTGCTGGATTCTTACGCATTCCTGAAAGTAAAAACATCTTGGACAATACCGGCGTTCACCCTGAAAGTTACAAGGAAGTTGAAAAACTTTTTCAGCTTCTTGAAATTACCGAACTCGATGCATCCGCTCATGAAAAATTAAAAACTGTGAACATAAAGGAGATGTCTACTCAGCTGGATCTGGGCCCAGAAACCCTGAAAGATATCATTGCCGATCTCCTAAAACCAGGTCGCGATTTGCGGGATTCCTTTGATGCACCCGTGCTCCGTCAGGATGTCTTGGATATTAAAGACCTCCATATAGGCCAAAAATTAGAAGGGGTTGTGCGCAATGTGGTTGACTTTGGGGCCTTTGTCGATATTGGCATTCACGAAGATGGCTTGATTCATATCTCCCATATGAGCAAGCAGTTTATCAAGCATCCAAGCCAGGTCGTATCAGTAGGTGATTTGGTAACCGTCTGGGTGAAGAAGATTGATGTGGAACGCGAAAAAGTCAATCTCAGTTTGGTAGCTCCGAATGAATCTGACTGAGTATGTACGCCAAGTATCCCTAGAAGATTTTGGGAGAGAATTCCGCCATCAAGCAGAGTGGAATTCACGTCTTCAAACTACTGGGGGTCGTTTCTTTCCCAAGGATCGACACCTTGATTTCAACCCGAAAATATACCAAGCTTTCGGGTTAGAGGTCTTTCGTAAAATCGTCCGTCACGAGCTCTGCCATTACCATCTTTACGATCAAGGAAAAGGCTATCGCCACAAAGATCTAGCCTTTAAGCAACTTCTCCAGCAAGTGGACGGTCTTCGTTTCACACCTCCTCTACCAGATAGAACTGGGCGAGTCAAGCGGATCTATCTCTATCAATGTCCCCATTGTGGCCAAGAGTATAGACGAAAGCGAAAAATCGATCTGAAGAAATATGCCTGCGGTCGCTGTCACAGCCGCCTGCAATTTCTTGAAATGAGACAAGTGTAAGAATCAGTCTTTAGGCGGATCTCTTTCCAGTTCGACTCTGCTAAAATAGGTCTAACTAGAAAGAGGAAAATCAAATGACATCATCATTTTACAAATTAAAACGACATCGCCTGGTTTCAGGTGTGCTAGCTGGCTTAGCTGATAAATTTGGTCTGAGTGTAACTCTCCTACGCTTCTTGTTTATTCTTTTTACGGTTTCTCATGCCTTTATCGGTGTGATTATCTATTTACTGTTAGATACGACCTTGCCTTATAAGGAAGAGGAGCAGGAAATTTTTGACGATGGCCCTCGACCTCGTCGAAGAAAAGAGGCCGAACCCATCCATGATCAGAATGATAGTCCATTTTTCTAAAAGGAGATTTGAGTGAAGCAGAAGTTCTATTCCCTTGCTTTTATTCTATATCTCTTCTTCAGTTTTATAGGACAGTTTTTCATTTTAAATCGTTTTTTTGGTGAAGGAGTTGGAACAGTTTTGATCGGAATGCTCCTTTTTCCACTGGGCATTTGGAATAGTCTCTTCTACCTCTTGTTTCTGCCAACAGAAATGGCTAGAAAGCCACAAATTTATCGGTTTTCGATTTTATTTCTGCCGGTTTTGTATTTGGTTTTCTCCTTGCTGGGGGGAGGACCTACCACCTTTATGCTAGGCTTGATCTCATTTCCTTCAAACGCGGTGGTTTATGCAGTCTCTACCGGAATCAAATCTATGATTAAAGATTTTTTGCAAGGCGAAGACTAGAGCATTCTTCATATGTTCCCATCATTTCCTAGAGGTTGGAGACCTTTGTCTTGGCCTCTTTTTGCTTGCCTTAAAAAGGAGTTGAAAATGGATCTTTCAAATGACACTTCAGTCTCTCGTCTGAAGAGAAAATCTGCTATAATAGAGAGAGAATTTGAAAAGGGAGAATGATATGGCAGTTACTGTTCGCGATCTACAGGAAAAGCTTCGTCTATCGGTTGTTTATGGGGATGATAAACTCTTAAGCAAGGAAATTACGACTGCGGATATTTCACGTCCAGGTCTTGAAATGACGGGCTATTTCGACTATTACACACCTGAGCGGATTCAGCTTGTAGGAATGAAAGAATGGTCCTACCTGGTGAAGATGAGCTCTCACAACCGTCATCAGGTCCTGCGCAAGATGTTCCAGCCAGAGACACCTGTCATCATTGTCGCGCGGAATTTAGAAATTCCAGAAGAAATGTTGCGTGCTGCGGAAGAGAAGCAACTAGCCATTTTAAAGAGCAATGTTGCAACGAGTCGTTTATCTGGAGAGCTTTCTAGCTATTTGGATAGTCGGCTAGCAGAACGTACGAGTGTACACGGTGTCTTGATGGATATTTATGGGATGGGTGTCTTGATTCAAGGAGATAGCGGAATCGGAAAAAGTGAGACAGGTTTGGAACTTGTCAAGCGGGGTCACCGCCTCGTAGCAGATGACCGAGTCGATATCTATGCGAGAGACGAGATGACCCTTTGGGGAGAGCCAGCTGAAATCCTACGCCACTTACTAGAGATCCGTGGTGTCGGGATTATCGATGTCATGAGTCTCTACGGTGCAAGTGCTGTCAAGGATTCTTCACAAGTCCAAATCGCCGTTTACTTGGAAAATTATGCTAAGGATCAAGTTTATGATCGTCTTGGTAATAATGCAGAAGAGTTGGAAATCGGTGGTGTGACCATTCCTCGGATCCGCATCCCTGTGAAGACTGGTCGGAACATTTCGGTCGTGATCGAAGCCGCAGCGATGAATGTTCGGGCCAAAGAAATGGGCTATGATGCTACCAAAACTTTTGAAGAACGTTTGTCCCAGTTGATTAGTCAAAATGAGGTGAAGGAATGAATCCAGTAGCCCTTCAATTAGGTCCGATCAGTATTCGTTGGTATGCGATTTGTATTGTCTCTGGCTTAATTCTAGCCGTTTATCTTTCCATGAAAGAAGCGCCCCGTAAGAAAATTGATCCAGATGATATCATTGATTTCATTTTGATCGCTTTTCCGCTTGCGATTGTGGGTGCCCGACTCTATTACGTTATTTTTGAATGGGGCTATTATAGCCAGCATCTTGGTGAGATTTTCGCCATCTGGAACGGAGGAATCGCGATTTATGGTGGCCTCTTGACAGGTGCCCTTGTCCTTTATCTATTCTCTCGTAGACGCTTGATTGAGCCAATTGATTTCTTAGATATTGCGGCCCCAAGCGTCATGATTGCACAGAGTATTGGACGCTGGGGAAACTTCTTTAACCAGGAAGCTTATGGAGCTGCTGTCAAAAGTCTCAACTACCTACCCTCTTTTATTCGAGATCAAATGTATATAGACGGCAGTTATCGTCAACCAACCTTCTTATATGAATCCAGTTGGAATCTGCTAGGATTTATCTTGATCTTGATTCTTCGTAGGAAGCCCCAATTTTTGCGACAAGGTGAGATAACAGCCTTTTACCTTATCTGGTATGGTTTTGGTCGGATGATCATCGAAGGAATGCGGACAGATAGCCTGATGTTTGCGGGCTTACGTGTTTCCCAGTGGTTGTCGATGATCCTGATTCTAGTTGGACTCGCCATCATCATCTATCAACGTCGCAAAAAAGCCCCTTATTATGTAGAAGCAAAGGAGTAATATATGTTTATTGAAATTGCCTACGGTCTCTTAGGCCTTGCCTTAGTAGCACTTGTCATTTATATGATTTTTTTCCTCTCAAAGATTGGAAAAGTTGTAGATGAGACGCAAAAAACCATCCAAGTTTTGACATCAGATGTCAATGTCACCTTGCATCAGACCAATGATCTATTGGCAAAAGTCAATGTTTTAACGGATGATTTGAATCAAAAAGTTGCAACGATTGACCCACTCTTTACAGCCGTGGCGGATCTTTCAGAGTCTGTTTCAGATTTGAATGATCAAGCCCGTCAATTGAGTGTCAAAGCTGTATCAGCTGGTGGAAAAACAGTGAAAGCCTCTATCGGATTAAAAGCGATTAAGATGGCTTCAAAATTATTTAAATAGAATCGAGGAAGAATATGGGACGTTTATCTAGTTTATTAATTGGTGTGATTTCAGGTGCTTCAGCAGCCTACTATTTATCAACAGAGCAAGGAAAGAAAGTCACTAAAAAGGTGGTGCGCTTCGTAAAAGATTATCAAGAAGATCCTCAAGAAGTACATGAATCGGTGAAACAAACTGCTAAGGATGTTTCAAAACAAGCAGCCGAAGTGATCCAACAAACCAAAGAAAAAGTTGGTTCTGGAGAAATTACGACAGGAACTGTTTTGGAATCTGTCAAAGAAAAGACGCAAGATGTGGTTGAAAAATCTCAAGAAGTCTATCACTCATTTAAGGATAAACTTCAAAAAGAAAATCTAAGTGGCAATGACTTGGTTCAATCCATTCGCAAACAAACAGAATCTGAAGACATCGTGTTAGAGTTGGATGAAAAAGATTCTGAAGAAGCATAAAAAAATGAGGCTCTAGGAGCCTCATTTTAGATTGAGGACAAAGTCATCTAAAAAACTTTCCTTAGGTGAGTGCGGACGACAGCGAACTTCAAAGAAGTTCCATGACTTAGTTTTGAACCTAAAGTTTCAAAACTCCCGAGTGCCTGAAACAATTATGTTTCAGGCACTTTTCTCACGGCGGAAAATTTTAGTAGATGATTGAATAATTCAAACGAATAAATTTTTTTATTTTTGTAGAATTTTTCAGATTTATAAAGAAGAACAGTTTGTCTACGCTCTCAAAATGAAGCTCTCGGAGCCTCATTTTTTTGGAAGTGAAACGATCAGTTGGTAGTTAGAAGTTATTTTTGGACTTTTATTTTTGTAAAAAAATTCGACTAAAATAAAAAAATCAGGCGAACCTGATTTTTATTTTTTTCGTTTATTGTAGTAAATTCGGAACCCTTGAATAGTAGCAAAGCTAGAACCAATCGCTAAAGCAAACGCAAAGAAGGTATTCATTTTTGTTGCTAAAAAGACAAAACTAAATACAACCGTCAACACACAGAAAATAGCGATATTCAAAAAATATAGCAATTCACTTAATTGAGGTGCGGTTTCAACTTCAGGAGCATAGTCCTGAATAGGGGTTTCTTGGGTTTGTTTGGTTAATTCGATATAATCGAATTCTTCATCATAGTGTCTTAAATTTCTTACGGGCATTTTCTCTCTCCTAACAGTACTCTATTATTCTATCATGAATTCAGGTATATAAATGTTACAAAAATGTTACAAATTTTACAAAATGAATAAATTTTTCTAGAATATCGGAATTTTTGTTATAATGGTTCTATGAAAAATATTATTATTACAGCAACAGCAGAGAGTGTTGAGCAAGCGCAAGCCCTGATTTATGCAGGGGTTGACCGAATCTATGTCGGTGAAAAAGATTACGGATTACGATTGCCTCAAACTTTAAGCTATGACGAAATAAATCGAATTGCCCAACTGGTCCATGCTGCTGGCAAAGAATTGACAGTAGCTGTAAATGCACTCATGCACCAATCGATGATGGATTCAATCAAGCCTTTCCTAGATTTTCTAAAGGAAATTCAGGCTGATTATATTACTGTCGGAGATGCGGGCGTTTTTTATGTCTTGAAACGAGATGGCTATCCATTCAAAACGATTTACGATGCCTCAACCATGGTCACTTCGAGCCGCCAGATCAACTTCTGGGGAAAACAAGCAGGAGCTTCTGAGGCTGTTTTGGCTCGTGAGATTCCATCTGCCGAATTATTCGTAATGGCTGAGAATCTTCAGATTCCAGCAGAAGTCTTGGTCTATGGTGCTAGCATTATTCACCATTCGAAACGACCGCTACTTCAGAATTATTACAACTTTATCAAGACAGAAGAGTCTGTGACCAAAGATCGGGATCTGTTCTTGGCCGAGCCAGGAGATCCCAATTCTCATTATTCGGTCTACGAAGACAAACATGGAACCCATATCTTCTCAAATAATGACTTGAATATGATGACCAAATTGTCTGAGTTGGTTGAACATGGCTTTGATCATTGGAAACTCGATGGTGTCTACTGTCCGGGTGAAAACTTTGTCAAGATTACAGAGTACTTTGTCAAGGCCCGTGATTTGATTCAAAAAGGAACATTTACACAGGATCAAGCCTATCTGTTTGATGAAGAAATCCGCAAATTGCATCCAGCTAATCGTGGTTTGGATACTGGTTTCTACGATTATGAACCAGATCGTGTAAAATAATAAAAAAATTAAGCCTCTTCGTTTGTGAGTTTTCCTTTTTCAGGGAACGAAGAAGCTATTCATCATATCGACAATCTTGTAAATTGGAGAAAACATGACAAATACAAAAAAACGTCCAGAGGTCTTGGTACCGGCTGGAACATTAGAAAAGTTAAAAGTTGCCGTTAATTATGGCGCAGATGCTGTGTTCGTTGGTGGACAAGCCTATGGTTTGCGTAGCCGTGCCGGAAACTTTACCATGGATGAGCTTCGTGAAGGTATCGAATATGCTCATGCACGTGGCGTTGATGTTCACGTTGCTTCAAACATGGTAACCCATGAGGGAAATGAACAAGGGGCTGGTGAATGGTTCCGTGAATTGCGGGATATGGGCCTTGATGCCGTGATCGTCTCAGACCCGGCCTTGATTGAAATCTGTGCAACTTATGCACCTGGACTCAATATTCACTTGTCTACGCAAGCTTCTGCAACCAACGTGGAGACCTTCCATTTCTGGAAAGAATATGGCCTGACTCGTGTCGTCTTGGCCCGTGAGGTATCCATGGAAGAGTTGGCTGAGATTCGTAAGCGTACCGATCTTGAGATCGAAGCCTTCGTTCATGGAGCCATGTGTATTTCCTATTCCGGACGTTGTACCCTTTCTAACCACATGTCTGACCGGGATGCCAACCGTGGTGGCTGTTCTCAATCTTGCCGTTGGAAATACGATCTCTACGATATGCCATTTGGCCAAGAACGTAAGAGTATCAAAGGACAAGTCCCAGAAGAATACTCTATGTCAGCCGTGGACATGTGTATGATCGAAAATATTCCAGACATGATTGATAATGGGGTTGATAGTTTGAAGATCGAAGGCCGTATGAAATCTGTCCATTACGTATCAACAGTGGCCAACTGTTACAAGGCGGCTTGTGATGCCTATATGGAAAGTCCAGAAGCCTTTTATGCCATCAAGGATGATTTGATCAATGAATTGTGGAAAGTCGCTCAACGTGAATTAGCAACTGGATTCTACTACCAAACACCGACTGAAAATGAACAATTGTTTGGGGCACGTCGTAAGATTCCTCAATACAAATTTGTAGGAGAAGTGGTGGACTTTGATCCATCTACCATGACTGCGACGATTCGCCAACGGAATGTCATCAATGAAGGCGACCAAGTGGAATTCTACGGACCAGGCTTCCGTCATTTTGAATGCCAGATCCAAGACTTGCATGATAAGGATGGAGTGAAGATTGATCGCGCACCAAATCCGATGGAACTTCTCACGATCACGGTCCCACAAGAAGTCAAGCCAGGAGATATGATTCGTTCTTGCCAGGAGGGCTTAATCAATCTCTACTCAAAAGATGGGGCAAGTAAAACTGTTCGAGTATAACAAAAAAAGAGAGGGTTAAATCTCTCTTCAGAATATAGAAAAACTCTATTAGGACTAGAAAAACTTCTCCTTTAGAGTTTTTTCTTTATATAATTATGAAAAAAGATTGAAGAAAATTGTCTAAATGGACTTTTTCTTCAATCTGTATAATCAACTTTTAATTGAATGCATTCTGTTTGGTTTTATTCTTTTCCATAAAGGTAACGACTAGCAATTAACCAAGTAGAAATATACATTATCACGTTAACCAAAAATGCGACAACGATAACCATATTCCAATTATGGGATAAATTAGTAGTTAGAATCCCCATAATTGTTGTACCAAAAAGTCCACCAATTTGTTTGTTAGCGTTTAAAGTTGCACCAGCAATTCCAGATAATTCTTGACCAGCAGCTTCCATAAGAATGGTAGTAGTTGCTGGAGTTAACACTCCGATACCAAGGCTCATTAAAGAAAATAAAGGGATTAGGATGTATAGTTGAATTTCATGAAAAAGGACTCCAATTCCAAAAATTCCTGCTGCTCCTACAATGGCAAAAATAATTGAGACAGTAGCGAGGCTTCCCACGGAAAATCGTTTTACAGCACGTGCGTAAAATAAATTACCAATAATTAAGACAATCATTCCTGGTAGAATGAGGAGTCCAGAAACCATTGAGGAGAGGTTTAAATAAGTTTGAAAATAAAGTCCTAGCACCAAAACAATACCATATAATGAAATGTTAACTACTAAACCTAACAGATTAGAGACAATAAACTTAGCATTTTTTAATAGTTGGTGGGGAACAATAGGTGCTTTACTTTTTTTATCGTGGACTACTAAACCAATAGCAAATAATATAAACAGGAGAAGAAACAATAAAAGATTTAGGTTACTATAGCCATATTGATTCCCTTCAACAAGGTAAATAATTAGACTTCCGATAGTTGCAACAAGAAATATATTACTGAAAATGTCAATTCTAGTCTTTGGATTGGCAATATTGTTTTTCACAAGAAGTAATATTGAAATTACTGTCAAAATTCCCAATGGAATATTGATTAAGAAAATACCCCTCCATCCGAAGTAGTTAATAATTAGTCCACCAATAAAAGAACCAGTACCGGTTGCAACAGAAATAATTGCTGTCCAAATTCCTAACATACGTGCTCTTTTAGTAGAATCAGGGTATGAAATGAATAAAAGTGCTAATGAACTAGGCATAAACAAAGAAGCACCGAAACCTTGAACGAATCTAAGTATGATTAATGTTTCAATATTTGGTGAAAAAGAGCACCCAAATGAGGCAAGTGTAAAAATTGTCATTCCAAATAATAAAATTCGTTTAGCACCATATTTTGTTGTTAGATTTCCTGAAAGTAGGAGTAAAGAGCCTAAAGCTAGTGTATAGGCGTTAATAATCCAAATGGATTGCTCTAATGAGACGCTCATAGCTGTTTCAATATGGGGAACAGCAAGAACCACTCCGGTTGTATCTAGGACCGCCATAATGTATCCTAGTGAAAGAATAAAAAGTAGATAAGCTGGCGCTTTTGTATTTGTTTTTTTCATCAAGCTTCCTCCGTTATTTCATCAAACCAATTTTCATTTATCAATCAAAAGCAATATATTTAACTTTCTGAAAATATTTTACTTGAGTATATCCAGTGCCAAAGTATCTACCATCAGCGCAACCGAGAATATCTTTGATACGGTCAAACTTAGTTGTAATATCCATAGTAATTTCCCCTTTCAAATGATATAATTAGCTTATCATGTAATAATTTCTGAAACAAGAAGGGAAAAAAAGTATAGTAACTATCAAAAAAGGAGGAAATGAATGGAGACTTGTAAGAAGCAATCTTTGAAAAAATCAATTTGTCCAGCAAGAAGGGTCTTGAATTTACTAAAAGGTAAATTTACTCTTGAGATCTTATCTGAAATTATTGATGGTAATATACATTATAGTAGTCTTTTGCGTAGTGTAGAAGGTATTAATCCTAGAATATTAGCTCAACGATTACATGATTTTGAGCAAGAAGGTATTTTATCAAGAAAAGTTTTACCGACATCGCCTCCACAGGTTGAATATAAAATGACAAAAAAAGGTATTGCTCTAAGAAGTATCGTTGAAGAAATGAAAAAATGGGAGCATACTTATGGTGATTAGAGATTAGATTGAATTTACATAATTTATTACTAATATTTTTCTTTAAATAGATAATGTAATTATGAAAGATTTGGTGACCTTTTTAATCAAGGCAACGTCAATACTAGTAGTATGTACTGGAACTTTAACTTTTTACTAGGTTCAAAAGTTAAAGTTAAAATTTGATAGAATTTTTTTGATACTCTAATAAATTTAGAAATGAGATTAAAAGTAATAAAAACAAACGCCAAAAATGACGTTTGTCTTCAATATAAAAGAGAGGGTTAAACCTCTCCTTTTTGTTGGGCGATGCGAATATTATTGGGGACCAAACTGATTTTCTGGATTTCAGAAATCCGAATAATCGTGGACATACTCTTTTTAAAATTTTTCACGATCAGTTGTCGGCGTTCTTGGTCATACTTGACAATGTCGCCTGTAAAACTCTTATTTGAAAAAATAACATGTACCCCTTGTTTTTTTCGCAATGCTTGTTGAATGATTTCAATAATTCTCTCATCTTCTAATGGGGCAGGGGTACTGACTTTTCCATTGAAAAATTCATTTGCTCGGTCTTTAACGATCTCGAGAAATTTTTTCATAGCTAAATTCTCCATAACTTGATACAATATATTATAGATAATTTCAACGATTTTGTAAATGATTTACGAATATTAGAGATGAGAAGGCAAGAAAGGAGTCGTGAAATGGCAGAATTTTCATTCCAAATTGAAGAACATTTGCTGGTCTTGTCAGAAAATGACAAGGGTTGGACCAAAGAATTGAACCGTGTGAGTTTTAATAGTGCTCCTGCTAAGTATGATATCCGGACCTGGAGTCCCGACCATACAAAGATGGGAAAAGGTATTACACTCACGAACGAAGAGTTCCAAGTCATGCTCGATGCATTTAAAAATTAAGAAAAAGAGGTCCTTCAAGGGCTTCTTTTTTGTTATAGTCTAAGGCTATATAGATGTCAAAGATATTAGATTATCCTAAACCCTTGTTTATCAAGTTTTAGACTGCTATAATGGTTGCATTGATGAATTAATGTAAAACTTATAGGAAAGAGGGAATCATATTGACATATACACATGCACCTTATCGTGTAGACCATGTTGGTTCATTTCTTCGTCCAGCCGCTTTGGTTCAGGCTCGTGAAGATTTCGCAGCTAGAAAAATCAGTCAGGCTGACTTAACAAAAGTAGAAGATCAGGCTATTCGTGACTTAGTTGAAAAGGAAATTTCTGCTGGTCTGAAGTCAGTAACAGATGGAGAATTCCGCCGTGCTTATTGGCATTTGGATTTCTTCTGGGGCTTTGGTGGCATTGATCATGTCCAAGCTGCTCAAGGTTATCAATTCCATGATGAAACAACCAAGGCGGACTCAGCACTTGTCGTTGGAAAAATCACAGGAGCCAATCATCCATTTGTAGAGCATTACAAGTTCTTGAGGGATCTTGTGGCAGATGTAGATGGTGTAGAGGCTAAATATACCATCCCAGCACCTGCGCAATTCTATTTTGAATTGATCCGTGATGCAGAACATGTAGAACAATTGAATACCATCTATCCTGATTTTGCGGCTGTTCGTGAAGACATCAAGCAAGCCTATCTTCAAGTGATTCAAGATTTGTATGATGCAGGACTTCGGACCCTTCAAGTAGATGACTGTACGTGGGGTGTCTTGGTAGATGATAATTTCTTGACGGCTTGGGGAGCAGCTCAAGGCAAGTCAAAAGATGAGGTTCGCCGAGAACTCGCTGATCTCTTCTTGACCTTTAACAACGATGTCTACCAACATGTTCCAGCTGGTTTAACCGTCAATACGCACGTTTGTCGTGGGAACTTCCATTCCACTTGGGCTTCATCAGGTGGTTATACGCCGATTGCTAAAGAACTCCTTGGAGAAGAAGCGGTCAATGCTTACTTCCTAGAGTTTGATACCGATCGGGCTGGTGGTT
Organism: uncultured Streptococcus sp.; assembly: GCA_963554405.1. GTDB lineage: Bacteria > Bacillota > Bacilli > Lactobacillales > Streptococcaceae > Streptococcus. The sequence continues at coordinate 1,259 of CAUVRI010000015.1, read as the reverse complement.
TTGAACCACTTGCGGAAGTAACCCCTGGTAAAGGAGTGGTATTAGGCCTCTTGACATCTAAGAGTGGTCAATTGGAGAACAAGGACGAAGTGATTGCTCGTATTAAAGAAGCAAGTCAGTATGTACCGTTGGAAAATCTTTACCTGTCGACTCAGTGTGGCTTTGCTTCGACAGAAGAAGGAAACATTTTGACAGAAGAAGACCAATGGAAAAAAATCGGTTTGATTAAGGAAATTGTCGCTGAAGTTTGGGGCGAATAAGGAGGAAGAAACATGTCAGATTTACTAAGTATTTATAAAGAATTGCAAGCTAAAAAATGGGTGGACTTGAGTCACCAGATCAATGCGGAAAGTCCACACTTCCCAGCCCTTCCTGCTTTGCAACAAGAAGATCTTTTCACATTAAAAGATGGCTTCCATGTTCAAAAATTTACAGTGGTTGGTCAATACGGAACGCATATTGATGCACCGATTCACTTTGTAGAAGGGGGTCGTTGGTTGGATGAGATTGACCTCAAAGATCTTCTCTTGCCACTTTATGTTATCGACAAGTCTAAAGAAGTTGCAGCCAATCCAAACTTTATCTTAAGCAAACAAGATATCTTAGACTTTGAGGCAGAGCATGGACAAATTGCTGAGGGTGCTTTTGTTGCCTTCCGCAGTGATTGGTCAAAACGTTGGCCAGATCAAGATGCTATGCGTAACCTAGATGAAAATGGTGTTCAACAAAGTCCAGGATGGAGCCGTGAAGCCTTGGAATTCTTGATTCATGAACGCCATGTCAAGGCTGTGGGTCATGAAACCTTTGATACCGATGCAGGTATTCCAGCAGCAGAGCATGGTTTGGTCAATGAATACTACCTCTTGGAACAAAATATCTACCAAGTTGAAGTTTTGAACCAATTGGACCAAGTTCCAGCTGTAGGTGCTTTGATTTCGATTGCTTTCCCTCACTGGGACAAGGCAACTGGTTCACCTGTCCGTGCCATTGCCATCTTACCATAAACAAAGAGAAAAGCTTGAAGACAGACGTCGCATTTGGACGTTTGTCTTTTTGTATTTTCGAAACTATTTTCGTTATCATCTGATATTCCATCTAAAAAACTGATCTAGAAAAAATAAAAAGGAATTTTCATTAATTATTTTGCCAATTTTTTGAGATGTAGACGTAACGGTGTAAGCCAAATTTTTATAGGGCTTACACAAAGAAAAGAGAGTGGGACAGAAATCGGTAATTCGTTAGAATTCGATTTCGTCGTC